>JAGYLD010000022.1 GCA_018401355.1 Bacteroidales bacterium
TCAGACCTCGAGATCATGGTCAGTGATGGTGGTGTAAAGATCAACAAAACCTCAAAAGTTGTGGTAACAGATATTGAAGCTAAAAACGGAGTTATCCATGTGATCGACAATGTTCTTGTACCAGAGAAGAAAAAGAAAGCTTCCTCATCATCAGCATGCTGAGGACATATAAATTCAATTAATTAACAACCTTAAAAAAATATAACGATGAAGAAAACAATTTTTAAATCAATGTTCCTGGTGCCGGCTTTGGCACTGACATTCATGCTGGCGTCATGCGATAAAGATGACGATGATGACGTTCAGCCGGCTCCGGCTCCCCAACCCAAAACGATTGTTGACATAGCAGTTGAAGACAATAACTTCAGCACTTTAGTTGAAGCCCTTCAAAAAGCGAATCTTGTTCAGGCTATGGAAGCCGACGGACCCTTTACTGTATTTGCGCCAACAAACGATGCTTTCAATCAGCTTTTCACTGATCTTGGTGTTTCAGGCATCAATGATCTGACTGCAGAAACTCTGACACCAATTTTACTATATCATGTTCTGGGAGTAAAGGCTGAATCAAGTGGAATAAGCACTGGCTATTTTGAAACCATCAACACCAGCGGACCAAATGGAAATACCGTACAGATATACGTAACTGTTGGTAATGGAGTTCAAATCAATGGCGATGTAAATGTAACAACAGCTGATATTGATGCATCTAACGGTGTGATTCATGTTATAGACAAGGTTATGCTGCCTCCAACTGTTGTTGACATGGCCATTAGTAATCCGGCTTTCAGTATTTTGGTTGAAGCAGTGGTAAAGGCAAACTTAGTTGATGCCTTAAATGCTGAAGGCCCTTTTACTGTATTTGCACCAACAAATGATGCTTTCCAGGACCTTTTCAATGATTTGGGTGTTTCAGGCATTGCAGATTTAACTGCAGCCCAGCTCTCACCAATATTATTATATCATGTAGTGAATGGCAATGTTCGTTCTGATATGGTTTCCACAGGAATGGTGCCAACACTGAATGGTGCCAGCATTGATGTTGTTGCTAACTCAAATGGTGTTACCTTAAATGGAACTGCCAATGTAGTTATTGTCGATGTTCAAGGAGCTAATGGAGTAATTCATGTGATTGACGAGGTAATACTCCCACCAACTAAATAATCTAAATTGCTTTTTCATAACAAACCGGCCCCGGAAAAGGCCGGTTTTTTTGTGCCGGTAACCATTCTTATATATTGTGGTGAGCAGTTTTATTGGCTTTGTTTTATAATGCTGACATAATGCACCTCCCAGGCAACTTTTGTTGTAATATGTTGTTATACATATATGTTGATCAGGATATTTCTGTTTGTATTGCTTTTAGTATTTGCTGAGGCCAGGATATATTCCCAGGAAGCTGATCCTTTCCTGTCAGGATTTTTTGCTGTGCAGCAGGATGACGGCATTTATTTGCGCTGGACAATAAAAGCCGGGAATACCTGTGATGGAACAAGGATTCAACGTTTCAGTGAGGGTATTGGTTATGAGAATATCGGAGAAATTCCCGGTGTATGTGGTAATCCTGATGTTTCTGTATCCTATGATTTTACCGATTCCAATCCTGAAAAGAACAAGACAAACCTCTACCGCCTTGAAATGGGCATCCTGGGGAACAGCAGTCCGGTTGCAATAGAATATCTTGTTTTGAATGATGAGGGCTTTTCAGTCCAGCCTAATCCGGTAAAAGGCCGTTCCAGGCTGCTTTTTAACAATCCTGATAATGTTGAAACAACACTGTTGGTTGCGGATATGAGCGGAAAAATAGTGTGGCAAAGTGAAACATCCAATAATTACTTCTTCATTGACAGCAATTTCCTTGGATCAGGAATGTATATGTTTACCCTGAAAAATGATAATTCAGGATATACGAAAGGAAAAATTCTGGTCGTTCAATAAAAATCCGTGTAATCCTTGGTTATTGATTTCACCACAGATTACACAGATTATCGCAGATTAATTTGTTTTGATGATTTTTCTTATAATAGTTGAAGCATCATCCTGGATTACAACAAAATAGACACCATTTTGAAGATGTGATAAATCCATTGTAAGCAATTGAACCATGCCGGAATTTACCGGGATATTCATCACATTTTTCCCATCCGGAGCAATAATTTTCACCACACTCAGAACTGACTTCCTGTTAAATTCAATGTGCAAAGCATCTTTGCAGGGATTAGGGTACATCACAACATTACCATCAGGGTTTGTTTCGTGTAAACCTACTCCACCCACATGGATATATGCCTCTTTTGCCAGAATGCTTTCTCCAAACTCGTTGGAAGTCATCAAGGTTACATTATATTCTCCGGGAACATCATATTGTATAGCAGGGGGGGTCTGTTCATTGGATGCATCCGGATCTCCTCCCGGGAAAGACCATGCCCATGCAAGGGGGGTATGTGTCGATAAATCCGTGAACTGCACCGTTTCACCCTCCACAATATTGGTATTGTCCGCTTCGAAGTCGGATTCCGGGGCATAACCCACAACGATGTAATCCGTCTTGGTCACCTCACTTTGTCCGGCAGCATTGCTAACAGACAGAGTTACTGAATAGTTACCAATGGTATTATACATGACAGGCGGAGGATTTTGAAGTGAAGATGAGGCAGGATCTCCTCCGTCAAATGTCCATTCCCACTCTGTTGGATCACCAGTGGATTCATCTTCAAAGGCAACGGTCGTTCCAAGTCCGACCGTCGTATCGGCAGCAGAGAAATCTGCTGTAGGAGGAATGATTGTGTGATCACCGACATCTACACCCACCCCGCTGATCACTTCTTCACTGTTGTAATCCACAACAAAGGCCAGCAGCTCGCAATTGTCCATGTTATAACCCATATTTGAATTATCGAAGCTGTAATTCATTACCACCAGGGATCCTTGTACTGTGGAGCCACGTAACTGGTCACCCCATTGGGCTGCAAATGATTCTCTGAAAACATGTTTGTGAACGTAACTTGCAGATCCTCCGGACTGCTGGGCAATAAGGTCGTTTTCGGCCAGGGTAACATACAGCCGGACATCCTGTTGCACGGTTTCGGTAAAATATATTTCTACAGTGACATCCAGCATATTGGTGGATGGATTGAAGGTTGAGGCCATCCCGACATTCAGGGGTGAAGATTCGCCCATGATGGTATTTGCATGCTGGGTCCATACAGTTCTACTTTGAATTTTCTCACCATTCCATTCCCTCCTTTGGATAAATGAACTTGGCATAAACCTGGAACTTCCGCAATATGGAGTTGAATAAAATGCATTGGGATATGTCCTCCTGAAATCAGGATTGCCCGCGTAAGGTTGCGTATAGCTGGAATTTGACGGGTGATAGGCTACGCAAAAAGCCCTGCCCGGGTTGTTTTGCAGTATGGATGCCATTACCTGATGCCCTGACGGACAATTGGGGCAACGAACCCCTGTAAATTCTTCCAGGATGGCGTTCTTGTTTTGAGGCTCAGTGCTGACATAGTTTTGGGCCATGATGGCTTGTATTGCCATGATAAACAAGAAAATAAAAGTTGATAATAAAGGGAGTTTTTTCATCGCATTTGATTTGAGGTATTTATATCGTCAAATTTAAAGATATAAATCTATCAATGCAATAAAAAAAACAGGATCTGCATATTAACAACCAACAGCTTCTTCGACTTCTTCGTGATGGCTGCAATTCGGCTGTTTTCTCTGCTGTGGCAATCGAGGCATGACCTATCCTCACCTAACCAGAAAAGAATTGGCTGAACTGGCTGGAATGTCAACGGAAAATGTCATTCGTATCCTGAAAAATTTTCAGCAAGACGGACTG
The DNA here is from genome assembly GCA_018401355.1 of Bacteroidales bacterium. Classification (GTDB taxonomy): domain Bacteria; phylum Bacteroidota; class Bacteroidia; order Bacteroidales; family B18-G4; genus M55B132. Next base: position 3,848 of record JAGYLD010000022.1, read on the forward strand.
CTTGAAATAAAAGGCAAGACATTTGCCATTAAGGATGATATTGGCTTGCGAAAATTGTGTCATGTAGGGTAGCACCTTTATTTCTTATATTGATCGAACCATTGAATTGTATCCCGGATGGTATCTTTTAATGGCCTTGGTTTAAAATCAAGATGCTTTTTTGCTTTTGAATTGTCAATATTTCTGCTGCTACCTGCAACCACCATCAATGAATCCTTTGTATACAATGGTTGCTCTTTTTTAAACCATGACATCGCCTGAATAAATGGTAAGCCCAACCAGGCAATGAACATTGGCATTTCCAGTTTTGGCGTATTATTTCCGGTTAATTCTTCAACCATCAGAGAAATTTCCTTCAGGCTATGCCACTTTCCCGATAAGATATAGCGCTTACCAGGCACTCCTTTTAGGGTCGCATTGCATGCTGCATTCACTACATCCCTGACATCAACCCAATTATATCCTCCGGGAATAATTGCAGGAATAGAATTTGATCTGAGTTGCCGGATCAGCTGTCCTGACATTGAAGGTGCAAAATCATTAGGACCCATGATGGCCGTTGGGTTCAAAACAATTGTTTCAAGAATTTCTGTCGGGATGTCCTGTATAAGCTTTTCAGCCTTTGCCTTTGAGGTTTCGTACATGATCCTGCTTTTCGAAATCAATGGACGGTTCTCGTCAAGGGGAGAAGTATTGTTGGAGTGATCGATGGCGTGTATGGTACTGAAATGGATCAGCCTTCGTACATTATTCCTGATGCATGCCTCGATGATGTTCTTTGTACCTTCTACAATTGTGGTAAACATTGATTTCTTATTGCCGAGGAGGTCTATTTTTGCGGCCAGGTGAAATACAACTTCAGCATCTTTTACGAGGTTATTGAGGGAGTTTGGAATGAGAACATCGCCTTCAATCAGTTGCATTTCGACATTTTTGAGGCTATCAGCAGAATGGTGTTTCAAGCCTTTGAGATTATGTCCCAGAGAGCTGAGCTTTCTGCACAGGTTGTTCCCTACATGGCCGCTGGCTCCGGTAACAGCGATTTTCATCTGTATCCAAATTAAAACAGGGTTTCAATATTTTCAAAAACTTCTTCAGGATCAGGATCAATTTTAAAGAAAAGAGAGGGTTTAAGATAATGAAGTCTGTTTTCCTTTTTAAATTTTTCTTCCCCACCTCCTGTAATATTAAGCATGATAACCGCATTTTTTTCTACCATATTTTCGCTTACAGCTTGTATCAGTGATGCTGTTGCAATTGCTGCTGCCGGGTGAAGGTCTATGCCTTCGAATTTTTCAAAAAGGTCATTGGCTATGATTGCTTCTTCATTATTGCAAATGATCACATCTCCGCCGGCATCTGTCATGGCATCAAAAAGTCCACCGATCAGGGAGTAAGGTGGTTTTCGGTTGGAAAGGACTTTTGCACTTATCTCCGCCACCTGCTTTCTTGCAATTTCGTCATCCATTGCCAGGATATTTCTTGAACCGGCTTTCCATGCATCGAAAATGGGAGTAAAGGGATAGTTTTGTGACACCATCAGCTTCATTTTATTCTTTCCAAAACGGCCATCCTGGATCAACCTTAAATTGGCCTCCCATGCAGCTATGGCACCTGTACCGCTACCAATGGCCTGAAAGTAGTAATCCGGGATCTTCCCAATGAATTCGGCAGCAGACAAAACGGTTGTTCCCATGCCATCGCGCCTGGCTACGTTTTTAGCTCCGCCTTCAGGAAAGAACCCCGGGTGCCGGCAGGCAATGTTTGAAAGGTGGATGGCATCAAAATAATCACTTCCTTTTTCTGAAACGATGAGCCTGACATTATCATTGATAGGGGAGTCAAACCAAAGCACGTCAATATTGTCTTCGGGTACAGTGAGTAATAAAGGAATGTTGTTGTCTGAGCAAACCCTGGCAAAGGCCCGCGCTGTATTTCCTGCGGATGCAACAACAAGAATTTTATCACTTTGGCTGTTCATTCTGCCACAAACGGAATATGCCTCCGTTTCTTTGAATGAGCAGGTTTTCATCATTCCCCCTTTTTCAGGCCAGTAGCCGCTAAAGGTGATATACAGGTTTTTTAGGCCCAGTTCTTTGGCAAGGCCTTCACTTTTGTATGTCACCGGTGGTGCAGAACCTTTCAGGTGCCTGTGAACAGGCAGCCAATCGGAATATTTGTAAATGCCAAAATCGTTGCTTTTAAAATCAATTTGCTTTTTGTCGTATATGGCACGGATAAAGCCTGGCTGGCTTTCGTTTGGTGCTTCCAGCATCCAATCTTTGTCGTCGAAGGTCTTCCCGGAAACAAGAGATTTGAGATGGTAACTCGTTTTGGTCATTGGCTTGAATTTGATTCCCGTGCCAAAAGTAATAAATTCGCATTATTTTGTACCTTGTATGACGAAACAATCCTAAACATTTTGATCATGAATGAAACCAAACGGATCCTTGCTGTATTAATTTTTGCTTATTTAAGTATTGGTAGTGCGTTGTCACAAAAATTCCCTGCTAATAGCAACGATGGTTGGTTTAACCCTTCTTGTGATACTTTGCATTTTCCCCTTACAGGAACACCCACATTGTACTCTGTTTCATCCCCTGGATCCGGTTATGTCTGTGGCAATAACTCCTATGGTGATCTTGCCAAAGCAGACTATTTTGCTCCTGATAGCATAGGCAGGAGAGTGTATAAGGCATTTTTTGATTTTGCACTTGCAGTCAACGAATCTGGTCAGAACCCGGATATCGATTTTAAGATTTGGGATACACAGGGTTCAGATAGCCTTCCCGGCAATGTTTTAGGAACAGCTTCCAAATCATTGTCTTCTATAATTTCAGATATTCAGGCTGGTTATATGACAGAAGTGAATTTTAATCCTCCTGTAGAAGTGAATGCCCCTTTTTTCCTTGGTGTAATTTTGCCAATTGATGAAGGCGATACCCTGGCCCTGATATCAAATCTTGACGGGGAGGTGGATCCTGGAATATCTTATGAGCAATGGTCAGAAGGGGAATGGTATCCAGTAAATAGTGGTAGTTCCTGGGGCCTGAACCTTATGCAATCCATTTTTGCGATCTATTGTGATGTGGGGTATAATATCCCTACCCATTCAAGGGCTTTGAGTTTCAGAGTTTTTCCAAACCCTGCAAACAATTTGGTTAATATTACCTTGGAGCAAGTGGCATGGGAAAGTATAGCTTTAATAAAGGTTTTTAGTACGTCCGGTCAGGTTTTGGATGTGTTTGAGGTTCCAGATGGGAACCAATCCATTCAATTGAATATTACAGGGTATCCTGCCGGGTTATACTATATTTCTGTTCTTTCGGAAACAATAATAATTACTAAAAAACTCCTGGTTTATTAACATCAGGTTAAAAGAAATTATGAAGAAGATATTCCTGACATCAATAGCATTATTTACTTTCCTTTTTTCCTGCTCCCAGGAATACTTCACTGTGGAAGATTGGAATTTCAGGATTAGAAAAGTATCGGAACCATTTGTTTTCCAGGATGAAAACTATAGTTTTACTGCCAGTTTTGATCTTGAAGGTAAAGATATGTTACTTGTTGAGGTTTATCCAAAAGATCGAAGCTGCAAGGCAGACAGTATTTGCCTGCAAAGTGAAATGGATCGCATCTTTATAGACATCAAAAATCAGGATAGAGAAAGGTTCGACGGGCTTAAACTGATTGAGCGCAGTGCTCGCTTAAAAAATGGGTTTAAGGGATTACATGCAATATATTCTGGTGGTGAGGAAAATGCCATTATCGACATATATGTTACCGAGGGATTCGTTTATGCTTTGTCCCTGACAACAAAAAAGGATCCATCAAATTATATTGAAGCTTTGAACTCCTTTGAATTCTTAAGGGAGTTAAAAGAACACGGCAAAAGGTCAAAGGAATTTCAGGAAAAAAAGAATGCCATCAGGAATTAGTTTTTTAGCTGATGCTTCTGATCTTGTAGGGTTTTTTATCCTGTGATTCATAGTAGGTCCGCATAAGAATTTCAATGGCAATGCCTATGGTGATGAGTTGAATGCCTGCAATGAGCAAAATAAGTCCCAAAATCAGCAATGGCTTTCCCCAGATATCATGGCCAAATATCTTTAAAATGAGAAGATACAGGTTGATGCCAAGGCCGCCTAAAAACAATATAAGGCCAAAGTTTCCAAAAAGATGCATGGGTTTTTGCATGTATTTTTTAAAGAAAAGTACCAGCAACAGGTCACTGACCACTTTAATTGTTCTGCTGATGCCGTATTTTGATTTACCCTTGGTTCGCGGATGATGTTTTACATCCATCTGTATAATGGTAGCTCCTTCCAGCGAGGCTAATACAGGTATAAAGCGGTGTAATTCTCCATACAAGCCGAGGCTTTTGGCAATATCATTCTTAAAGATTTTCAAAGTACAACCGTAATCTTTGATCTTAACACCTGTTGTTGACCGTATGATGTAGTTGGCGATCCTGCTAGGGATCTTTCTAAAGAACATACCGTCTTGCCTGTTTTTCCGGATACCGGCGACTAAATCCCAGTTGTCTTTTTCTGCAAGTTCCAGCATAGCAGGGATATCTGATGGGTCATTCTGAAGATCCCCATCAATGGTTACAATATATTCGCCATTGGCATGGTCGATTCCGGCTGACAGGGCAGTGCTTTGACCATAATTTTTCTGAAGTTCGATAAGTTTAAGATCTTTATCAAGGATTTCTTTTATCTCGTTAATGGTGTTGTCAGTGGAGCCATCATCAACATATATGATCTCGAAAGGATATTTCTTCAATGCTTTTCTGATCTGTTCCACCAGAGGACGGATATTGCCTTCTTCATTATAAACACAAACAACAACAGATAGCTTAAGCATGATCAAAGAATTTAAATGTTCAGAAAAAAAACCCGTGCAAAGTTAACATATAATTGGTTAGTAGGAAATGTCAAGGCCAGGATCGTCTCCATTCAGGGTACTTTCACCTTTGTTCATTTTGAAGTTATTAAACCGGTATGATAGTGAAAAGATGAAGATCTGTGATTCTCTGGTGAAAGTAGTATGTTCATAAAAAACACCATCTTCTGATGAAGTGAAATCATATTTCATGGTCCCGAAAATATCTCTGACCTGCAATGTTAGGCTAAGCTTGCGTTTAAAAAGATCTTGCCTGGCTCCGACATCACTGGTAAACATGCCCTCTCTTGTTCCTTGAGCTGTGATGGATGGACCACGATAGGAAGCCCTGAGTTCCATGCGGGTATTTTTATGTAATTTAAACCTGGCACTTAGCCTTGTATTCCAGTTTGTACTGCTGTTATCAACGGTGTTGTTGTTGATCTCTCCATTTAGTTTGTAATAATACAAACTTCCCATCAGGTTAAACGACAACCATTCGATGGCGCTGTAGTTGATCATTGATTCTGCACCAACGGAATGATCTTCATTAAGGTTTTTATAGGTATGAATGACAATATTATTTTCTGAGGCTTCAATGACTCTTGTGATCAGGTTGTTTGTGTTTTTATAATAGGCTTCAAGGCTCAGGTAAGAGTTCCCCCATTTTTTTAACCAACCCAATTCAATAGAGTTAATATATTCCGGATCAAGTGCTGGATTTCCTTTCCATCTGTTGTTCGCATCTATGTAGTAAGTAAATGGTTCCAGTTGTCTGCTCCCTGGCCGGTCAATTCTGCGAGAATAACTGGCATATATCTGATGGTTGTTGTTTAATTCCCTGGAAAAATGCACACTAGGAAAATAATCAGGTCTTTCTACCGTGTATTCATCATCCTTGTTTTGTTCATTGGTGGTCTTTCTGAAGGTGTATTCTCCCCTTAGTCCAAATTTATAATGAAAGCCCAATACATGATGGGCATAAGTAATATAACCAGCATATACATCACGTCGAAAATCCATTTTGTTGCTATAATCGGGAACTTCTGATGTAAATGGTATCTGGCTGAACCTGTAATTTTCAGCATCTCCCAGATGATCGGCATATAATCCTGCTTCAAGCAGAGATTTGTTTTTGAAAGGTTTTGTATAATCCAGTTTAACCTGGATTTGTATAGCATCTTCTTTTTCTTCAGTCTTTGTATATCTATCCTGATCCCCAATCTTTTTCCATTCCGAATCTGTGATCCATTCTGTGGTTGTTTCCTCATCGTTTCCCTGACGGGCTGCAATGAAAGCATTAAATTCAAGTTTTTGGCCCAGGGTGTCAATATTCTGGGTTAATGAAATAACTGATGAAAAGAAATCAGAAATTCTGGGGCTTTCTTCTTCATGAAGTGTGTATAAAGTCAAGGGTGGACCAGGAATGTTCCATTCTTTACTTTTCGTCTTCCCTTCCCATCCGGAATTAAATTGTCCCAGTCTGATATCAATTCCTAGCAATGTATTATTTGTAATGTTCCAGTCGAAACCGAATCTTCCCAGGAGGCTTTTTCTTATCCGGTTCCTTGTACCATTTTGTTCAAGAAAGAACGTTGTGTCATTATGATATGTTTCACGGCTTGTATTGCGCTCACCAGGATAAAACGTATTTCTGTAATCAAGACTACCGACCAGGTTAATGTTTTTGGTGCGGTAATTCAACAGGAAGTTTCCATCATATTTATCACCCGTGCCAATGCTTGCGTCAATCTGACCGCTTAGTCCTGAATCTCTTGTTTTTTTTGTTATTACGTTTATTATGCCGGCGGTTCCTGCAGCGTCGTATTTTGCTGATGGATTGGTGATGATCTCAATTTGTTTAATAGAACCGACTGGTATTTGCTGAAGGGCATCGCTGCCAGACAGGACTGTCGGACGATTGTCAATCAGTACAGTAAAATCCGAACTTCCCCTTAATGATACATTCCCTTCAATATCAACTTCAACAGATGGTGTGTTTTCAAGTACATCAACTGCGGTTCCCCCTGCTGCCAAGATATCCTGGCTGACATTTACCACTTTTTTATCAATCTTGTATTCAATTAATGATTTATCTGCGATTACTTCTACTCCATCAAGTAAATATTTGGCAGGCGAGAGGTATATTCTTTCAATTTTATGATTTTGATATTGCTTTGATAATTGAATGGTTTCTGATGTATACGTTTTAAAACCAATAAAATTGGTCTGAATAAAATACTTGCCGAATGCAAGTCCTTCAATGCGGAATTTGCCTTTAATGTTTGTGGTTGTTCCTGTGATCATCACAGAATCAGGTAATGAATAGATGATCACGGTGGCATATTCAATGGGTTCATTGTTGATTTTTGAATGCACGGAACCGTAAATGGAGCCATTATTGGGATCTGGAGGCATGAAATCGATGAAACTGTTGCTGGCACTGGCTGTATTTCCGGCAAGAAACAGACAAATACATAAATTAATAATTCTGAGATTATGCTTAACAGTTTCCATCGCTATCCATTGCAATTGCCATGATTTTGAGCGCGTGCAAGTTAATGAATTTATCTTAATGGCCCTTCATTATACAAGATTCAATTTGTTGCAGGCGTCTTCACTGACTATTGATTCAATTTTCAGGACGGATAAAAATTATTGATTATTTTCAAACTTAGTTTAACTTTATGACTTCATTAGTGGTCATGAACAGGCAAGCAAAAAAACCGGTATATCATATTGTATTCCTGCTTATTATTTTATTCGTAGCATTCATATTGCCGTGTTACTCTCAGGAAGTCAATGAGACAGCCCCCAAGACCCCATTTCGTGAAGGCCGATGGATATTGGGTTTTTCGGGTAATGTCAGATCTTCATTTGTCACAAATGCATTTAGCTGGCGACAGGAGTTAAATTTCACCAATGGCTATCAACTGGAGATAAAAGGTGGCTATTTTTTGAAAGAGAGTTTTACAGTTGGACCTTTGTTTTCGATTGAGAGACAGAATCTTGAGGAAAATACTATTTCTGAGCATGAAATATTCAGAATGGGGCCCTGGTTTAGATATTATCTGAGTAAAGAAGGAGTTTCCAGTTTGTATCCAAACCTTTTGTTTTATTATGCTAATTACTATACACACTCATTAATAGATCAGCCTGCAAGATCGTTTGACCTGGAGAAAAAGGGTCAGGGGCCGGGAATAGCTTTCGGATTAGGTTTTAACTACACCATCAAGGACATTGCAGTGCTTGAAATGAACCTCAACTATTATTATGCCTACCTATTCGGCAAGGAAATAGATTATGTCAAGAATAGTGAAGGATACAGAGAGTTCAGCATTGGTGACCTTTTCCTGACAATAGGGTTTTCTGTACTATTAAAGGATGGGAAAGAATGAAGAAGGTAGTTGTCATAGTTGTTATGTCAGTGGCTTTTCTGTCGATTTTTGGCCAGGAAAAGGAACAATCACTTTTACGTTTTGATACATTAAAGGTTAAAAAGACATTTCAGGTAGTTGGCTTACCCATCGTGTTTTATATGCCTGAAACCAGCCTGGGATTTGGAGCAGGCGCACAATTGTTTCTTCACCGCCAGGCCAATCTTTATAATTCCAGGGAATCGAATATTCTGGTCACAGCCATTTATACATTGAATAAGCAATTTATTGTTGATGCAAGGCCAAAAATTTACTTTCAATTTGGCGACTGGATGATGGATGGCATGGTGAAATATAAAATTTTCCCCAATAAATTCTGGGGGATAGGCAATTTCACCCCTTCTTCATGGGAGGAGAAATACAACATGGAAACGATGGAAGTTTCTGCGACATTTTTGAAATACCTGCCTCCTTCACTAAATTTCGGCCTTGAATATGCTTTTGCAGATCATAAAATGCTTGAAATTGAGCCAGGAGGGAGTCTTGATACAGCCAATATTCCAGGGGCAAAAGGATGCAGATCTTCAGGAATTTATGTTGTTTTTAATCTGGATAACCGTGACAACATTTTCTTTCCTTACAAAGGTAATTTTATGCAAATAAAAGCAGGTTTTTCCAGTAAAGTTTTAGGAAGTACATACAGCTACAACAAGTTTATTATTGACCTCAGGAAATACATAAGTTTATCACGGAATCTTGTGCTGGCTTCCCAGATTTATCTGGAAGATGGCTACGGAGATGTGCCATTTCAGGCTAAGGCCTTAATCGGTGGGAATGAAAGAACCCGTGGATACTACAAAGGAAGGTATATGGATGATCACCTGGGATCCGCTCAGGTAGAGGTCAGATGGAGGTTTATGAGACGATGGGTGCTTGCTGGTTTTGCATCAGGAGGCGAAGTTTCAAGTTTGCCATGGGACTATTTTAGGGATTTGAAATTTAGCTTTGGTGGCGGAATCAGATTTCAATTATTGAAAAATGCTCCTACTCATGTTAGATTTGATTTTGGCATAGGTGAAGACAATAATCATGGGTTTTATTTCAGCGTAAATGAGGCTTTTTAACTGATTGTTACCCTGTTAAATGATTCTAAATTATTAAAACTTTTTTATTGCAATATTCCTGACTCAAATATTTAGTAATTTTATGCATTGGTTACATTTTTACATATTTTTGACAAGCCGGGCTTTATGATCTCAACAGGTAAGACACGTAAAACGGTTTTTTTAATTCTTTTTCTTTCACTTGTATTGACTGTGCATGCTGATTGGTTTAAAGATGAAAATTTCAGGTTTCAGATAAATGTTCCCGCCAAATGGCAGAAAGCTCAATACCAGGAAGGCAGGGATCACGTATTTGATTTCATGAGCCAGGATAAAAAAATTGCAGTTCAAATTAGGGTTTTTGAAGCAGGAAGCAATACAGAGGCCTCTCAGTTGGTTGATCCTTTTGAAAATGTGCTGGTAAAGGATGGAATTCAGAAGCTAAGTATCGATGAATGCCTGCATAATGGCACATCAGGAAAACTTGCTGTATATACAACCGGATTTGATGCAAATGGAGCGGGTATTGCTGCATTTTATGCTGTTAAAAATGGATTTGGCTACATTGTTCTATTTATTCTTCCAAACCAGTTGTTTGATACTTATAAAACTGAAATGGATCAAATTATGAAATCTTTTAAGATTTTGGATCCTGTGGAGGATCTTGCCAAGAATGATCCATTGGAGAACGTCAGCCTGATAAAAATAACAAGTCTTCAATTGTACACAAATAATCAGGAAACAGAAAATCAGGATAACTCAGGACTTGTCTTTGAAGATGATGTTCAGAAAATATTCGCTACATTTAAATATAAAAGTGCCGGTAACCCTCAAGCTATGATCATCCGCTGGGTCAACACAGATAATGGAACGGAATTGAGCCGAACCATCCACCAGGCTGTTTCGGTTCCTTCAGGACAAGGAAACGCTGATCTTAGCAGGCCGAACAGGGGCTGGGACCCCGGAAATTACAGAGTTGAACTTCTTCATAACAATGAAGTGTTAAAATTCAGATCTTTTAAAATTGAGGAGCCCAAATCACCAATAGTTGCCGTCAAATCAACAGAAACTATTAAACAGGAAAGCGAACCTGAACCAAAACCCGAGGTTGAAGCAACATCCATGAATGAATCTGCAGAAAAACCTGTTGAAAACAAAATGACTTCAGCTAATCATTATTATAAGCAAATAAAACTGGGCCCTTCTGAATCATTTAATTTTCAGACTGGTTCAGTTGATAAAAAACCGGACGATGACCTCGTAATGGAATATTCCTGTGATTATACAAAACCAGTTATAAAGGGTAATTTTGTTCTTACAGGAAAAAAAGACTTTCTTGAAGTGGAAAGCCCTCCCGGTAATAATGCCTTTGATTCAAGCTCCGACAATGATATAAATATATTACCACTCAAAGAAGTTGCAATTTTTAAGCTGGAGGATGGAACCTATGCTAAATTTAAGGTGGTAAAGCATGCCTTCCTGGAAGCAGTAAGTGAACCTAAATGCCGCCACTATATTGAAGCCATCGTGGAATACCCGGCCTTTCAATAAATTGTGTATCAAATATAAATCTTAGATTTTGATTTTTCTGCCTTTCCACAAAATCAAACCCCTCATACGGTTTCTTATAGATAAAAATGATATTGCAAGTTGAGATATTTGCACGGGCAACATGTAAAGTATATTCCCAATTATGCTTTGTTTGCCAAGCCATGATACAAATATCCTCATAGTCAAAAGGATGATCAGGTATGCGATGGAAAAATAAATATTCCATCCGATTGCTATGATTACTAGTCCAAATGTTGTAACAAAGTTGTATAGAACAAGAATGAAGATACTGCCACCGAAAAAGTCAACAATATTCCTGGAGAATCCTTGCAATGCGTCCTTGTATCCATGATACATTCTGCAAATAATCTGATTGTTACCCAATAATGTGGCTGTACGAAATCCCAGTTTCTTCATGACCTTCATAATCATTATGTCTTCAACAGGATGGTTCTTGACAAGTTCATGGTAATGGTATCGATTATAATTAAGTGCATCAAATAGCATAAACTGGCCATTTGCAGCCGAAAAGGATACGAGTCGGGATTTCCTGATGAGGATAAGTGGCAAAAGTGTTAAAAGTATCCAGTGCATCACAGGCACTGTGCTTTTTTCTCCTGCAGAAAGCATTTTTTGATCCGGGAAAATGGATAACAACTTTAAGTGCTTTGAATCGAAGTAGTGAATAGCACTGCTTATCAATCCCGGGCCGACTTGCACATCAGCATCGATAAACATAAAGAATTTTCCATTGGCTTTTTTTGCAAGAAGATGACAACCAAATGATTTTCCAATCCATCCCACAGGAAGGTCTTCTCCTTTTATCCAGGAAAAGCGTGAATCCAGCTTACTGAATTTTTCTGCAATTTCAGGTGTTTTATCTGATGACTGATCATCATAAACGATTACTTCAATATTTTTATAATCCTGATTTCGGAGGTTTGTAAGCAATACAGGAAGGTTCTTTTGTTCGTTACGAGCAGGAATGAGGATGGAAACAAGAAAGCTGTTTTGTCGGTTTGATTTGATTTTTAAAGCGGGAAAAGTAAAGGTATTTAAAATAACCACTAAAAACCGTATGATCAGAAACCCAGCTATGAAAGATGCCAGCCATGCCATTTTACTCGTGCTGTTTATCAATACATTCCTGAAGGAATTCATTAAAATTTGACTCCAGAAAGATATTCGTTATTTTTTGCCTCTCAGATATTTCCTTGAAGTATATTGTTAAACCTGGTTTTTTGTTTGAGAAATAATCAATGAGGTTGACCATAAAGATAATTTGAATCTTTTGTTCAATCTCTTTTAGAATTTTAATCCAGCCTTCTTCAAATTTGACTTTATGTTGGTGCATGGATCGGATTTCTCCCTGGGGAAATATCAGCAAGAGATTGTTCGGGTCTTTAAGAATATTATTGCCGTATTCAATGGATTCCAACATGGATCTGTCACCGGGATCAATTGAAAATGCGCCAATCTTACAGAGGAATCTCCTTTTGCTGAGTTGTTCTCTCAGCATCATAACATATGTTTTTTTTAAAAAGACATACCGGTTGAGATGATATGTAAAAAAGCCGTCCCACCAGCTGAAGTGATTGCCAATCAGTAATATTGGTTTATTTTGCACTTGATACTTCCCAATAATATCCACTTTGCTGAAATGTTTCAAGAGCATAATCTTGGTATAATGTTTGAAAAAGAAGTGATAAAATTGATTGTGTTGTGCTTTGATGATCATGGTTTGTGGATTGTCAGTATCCTGTGATAAATAAAATTACAAAAAAGGCAGATTGAATTGATATAATAGGTATGGCAAGTTTGTTTGAAGCCTTGATCTTAAAAGCATAAAATAAACATAAAAACACAAAAGAAATGATGAACCAGGCTGCATAGTTTTGCAGAGGAACTATACCACCAATCCAGGTCCACATATCATATGACATGGCAAAAGGTTCTAACAAAATGTCGTAGCATACAAGTAAAAGTCCTCCAACCATGGCTTTAAAAACGAAGTGCAGCTTTATTTTTTTAACAAGTATGTATGCAGAATAAACAACAAAAAGCCAGTTAATTCCAATCAGGAGTGGAGTTTCAAAAATTTTAACTCCCATCCTCTCACCATAGGTATATCCTCCAAAAATGATACCTGTATGCACTCCGATGGATTCAATTGAAAACCCTAATATTATAATGGTCAGGGATATAATGATGAATTTTATTGTCCATGGCTTATGATAAAAAAGCATCAGGACAAAATTCATCAGGATGGTATATGGGATTAAAAAAATTATAATTGGTTTGGTTTTTGGATAAAACATACCTGCAAGTCCCACCAAATAGAAAATGATGAGCAACAATATGATTGTCCTTTCAGGATGTTTTCTGTGATATGCCAGCAATTTATTCATTTCCTGTGTTTAATTTCATGAGCAACGATTCTGGCAGAGGAAAGGCACATTGGTATTCCACCACCAGGGTGTACGGACCCGCCAACAAAATACAGGTTGCTGTACCGGCTTCTGTGATTGGGATGTCTGTTAAAAGCAGCAAACCTGCTATTGCTGTTTATGCCATATAATGAACCTTTATATGAACCTGTTTTATTGTAAATTTCTGGTGGATGAAGGACTTTTTCTGTAGTGATATGGTTTTCGATATCGGTTTTAAGCATCCGGTTGATTTTACCAATGATATTTTCCCGTGAGGCTTTAACCAGGGCATTCCAGTCCTGACCTGTATCAGGAGGTACATTGATCATGGTGAACCAGTTCTCATATCCTGCAGGGGCATCTCCCTTTACCAGTTTTGAACTGATGAAAATATATACAGTTGGATCAGAAAAGACATTTTGTTTGTTAAATATTGCATCAAATTCGCTTTTATAGTTATTTGAGAACAATATATTGTGAAGGCTGAGTTCCGGAAAAGCTTTGTTTATGCCCCAGTAGAAAACCAGGGCTGAAGATGAAAGGTTTTTTGTTTTTGGTTTTAATTCTTTTCCCGGAAGAAGATTTCCATAGATTGTATTGACATCAATGTCACTCACAATAAAGTCAAAGGGAAAGGTTTTTCCTCCGGATTTTAATCCCTGGGCTTTTTTACCTTTAAGCACGATTGCATCTACATTTGAATTAAAGTTAAATTTTACATTCAGCTCACCGGCAAGTTGATGCAGGCCGGTAATGATGCTGTACATGCCATTCTTTGGGAAATATGCTCCTTCATTATGTTCCAAATGGGAGATCATATTGAGTGTTGCGGGAACACTGTAGGGGTTTGAACCCACGTAGGTGGCATAACGATCAAATAGTTGCTGGGTCCTGGGATCTCTAAATGCCTTTTTGTTTTTATTGTGCATGGAAGTTAAAGCATCTATTGAACCAAATTTCAAAAAAGCTTTTAAGTAATCTCTATTGTAAAGGTTGGATGTTTTGTGTAATGCTCTTAAAATAAATATGTTAGAAGTAAGATTGTAGATTTTTTCAGCTTTATCGAGGTGTTTCAGAATGCTTTCCCGGCTATCATTGGTTTTTAATTCTATTTCTTCAGCAAAAAGATCAATATCCTGATAAGCGTTGATGATAGAACCATCTTCATAATGATATTTGCACAATATCTCCAGTTTATCATATTCGAGATAATTGGCAGGATTTTTACCGGCCAGGATAAAAAGTTCGGTAACAAAATGAGGCATGGTAAAAAGGGAAGGGCCCATATCAAATCGATATCCTTTGCTTTTGTATTCGGCGAGTTTCCCGCCGGGATATGAATTTTTCTCAAAAACAGTTACAGAGTGACCCATCAAAGCAAGTCTGATGGCAGTTGCAATTCCGCCAATACCGGAGCCAATGATCCCTGTTTTTATTCCCATTATTATTAGATATGCTATCTAAACAGATAAGAATACAATTAGTTTCTTGAAAAGTTACATTAGTTAATGAAGATATTCATTATTTAGTGGCTGCAACGGTATATAGCCTGATCGAGTGCTTTATGAAAATAATGCATTCTAACATCAGAATTAAGGTACTGATTAATTTCTGCTTCAATTTCTTTCAACCTTGCTTCCAGTTGAATGATCTTTTCTTTGATGGCAGCAGCTTGCTGATCTGATGTTGGAGGAGAACTTTGCAGTTTGTTTATCTTACATACAAAATCTGCTTTCTGATTGGCAAAATCATCGAGCACCTGTATTTCAGCCACTGAAAGCCCTCTTGACTGTCTGTTTTTAAACTGTTGTTCAGTAGTTTCTTTTTCTTTCATTGGCGCTGTCCGGGGTATGGGTTCTTCCTGGACAACTTCCTGGGTTTGTTTGCAGGAATTCAAGGCAAACAAAGAAAAGACAGTAAAGACCAATATTAATTTTTTCATATGAACTTATTTTACTTTCTGATTAATCTCCTATTTCTTTTCTTAATTGCTGGTAAACATCATTAAGCATTTCTTTCATATCCAATAATTTATTTTTTGCTTCTTCCAGGCGAATACCAGCTTTTAAATATCCTTCAATTTCCAATAGTTCTTCATATGCCTGATGCATACCCATATAAGGAAAAGAGGATTTTATTTTATGAAGGATTTTCAGGGTTTCCGGTAAATTATCATGAATGGTTATACTGATCTTATTAAACCCATCTTGTGTGTTGATTATAAATGTTTCCACAGTTTGTTTTACCAGACGTTCCTTATTATTGTACAGTTCACGAATTTCTGTAAGATCAAAAATAATGGATTTCTCGGTGTTTTTTACATTAGTTGGGTTAATTTCAAGGCAATCATTTATTCCTAATACTTTACAGATGGTATGCTTTAGTTCTTCCAGGGAGAAGGGTTTTGCGATATATTCATCCATCCCGGCTTCTAAAGCCTGATCTCTGTTATAAATCAGGCCGTAAGCGGTAATAGCAATTATGGGAACATTATTTTTAGGTGCAGGAAAGTTTGACCTGATATTTTTAACAGCTTCAAAGCCATCCATTACCGGCATATTGATATCCATTAGAATCAGGTCAATATCATTTTCCTTGAGTTTTTGCAGTGCTTCTTTTCCATTATTAGACATTATTAAGTCAAATCCGAGCTCCTTCGATTGTGCTTTAATGATTAACTGGTTGAATTCATTGTCTTCTGCAGCAAGCACTTTAAGATTTTTCAGTGGTCTTGGATTTCCGGTTTTACCTTTCATCGATGCTGATTAACTAAATGAGGTTTATGAGTACTTTGCAAAATAATCAACCTGATGTACAGGTCGCCATGACTCATGGTATAGTAAATTGATAAAAATCGAAATATATGAATTTATTTTATTAGCAGGCTTATTTCAGGAAATAAGAATTAACATTTGAATATTAATAAGTTCATTTTGCCATAGAAGTACTGTAAGTTTTAACAATATGGATTTTTAAGAAGCAACTTTGCAAGGACCTATTTGTTTTTGTCGGGACCGGTGTCTGCACTGTCAACAATGTAATGTTCATATCTTATTGATTCATTAGTGAATAACACATATCAAATCAGTTATATTTGAAAATAATCTGGACAAACTATGGATCTACCCAAGGAAGGTTTGCAAATACTTGCTGCTGACGATGATGAGTTCATGCAACTTATCCTTAAAAATACACTGGATGAATCCGGCTATTCATTTAAGGTTGTTGGAGATGGTCTGGATTTCATGGATGAGTTTATATTGAAGGACTACGATATCGTTTTACTGGATATTAATATGCCGGGTTTGGATGGTTGGGATATCATTAGTCAAATCCGTAAAATATTTCCGGAGCCTAAAAAGAATACACCTGTTATTGCACTGACCGGCCATAAGGGAGATGACCTTATGGAAAAGTTAAAGGAATACCGGTTTAATTATTATATCTCCAAGCCATTCCGCAGGAACGACCTGGATGAAGCGATCAAAGTATGTCTTGACGGGTCCGATGGGTTTATTGCTGTTAGCAGAAAAAATATTGAAAAGACTGAAAAACTAATAGATACTTCTCAACTGGAAGAATATGCAGAAGGAGATTTAGATTTCTTCAGGAGTTTAATTGAAACGTTTCTGTCTACTGCTCCCAGATCAGTGATGGAAATGCGGAGTAAGATCCTTGGCCAGGAGTGGAGGGCTGTAGCTGAAGAAGCACATAAATTCTCTCCCCAGCTAAGTTTTCTGGGTGCACCAAAAATTGTAGCTGTTGTGGAGGAAATTGAACACAACGCCATTGATGATCCTGATGGTGCCAAAATGATGCAGTTGCTTGAAAAACTGGATTCAATGGTGGCAGAAGCTAAGAAACTATTGATTGATCTACTTAACAGGTCCTGATCCTATGAAAGTACTTATTTGTGAAGATGATGAGATGATCCTGAAAATGGTCGAGTTTAAAATGACCAGAGAGGGATACAACGTGACAGTAGCCAGGAATGGAAAGGAAGCCGCCGCCATTGTTCAGGATAGTGAATTTGATCTGATTATTACAGATGTGTTAATGCCGTATATGACGGGTTTGGAGCTTATAAACCTGATCCGCGAAAAGCTTAAAAAAACAACACCCATCATTGTGTTGAGTAAGATAGGACTAGAAGATACTGTGCTAAAAGCTTTTAAAATGGGTGCTGATGATTATGTTGTTAAACCATTTAGTCCCAGCGAGTTATCTATTCGGGCTAAAAGGCTTTTAAATAAATGATTATGAAGTGTCTTAACCGTCATATAAGAAATTGTTTAATCAGAGGCCTGCTTATCACTTTTATTTTGGGAATTTCTGCAGTTGTTTCCGGGCAGGAATTGACGATTGATTCATCATACAGTCAGGCAAGGGAATGGGCATCCGCAGGGAAATATGAAAATACAAGGAAAATTTGTAACTATATCCTCGACTCTATTCCCGAACATTACGATGCCAAAGTATTGCTTGCACTAACTTATTCCTGGGAAAATAACTACGATACTGCCCGGACAATGCTGCAGGAAATTATCGACAATGAACCAGGTTATTGGGATGCATTGAATGGCCTGACAGATATTGGCATGTGGACCCATAAATATGACACAGCCCTGTATTTCAGTGACCAGGGTTTGAAATACCATCCCAAAGACATGACATTCCTGGTAAAAAAGGCCAGGATTTTAATTGATCTGGAACGGTATGACCAGGCTGAAAGGGTTATCCTGGAGATCCTGGAAGAAGAGCCCAGCAATGCTGAAGCCCTGAATTTGATGGAAAAGCTCGACAAGGTCAGGATAAAAAACAAGATCATGCTGGAATATGATTTTGAGTTTTATGAGGAACCATGGAGCAGAAGATGGCACCTTTTTGCTGTAAGTTATGAAAGAAAAACAAGAATTGGTAGCATTATAGGCAGGGTATATGCAGGGGATATGGTGCGGACCGGGGAGGATCCTCTGTTTGGTGATGGTGCAGTGTTTCAATATGAACTGGAAGCTTATCCCCAGTTTTCCAAAAATAATTATGCTTTTGTTAACTACAGTTATTCGCCGGATTCCTTGTTTCCAGAACATAGGGTCGGATTGGAGTTTTATCAGAAGCTTCCCTGGGCAATGGAGGTTTCGGTTGGGGGCAGATACTTGAAATTTGTCAGCAGCAGTAACAAAATTGATGAAGTATATATAATTACGGGTTCAATATCAAAGTATTACAGGCAATATTGGTTTTCATTCAGACCGTATATCTCACCCCAGAAGAATGGGGTGGATCAGTCGTATAATTTGATGATCAGAAGATACCTAAAAACGGCTGATAATTTTGTTTTTGTGGAACTTGCCACAGGAAATTCACCCGATGACCCTACAAGGTATTTCGGGAACTTTGAAGAATACAGGCTTAACAAATATACTGTAAGGTCTGGATTCCAATGGTTGTTCCTTCCCAGATGGGTTTGGTATCTTGAGGTAGGTTATTCTTACGAGGAGTTTCTCGACAAGGAATACCGCAATGCAATGCGGACAGGTGTAAAAATTGGATATTATTTTTAGAAAGGTATAACGTCACAGGAAATGTCAAAACGTTGATATGCGATCAGGATTGTTAAAAAAAATGAAATTGGTAACCCGGTTTCTTAACCTGAAACTTACCGTGGCAGGCATGTTATTGCTGGTGCCGGTCTGGGCTTCCAATGTTCCTGATTCTCTTTCATACAGGGTGCAGATAGGGGCAAGGTATGGTGTCCCTTTATCACCTGAAGCATTCTCGGAAATGATCCGCGAAGAATTTAAAATCATGGAAGGTCAGCATATGGGGTGGTATAAGTACACTGTTGGCCACGCTTCATCATTTGATTCAGCATTAAGGCTAACACAATATATTACTGACCGATATAATATCAACGGGCCTTTTGTTGCCAAATATATTTTTGGTTATCGTATTCCAATAGCAGAGGTTTTTTATAAAGTACAAATTGCGGCGTCTTATAAAAAACCACTGAGTATTTATGCCTTAAAGCGAAAATATGATCTGGAATGGCCTCTTGCGGAAGAGTATTACGATCCATATTACAAATACCTGACAGGCAGCTTCCTCGAGTTTGATTCTGCAGTTTCTTTCATCAGGGATTTGAAAGATTTTCATGGAATCATCGGGGCTTTTGTGGTTCCTTATTATTTGAATAAAAGAGTTGTTGAACCTGATTCTTTTACTTACTTTGTGAGCAACGAAGGATATCTGAATCGTTTACCTGACAAACCCAGGGAGATTTCCACAAGTGCTATAGAGGAAAGTAGAGAAACAGCTATTGAAGAAGATACAGCAATAACACCGGTTGAAACCCGGGAAAGTATTATTGAAACTGAAGAACCTAAGGAGGAAAAGATAAGGGAAGATGAGCCAGAGCAAAAATCTATTGAACAAGAACCCGTAAAACCCGTCAGGAAAGATGTTGTCAGGGAAAGCATCAGATCATGGGTGAACATAAACCTGTCGCCTGGTGTGGCTGTCTGGATAAGCCATATAATTGACCTGAGTTATAAGAGCCTGCTGATCCTGGTATTTTCTATTGTGGTAGTCTTTCTGCTGCTAAACCTGGTTGTTGTATTCTTCTTTATTATTTTTAATAAGATCAGGAGAGAGTATATGGCCAGACGAATAAAGAGATTGCAGGCTGAATACCAGGAACTTCTTACCGATTACCTTTTTGATGAAGAAAATGAAGCTGTAGTTTATTTTAAATTGAGTAATGTCAGGAATTACTTTAAAATACAGATACTCATTGATGAATTTCTCAGGATGTATTTTAATGTTTCCGGTGAAGCGGATAAGAAATTGCATGATCTGTTCATCAGGTTAAATCTCCATAAGGATTCCATGCGGCGATTAAAGAAATTTGACTGGACGAAGAAGGCAAAGGCATTCAGGGAAATTACCATGATGAACATCCAGGAAGCCGGACCTTATATCGAACAATACATCAATGCCAAGAATGATACCTTAAGGTCAGAAGCCCAGATTGCCATGGTGAGGTTGAATGAAGATGATCCCTTTTCTTTCCTTGATAAGCTGGAAGAAGACTTTACCCATTGGGAACAGTTAAATGTACATGCGATTGTCAGGGCGTATAACATCACCATACCTGATTTTTCCCGTTGGTTTGGGTCTGAAAATGATACAGTGGTGATATTTGCTGTCAAAATGACTACCATTTATCAGCAAACCGATAGTTTTATGGAATTGCTTGATCTTACCAGACACGAAAGTGAAAAAGTCAGAAATGAAGTTATTGTTGCCATTGGAAAAATGCAGATGAAGGAAGGTATCCCTAAGCTGCTTTCCATATATTCAGCGGAAACATACAATAATAAGCTCCAGATATTAAAAGCACTGCAAAGTATTCCGGATGAATCGGAGATTGGATTCCTTGTTGATAAGGCAAAGGAGGAAGATTTCGATATTCAGTTGAATGCTTTGAAAGTTTTAAATAACATCGGTTTTAAAGGCCAGCAGATCATTGAAGAGCTTTCAAAAGGCCAGAATATTACGTTTAAGGAAAAAGTGAAACATGTAAAAGATAAGAGAATATAGGATGACATTCCTTGAAACCATAAGAATATTGTTTGAACGATTTATATTGATATATGCGATTTGTATCGCATTGTTCTATATTTTCCTTGCAATCGTATCGATTTTCGTTTTGCGAAGTTATCTCAGAAAGAACAGTTTTGTGAACTATGAAGTCATCCTTTCTTCACCTTTTGCTCCATCCATATCAATCATAGCTCCGGCATATAACGAGGAAAAGACGATTGTAGAAAATATCCGGGCGCTTTTGTCATTATTCTATCACGATTTTGAGGTCATAATAGTTAATGATGGCAGTGCGGATGCAACATTAAAGAAGGCAATAGAAGCCTATGATCTTGAGCTGGTTGATTTTGCTGTTAATTATAAAATTCCGACCCAGGAAGTCAGGGGGGTGTATAAATCCAGGAATAGTTCTTTTAGTAACCTGATCGTGATCGACAAGGAAAATGGTGGCAAGGCAGATGCCCTGAACTCCGGGATAAATGTGTCCAATAATGACTACTTTGTTTCCATCGATGTAGATTCCATAATATCTTCTGATGCGTTGTTGAAGCTTGCCAAACCATTCATGGAAGAAAAGAAACGCAGGATCATTGCCACTGGTGGGGTTATAAGAATTGCTAATTCCTGTGTTATTAACGGTGGACAACTGGATATGATCCGGTTACCAAAGCAGTTTCTGGCTCGTTTTCAGGTTTTAGAGTATACTCGTGCATTCTTGATGGGCCGAATGGCCTGGAGCAGGCTTAATGGGTTATTGCTTATTTCCGGTGCTCTGGGATTATTTGATAAAGAAGTTGCCATTAAATGCGGTGGCTATTATGCACCAACAGTTGGAGAGGATATGGAACTGGTGGTAAGAATGCGACGATTTATGAGTGAGGAGGACAAGAAATACAAGGTAGCTTATGTTCCTGATCCCTTGTGCTGGACCGAAGTGCCAACAACCTTGAAAGTCCTTGGCCGTCAACGAAACCGATGGATCCGTGGAACAATCGACACCCTAAGGATCCACAAAAGATTGTTTTTTAATCCAAAATATGGATTGATGGGAATGCTTTCTTATCCCTACTGGTTCTTCTTTGAATGGCTTGCACCGCTGGTTGAAACTGTAGGTTTATTTTACTTCCTGTTAATAGCATTGTTTGGTGCTCCAAACTGGCCATTTTTCTTCATACTGTTGGGTTTTGTCTATTTTTATGGGGTTACTTATTCTACCTATGCCATTCTTTATGAAGAGTTAACATTCCATAAATATGAACGTAAATGGGATGTTTTAAGATTGTTTGTATATGCCTGGCTGGAACCATTGATATTTCATCCCCTGATTCTCTTCTGGGCTATTCGTGGAAATTTTGATTATTTCGTTGCCGGGAAAAAAGGCTGGGGCAAAATGGAGCGAAGAGGGTTTGAAAAGAAGAAAAAGAAGAAGAAGAGTTAGTTTTTCTAATCTTTATTCGTTTCCTTCTCATAACGCTTAAGAATTCTTGTCATCATTGGATAATAATATTCCCAAAAGAAAACCTGACGGTTGTAAATATCCTGAATATCCAGGAATTGCTTGTAATACCAGGTTATTCCTGACATTTTGACAAAACGGTCAGGGATATTGTTATCTGCAAAATCAGCACAAAAATAAAAGAACCGGTGCTGAAACCGCTCACGGATAGCTGCAGGAAAGGTTGAAGGTATCCGGTATTTTCTTAAGAGGTGGGCACCTTCTTCATTGGGTTCTATCTTGAACCTGGAAATGATCTCATTTTTGTTGAGGTCAGGTACGATGATGTCGAACCAGAAAGAATACCTGAATTTTTCAGGCAATCCATATTCCTTCCGAAACTCCCTGTCGGTGTGTATTACAGGAATTTCATTATCCAGGTGTGTCTCATTTTCCAGGATGCAAATGGTCGAAGTTTCATGAACAAGCACAATCCCTGATCTGGTGAAAGGCCACTGTCCATTGTTTTGCTCTTTGTAAAGTCTGATTACCCATCTGGGTAATTCTTCATTTGCAATTGTATCAAAAGAATGAAAGAACCTACCTGTCCAGCCTGTCCAGGTAAGGCCCATCAATTCTTCTGCTTCCCGCCTTACCTTGTATGAAGTTGGATGAGCAATGGAATTGAATTCTGCAATCAAAAGTTTTTCTTTGGCATAAAAGTTTTGCATCAGATAAAGCTCATTTTCATCCAGACCACCATAAATGAGAGGACTATGTTCTGTAAGGTTATCGCGAAGATACCAGTCGTTATAATATACACCATAAGCATCTGCCACGTACATCATGTCATACAATGATGACAAGCTGTCGAGCTGTTTCGTCGAATAATCCTGAAAATCCCTGATGGTATAATCAAAACCTTCACCAGGAAAAAATCCGAAGTAATCGTCCGCAATTGAGTATTCTTCTTTTCCTGGTTTTTTGTACTTTTTATGGGTAAGGATCCATGTAAGGGATCGGTGCTCCGGACGGGAATACTCTGCTGCGGTCTTGTCAATAATAAGAACATGCAGTTCTTTGGAATGCTTAATCTTGTAAATGGTCCATTGAAGGACGGGGATCAATATGATCACTATGATCACGAGATTGAAAATCAGTCGTCTGGTGTTCATTTTGCGGCTTTTTGATGGTCTCAGCAAGCTAAAAAAGCTGCTGAATGGCTTCTTTCTGCTGAAAGATCTGGTCAAGCAATGCCATTTGTGTCCGGGCCCTGTCCAGGTTGTGATCCTGGTAACGTGTGTGATAATAAATATCCCCGTTCAGGTAATCTGCCAGGAACCGGATCCCGATCAGGTAGGTCATGAAAGCCGGTGCTTCAGGAAGCAGCCGGTATTCCGCCTTTGTCAGGAAGGATACAGCCTGCGACAGGTAACCCTTTGTAAATGCACTGCATAACTCAGTATTAAACGAAATATCATTGATATTGGTTGCATCCTCGGGTGCATTATTTGCAAGGGTACGCAGGGCATCACCAAAGTCATGGGCCACGTACCCTGGCATGACCGTGTCAAAGTCGATCATGCATATGGCTTTTCCCTGCTCGTCAAACAATATATTGTTGAGTTTTGTGTCGTTATGCGTAATGCGGAAGGGAATGCCGGAATTGATCAGGCCTTGCTCATAGTTTTTCATATAGGATGAATGCCGCAGAAAATTCCTGTATACAACTTCCGCCTTTTTCTTTCTTTCATTGGCAACAAGTCTAAAAGCCGACATGAGCTCATGTTCTCTTTTTTCAAGGCTGTGAAAACCCGGAAGGATGATATGGAGCTTTCCTGAAAAGGCCTCCAGCCCTTTTTGAAAGGCAGCAATGGCTTTTCCCGCTTCAAAGGCAACAGCCGGGTCGGAAGTCTTCTCGATGGTGCGGCTTCCCGGGATAAAGTTGAACATACGCCAGAATAGTCCGTCATCCTGCAGGAAATAGTAACGGCCATCTTTTGCCGGGATCATCTGCAATGGAGATTTTATATGACGGGTAACATTGTTTATGTTGGAGTTGATCTTAGCAGCATCCGGGAAAATGGAAGTATTTACGAGTTGCAGGACGTAACCGGGATTGTCATTCTGGCCGGTTTTGATCCTGTATGTCTTATGGATATGGCCGTTACCAATGGCTTCCCAGGATGCAGGTTCACCGGCAATCTTGAAGTTTGAGGCTATATTCAGGATATCAGTTGACATATTACTTCCATAGGTTTTCAGGATAAATGCCCTGAGCTACAAGGTTTTTTATTTTGTTCCGGACATCTTCCACATCCTCCTTGTATGTCATTCCGGCCCAGGAAGCACTTGTGCTGAGCACTTGCACAGAGGCTTCATGGTTTTTCACCATTTCGTTTACTACCGTTGGGATCAAAAATTCATTCATGTTTCCAGGTGCATCTGCCAGGAAACTTATGAATTTTTTTTTCAGGATATTAAAGATCACAGGAGTAAAGCACCACATATTCATGGAGACAATAGTATCGGGTTCCAGTCCGGCTTCCTGATTCTGCTTATTGAGGTAAAAGATCCTATTTTCCGTTTTGTGGATGTCAAAAATCTCTTCTATAAAAGTAAGGCTATTGTTTCTACCGGTAACGCATCGGGCCCGGGTCACCGAACCGTGATCAGAGAGTGTGTTTTTAACTTCGTAGCCGACCAGGCCGAATGTCGGTCTTTTAGTGTTTTCGAGATTTTCCAGGAAACCCATTCCAGCCGAAAATGCTTCTTTACCGTAAAAATCATCAGCATTGAGCACCAGGAAAGGGGAGGAAACAGTATTTCTGGCTGTCCATATGGCATGACCTGTTCCCCAGGGTTTTTGCCTGCCGGCAGGGGGTGTAAATCCTGCCGGCATATCATCCATTTCCTGGAATATGAGTTTAACAGATATTTTGTTTTGGATTTTATCAACGATTCTTTTCCTGAAGTCCTCCTCAAAATCCTTACGGATGATGAATCCGGCTTCCTTAAAGCCGCACCTGATGGCGTCAAAGACGGAATACTCCATAATGGTTTCCCCGGAAGGACCGACCCCTTCGATCTGTTTCAGTCCTCCAGACCCGGCTTCCCAAGCCAGCAGCCATGACAAATTGAGGTTCATGGTGGTTGGTTTTGGTGGGGTCAAATGTAAAGAAATAATTAATGGCCTCCAGCCCTCATCTGGAGTGGAGGCCAAATGTCAAATACTTAAAGACTTCAATCTGTAAATAAATGATTAACAAGTGGTTATTGCCCAGTTGCTTTTCTTCAACGGAACAGAGACTTGTATTTAAGATATTTTTAAAGAATTTTTCGCGTGAAATTTTGATTTCTCAGATAAATGAATCGCTGGTAAATTTGTAAATAACAAATTATCAACAGTATAAGAATCTGTGGAAAGATGTTTGTGGAAGAATAAGTCGCTTGCGGCCCCTGGTAGAGGCTGGAGGCCCTTATCTAAACCTCAGCCTCCTCCACGCCCTGCTCAGCAACCACATGCTTATCAGCGCCATAGCAGTTGAAACCACAGCCCATTCAAAATTCCCATAGATCCAGTGTCCGGTAGCAAAAAGCATGCTGTATATCATCAAACAGCCCAGCAGCATGCATAGTATGCCAGCCGGCACGTCCCATTTTGCTGAAGTATCTTTTTCCAGGATGATGTTTTCCTCCCTGGCGATGGCTACAACTTTTCTCCAACCGGGACCACCAGGATGGACAAGCTCATAAAAGCTGAACAAGGTTTTCTTATCTGCCGGCTTGGTTAAAAGAGTCACAGTGAGCCAGCAGATTGTGGTGACAGCTACCCCTGTCACCAGTTGCCATCCCGAAGAAAGCTCCGGCAATCCTGTCAATTGGTGGACAAGCTGGAAGTATAAGGCTACTAAGAACGAAGCGATCATGGCTGTAATTTCGCTATAGGCGTTGATGCGGTACCAGAACCAGCGCAGGATGAAGATCAGTCCTGTGCCGGCACCAATCTGCAACAGGATATTGAAAGCCTGCAGGGCATTGTTCAGGAGCAAGGCAAACAGTGTGGCTACCACAACAAGAAATACGGTGGTCAGCCGGCCCATCAATACAAGGTTCCGTTCGCTGGCATTTGGTTTCAGGAAGCGTTTGTAAAAGTCGTTGATTACATATGACGAACCCCAGTTCAGGTGGGTGGAGATGGTTGACATGAAAGCTGCGATCAATGATGCTACAACCAGGCCCAGAAAACCATTTGGCAAATAACTCAACATGGCCGGGTAGGCAAAGTCGTTTTGTACGAATTGGGGGTCGGCGTTGGGGAAGGCTGCGCGGAGGGAGGCAATATCCGGGAAGACAATGATGGAGGCGAGTGCTACCAGGATCCAGGGCCAGGGCCTGAGGGCATAATGCGCCAGGTTGAAAAACAAGGTGGCCTTTACCGCTCCTTTTTCAGATTTAGCCGATAGCATGCGCTGTGCAATATATCCGCCCCCGCCGGGTTCCGCTCCCGGGTACCATACGCTCCACCACTGCACGGCAATGGGTAGGATGAGGATGGTTATAAAAGTATCCATGTTGTTGATATCGGGAATGAGGTGCAGTTGAGGTTTTACGTTGATGTTGGAAACCAGTCCGTTGATGCCACCAACCTCCGGCAGGTTCAGGATGATGATTGCTGCACCGATGGAGCCGATCATGGAGATGATAAACTGGAAAAAGTCGGTCAGCAGGATGCCACGCAGTCCTCCGAGGGTGCTGTAGATCACTGTTACCGTCATTGAGATCAGCAATGTTTTTGCCGGCGACCAACCCAGCATCACCTCGCCGATCTTGATCATGGCGAGGGAAACGGTGGCCATGACCATTATATTAAAGAAAAAACCAAGGTAAAGAGCACGGAAACCACGGACGAAGGCGGCCATCTTACCGCTGTATCGTATCTCATAGAATTCCAGGTCGGTAAGGATGCCGGAGCGGCGCCACAGTTTGGCATAAATAAAGACCGTCAGCATGCCGGTAAGGAGGAAGGCCCACCAGGCCCAGTTACCAGCCACGCCGTGTTGCCTTACGATGTCGGTCACCAGGTTGGGGGTATCGCAGGAAAAGGTGGTTGCTACCATGGAAACCCCCAGCAGCCACCAGGGCATATTCCTTCCTGAGAGAAAGAATTCGGAGTAGCTTTTACCGGCTTTACGGGAAACCAGCAAACCGATCATCACAGAAACAGCAAAGAACGCTATGATGATAGCCCAATCGGAGGAGTTGAGGATCATGGTGTGGTTTTTAGTTTGGACAAAAATAGAAATTCTTGAGAATAAACGGACTCCATCCTACGGGATGGAATCCCTTTTTTCGTATGGTTTATTTATCGATTGTTGGCGAGTGGTGAGCATTTTGCGATTTGTCCTCAATCCTCCATTTCAAGAAAATCCCTGATATTATAATGTTTGATCCCTTTGAAGTCGTCAACATATTCATCGGCGGAGACAACGATCTTTTCATGGTTATCGCCAATCTTTAACAAATTGCCGAACTCCCTTTCCATGACCTTTTCTTCGTATAATAGATAAGCTACTTGTATGTATTTTGTTTGCTTGCCTTTTTGAGCAACAAAATCAATTTCCCGATTTTGGTGCTTCCCTACATAGACTTTAAAATTGTTATTAATAAGCTGATTATAAACCAGGTTTTCAAAAACATTCCCAATACGGCTGCCAGTAAATGGAATAATCGAATGGATCAATCCGAGATCGGAAAAGAAATACTTATCGTTGATCTCAAACCTTTTTTTACCGATGATGTCCAGGCGTTGAACTTTATTTATGAAAAACGAATTGATCAAATATTTCAGGTAATTTGATACTGTATTGATGGATAAATTGATCCTTTGGGCTTTCAGGAAATCACTGATCTTTTTTGATGAAATATAATTCCCAAGGTTATCCGAAAGGTATTCAACCAGGCGATCCAGGAAATCAATATCCCTGATATTATAACGAGCCACAACATCTTTAAGAATAATTGTATTGTAAATGCTTTTCAGATATCCGTATATTATCTCATCATCAAAGGGTAAGTGTATCAAATATGGCATCCCTCCATAGCGGATATACAGATTAAAAGATTCAGGATTGTTTGGGAGATCATTGATCTGCAGGAATTCCCTGTATGAAAGACTGTTGATGTGAAACTCTATATAACGGCCCGAGAGTAGTGTGGCCAAGTCTCCTGACATCAGATTGGCATTGCTGCCTGTGCAATATATGTCCACTCCTTCGGCAAAAAGTTGCCTCAGTGCTTTCTCAAACCCTTCAATTTCCTGCACTTCATCAATGCAAACATAGTTATTTTTTTTACCAGATAATAGTCTCTTTATATGACCGTAAAGCTCTGTGAAAGTGTTGATATGTTTAAATTCATTGTATTCTTTGTTAATGTAAATAATATTTGATCCCTTATCTTCCTCTTCAATCATCTCTATGATTTGCTTGAGCAAGGTTGTTTTACCGACACGACGTTGTCCCGTTAGCACTTTTATTAATTCTTTCCCAATGAAAGGCTTAATTCTGTTAAGGTATATGGTTCTTTTTAAAACTTTCTTCATAATGAGATATTTACACAAAAATACAAAATAATATTACTGGGTCACCCAAATATAGCACTAAA
>JAGYLD010000023.1 GCA_018401355.1 Bacteroidales bacterium
CACAGTAACTGTAACACAGACTGGTGATGATAACTACAACCGTACATTCCAGACTGGTGATTTCAACAGTGCAATCATAGGGCAGACAGGCAACTTTAACGACAACTTTGCCGATCAGGATGGTAACAACAATAACCTTACCCTTTCACAGATTGGTAATTCCAATTACACAGATCTTCTGCAAGAAGGAAACAACAACATTGCAGAATTAGAACAACTTGGTGACGGAAACGATATTTACATGAGCCAGGAGGGTAACAACAACGAAGTATATGCTGACCAGACAGGAAACGGCAACGTACTTACTGCTGACCAGATCGGTGAAGGCAACCTGCTTTATAGCACTCAGGATGGTAACAATAACATTACTACAGTATTGACAGAAGGTGATTTCAACTTCGTAAGCGCAATGGTAGCAGGTGGTGAAGGAAACGTGATCGACATCGCACAGGATGGTGACGGCAACATCACCAACGTGGAACTTCAGGATGGAAGTGATTTCAACAATGTAGACATCAGCCAGACTGGTGACGACAACATGATCGGTGAAACAATGTTCGGTGATGGTGTTGTAATCTCAGGTGACCTTAACCAGAGCAGCATCTCACAAAACGGTTTCATGAACAGCGCAAAAACAACCATCACAGGTAACGGAAACATCTCAGGAATTATCCAGCACTAGGAATCCAAATAAGCCCAAATCTTTTCATGATAGAGCCCGGCATCGGCCGGGCTTTTTCTATATTATTCTTTCTTTGTGTAATTCCCTGTCAATCCTGCTTCTCCATATTTCCATTTTCTGAAGGTCTTTTCCATGGTTAACATCCTTTGACATTTCCTGAAGCATTTCCTGCAACCTTTGCATATAATCCATATACATTTCTTTAAGCGCTTGCATGTCGTCTATTACTCTGCCCCTTTTGCAAATGGTTTGATGCATTTGCCTTCTGAATGATTCTACAAGATCGAATTGAAGGTTTATGAACTCCAGTGAGACATCGTTTCTTTCACCATGAAAATATGAATTTTTGTTGTAAAATACAGTATGGCATGAGGGATAGATAGAATCACCCTGCTTGTTGCAATCGGCAATGATATAAAAACCGAGTTTGTAATCGTGTTCATGGTTTTCTTTGTGGTTTTTTTGAATTACCTGATTTTTGTCTGTAATCGCTGCGCCTGGTAAATCTTTCCAATTCAGACGATTCTGTTCTGACCAGTAAATGAAAGGGCAATCAGTATGTGGGTTATTTATTTCATCAGAACCATAATTTATCAGGATTCCTTCAGTACTGATCTGTGAGATTTTGTTTGCTTGCTTTTTATCCCAGATGAGACAATACTCCTGGGTCCAGAGTTGATCATTATATGGAAGCGCCAGGAGTTTCTCTTCATCACTATTAAGTTCCGGTGGGAAACATAATGGCAACAAGAATTTATCATCATAGTTGTAAAATGTCATTTCAGCCAAGGTTGTGACTGAATGGAGCTGACCATAATGTACTCCTTTATAATCATATGTCATATTAATTTTATCAAAAACAACTTGTTTATCAGGATTTTCTTTGAAATAAAAAGAAAGCATAACGTTCAGGTCTTTCATTCCATCTCTTCCATCAAGATTATTGGGGCTAGTTGATAGTTCTACACTTTTAATAATTTTTGTTGCATCGTTGATGATCACAAAGCCTGAACATAATTTGGGATGATCCGTCTTAGGCCTGAAATAGATTTTTGAAAAACTTTCCCCATTTTTTAAATGCCTTTTTGCAAGTCCAATGTCGAATTTATTTTTGCTTTGGGATTTTCCCATATTGAAAGGTGAATAGAGCCGCAGCGCATCATTATTGTTATCAAATAAATCATATCCCTTTAGCAATCCAATAATGAATTGAGAATGGTTGTTTTGTCCATCTGTAATAACTTTGGCGCATCTTCCATTTTTTAGTTGCAGGTCATCAATACTCTTTCCATTGCTGAGGTTTGCCTGGTAGAACGCTTCGAAGACAGATATTGGAGTGGACTTATCCCTATATGATTCTACCGTAAGGAAAGTTCTTGAAGTACTGATAGTATTTTGCCTTTTCAGGTTTTTGATGCCATCAAACAATAAATTGATAATTTCCCTGGAGTTTTGCTGGCTGTTTTGCTCATCGAAAAATGTTGAATTGTGGTGAGAAACATCAGATTTTTGCCCAGTTTCTCCCAAATTGTAATTTAAAGGCCGGGTAAAATGGACATCAGAGGTGTTTTCAGCTATTTCTGACTGAATTCCTGGATATGCCGTACATGCTATTAGCAAAGACAGACTAAATAATACTGGGTTTTTCATGACTTGAATTTTTAAAATTGTGCTACGAATTACCAATGCATTTCAAGCTTCAGGGTGAGAATGCCTCTTTATGAATTTTTTGGTTGGTTTGGTTTGTACGTCGATCTTAGAATTGGAGAGCTGATAGTTAATTCTGATATATAACTTCCAAAATCAAGCCAAAATTTGCAAGTAACACAAAGTTAAGCAGTTGTGTGATTTGCTTGATGTCTAATTATGTCTCAGAATGTACGATGAGGAACATTTCTGTACAAATATGAACAAGCGATGATAAAGAATTACTTTTTGGGAAACCACAAAACCAGTCCGGAAGATTTTTTCATATAATACCCATAACCAGGTTTTCTTTCAGCCATTCGTTTATCGATCATCGGCACGCTGATAAAGGCGAAAAGCAGAATCATGGCCAAGGGACCTGCAAGAACCCACCATTCAAAAATGTTTTTGTCAAATGAAAAGATGGAAAGGCCCAGCCAGAAGGTTACTTCGCCAAAGTAATTGGGATGCCTTGATAGTTTCCAAAGTCCGGTCGTAAGAAAATCATCCGGACTTTTTCTTTTTCTGAGAAAGGCTTTTAACTGTTCATCGGAAGTCCATTCAATGAAAACGGCTGCCAGTGTAACAATGATGGCAATGAATTCATTCAGGTTAAAGGTGTTGCTGTCTGTTGTCAAGGCAGGATATATTGCCAGGCATCCGAGGAAAACCAGGATGGTTGGGAAAAGATGTATGCCAAGAAACGAAATTGGCCAGTAGAATCCAGGGAATTTTTTTCTAAAATCAACATATCTCCAGTCTTCATCCTGAAGACCTTCCCATCTGCGCGCCCAATTGATGGTCAACCTCATTCCCCAGAAGCAAATTAGACCAAAAATGACCCAGGCAACAGGAGAAGGGGGATGAATGCCTGTGTACATCCAGTACAAAGCAATGGGAAGGGGGGCTACACTCCAGTAAGGATCATAGATGGAAGAATTGTTAAAGGCCACGGAAAAAATAAATATGACGATGGTTCCAATAATATCCAAAACCGCAGCAATAACAACCGGGTGATAATCAGTGAGAAAGGGATAGCAAAGATAAGCTATGGCAAGTGCTGCAATATACGCTGTTAAAACAATTATCAAGCCGTTGGTTTTTCCCTGGATTCTTTTCATAATTTTATATTTCTTTAAATATATCTTTGTGCAAATTTATTAATTCATAAATCAGGAGGATACTTTAATGAGAAAAATTAATTCAATAAAATTATGGTTTATTTTGGTAACATTGTTTTTATCTGTATTTGCGATAGGGCAGGTTGAGACACGTTCCGATAAGAAAAAGGAAGGAAATGCAGAAGATCCATCACTTCGGATGCAGATGCAAATTGAAAAGATTAATCAAAAATTTGCCCAGGCCACAATAAACCAGGATATTGAAGCCATGATGGGCTTTTATACAAATGATGTTATTTCCATGCCCAATTATGGCAAGATGATCAAAGGTAAGCCTGCTTTAACGAAAAGCCAGGAGGAGATGATAAAATCAGGGGCAAAAGTTACTGCCATGAATCTGAAAACACTTGAGGTTTTGAAGATGGGTAGTGAGTTCATTGAAATTGGTACCTATAAGATCACTTTTCATTCTCCAAAGATGCAGATGCCTGTGACTGATGAAGGGAAATACTTAACCATTTGGGAGAAGAAAGGCAAAGGCGACTTGAGAATAAAAGTTGAAATCTGGAATACCGATATCAATCCAATGACCTTTATGGAAAAAATGTCAAAGGAAAAGAAAACCCTTGAAGGAGCGAAACCAGCCACACCGAATGAAGAAAAACCCTAAATGTATTCCAGAGAAAAAGAAAGTGGTACACGATATCTTCCGGAAAGCTTTGATCTATTTAAGGGTCTGATTTTTTTTATCTTTTAGGATATTAATCAGGATATCCGGTCTGTCGGTAATGATCCCATCAGCTCCGATGTCCAGCAATTCAATCATTCTTACTGAATCATTGATTGTCCAGTAATGCATGGCTGTGTTGCTGCGATGGGCTGCTTTTACAATACGTTTTCTTCCAAGATTGAAATTTTTATATTCAAATGGAAGGTGATAGGCCTCATATCGTGGATATATTAGAGGATCCAGGAAAAGCATGCTAAAAACAGAAAATTTTCCTGATTCCTTTGTTGCTGCAGTAGTGTAAAGTTTACCTTGCATAATTTTCCTGAAATATTTGATCGTGGCATCATCAAATGATGATATGACAACTAAGTCTCCGCAGAGATATTTGTCATGAAAGTCTTTTATGCTCCTGGCCGAAGTTCTTCCCCGTTTTCCTGTATCCTTGATCTCAATACTTTTAGGCACACCACGATACCTTTGAAGGACTTCTTCCAGTGTAGGAATGGAGATAATGGCATTGCTGTATGGGTTTTTACCCTTATAGTTTTTAAAATGGTGTGAAAAGTCATACTTTGAAAGGTCTTTTAAATAAAAGTCCCTGACTTTTCCCTTTCCGTTACTTACCCTGTCGATGGAGTCGTCGTGTATTACAACCGGAATAGAATCTTTGGTTAGGACAACATCCATTTCCAGCATATCGGCTCCTATGGCTATGGCACTGTCAAATGCAGGAATGGTGTTTTCCGGCCACAAGTCCTTTCCACCCCGGTGGGCAATAACAAGTGGTTGGTCTTTTTCAATGATCAGTTTGTTTTCGCCAGGGATCTTATTCATGGGAATAAGATGAATCACCAGCATGAAAACCAGTATGATCAATAAAATGGTCAATAAAAATCTCTTCATGTTAGTTTGGGTTTTTTAGGTCGATATCAAAGGTATTGAAAGCAAGGAAACTGATTGTTAAATTTGTGTGAAATTTTTGATTATTGGGTTTTACTTTTTCTGGAATAGAATCTTACTGTTTTGTATGCGGCTGCTGAGGGGAAAAAAGTAGAATTTGTTTTTCCGGCCCAGCCATTATTTCCTGTGACCCAAATGTTCATGAATATTCTGTGGGGTGCTTCGGGGATATGGCCCCAAATGGTTCTTTTCCTTTTGCCATCTACATACCAACGGATTTTTCTCGGGGTCCATTCAATGGCATAACTATGGTATTCTTCACTTGCTTTGAAATTGAGGTTGAATGTTTCAGGATTTTCGTGTCCGTGCTTATCCCAAACATTAAAAATGATTGCTTTGGGATTTTTCCCGGCAAATTCAATATCAATCTCATTACCGGCTTCGGAGGTTTTCTTAAGGGTAAAAAATGATGAGACAATACCGTTTCCGGGAGCAGCACGCATCACCACTTCATATAGACCGTAACCGAAGTATTTCCGTGTGCAGATTTCTGATCCATAATACCTCTCTTCTTCGTTTTCAGATTTGTTAACAATCAGAAATAATGTCGAGTCGTGCCGGATAACATGTTCAGGTTGAAATCGAACCACTTCATTGGAAAAATACCGGTCTGAAATAAGCCAGATGCTATCCGAGAGGCTTGAAAAATCATCTTCAAAAACAAGTGTCCATCGTTTAGGAGATTTATACGTACTGCATGCTGACAGGCTGACCAGTAAGAGGATTGCGTAAAATAGAGGCTTATTGATTTTGGTCATTGTTCAAAAAAAATGTTTATCATATTTTGTTTTTGGTTTTTCACTGAAGCAAAAACATAGGGTGTCCCCGGCCTGCTGTGTAATGGGTAATAAAAAATGATCCTGAATTGATTTTTTGATGTTCGACGGGGATGCCTGTGTGCTCAATAATCTTGTTAATTACCCTTTTTTGCTGTTTGTTTTGATCAGTCATTTTTAATTGCACACAGGCTAAATAATTGATGGAAAATAAGCTATAATATAAATTCCTTTATATGATAATTATGGGCTTTAAAGATAATAATATAACCAATAATAAAGCTAACTCATTTTTATGTGACAAAGAAAAAAAATATGTATATATTTGTGGTGTCCTTAAATAACCAACTCTTGAATCAATTTAGGTATGCCTGCCAGGAAAATTCCGGTTGTTTTCAGAGAATAGTATTAAGGTTGTTCCATGTGTTTAAACATGGGATATTTGTTTAATTAAATTTTTTTTTCTATGAACATTTATGTAGGTAATTTAAACTATGACTTGCAGGAATCTGATCTACAGCAAGTTTTTAGCGAATACGGAGAAGTAGAATCCGTAAAAATCATTAAAGACCGTGATACTGGTCGCGGTAAAGGTTTTGGTTTTGTCATCATGCCCAATGACGAGGAAGGTGAAGCAGCAATTAAAGCACTTGACGGTTTTAAAGTAATGGACAGGATGTTGCGTGTAAACGAGGCAAGACCACAAAGACAATAATCTAATTAAAGGATTACAAGGAGTTAATATGTCAAAAGCAAAAAAAGACGACAAAGTAAAAGTACATTATACAGGAAAATTAGATAACGGTCAGGTATTTGATACCTCTGAAAACCGTGAGCCACTTGAGTTCGTTTTGGGTGAAGGTAAATTGATCCCCGGATTTGAGGACGCGGTTGTAGGAATGGAACTCAATGAAACCAGGACTGCAAAAATACCGGTTACAGATGCTTATGGAGAAAGACGTGCTGATCTGTTACAAGAAGTACCGAAAAGCATGCTTCCACCTGATCTTGACCCAAAGGTAGGAATGCAGTTGGCAACTAAACAGCAAGATGGACAGCAAATGGTTGTGCATGTTGCGGAAATTAAAGATGAAAGTATTGTTATTGATGCCAACCATCCACTGGCAGGGGAAAACCTGACTTTTGATATTAAGTTGGTTGAGATTGTTTAAAATCCTTATTGAAAAATAAGATAAAGAGGCTGTCCAAAAAGACAGCCTCTTTGCTATGGATTGATCTGGCTTAGTATAGTTTAGTTTTTTTCATTGAATACATTGTGTGTTATGCAACAATGTGAACATAAAGGTTTTTGTTACTTATCTGGTTTTTCTGGCCAGGAAATCGGTTGAAGTGTTTCCTTTTTAGGTTTTCCAAGTGTGTATATGACAGAGAGTACAAAAGAACGTGTGAGTCCGTCAGGCCTGACTTCTTTTGTTATGATCGGTGCTGCAGCAAGCAGTTTCAACGATGCATTGTTCTCAAAGTTTATATTGTACGAGAGATTCGCATTGATGGTAATGCCATCTGAACCGTTGACTTCGATATCTTCTCCGTTTACATTAATCTTATCTTTTTGTATTCGGAATATCACGGTAAGCCCGGGTTGCAAATTATTATTATTCCTGAGTAAAAGCATTTTATCTGCTCTAAAAACAAGGTCGGGTCCACGTTTTAATCCGGCTGATTCCCAATACTCCTGGGCAAGATCATTGTCAGCCCAGTCATTATAAAGAAAGCCATTTTGGTTGCTGCCAAAGGGATATTGAAATCCCAATCCCCACAACCAGCTGCTATGCTGTAGGTTTATTCCTGCCATAACATCATAGGTTCCGAGGCTTGTCTGATAAACCATAGGCAGGCTTTTTCCTTTCCTGGATAAGTTAGAACCATTGGAAGGAATTTTTCCCGCCACCAGTGCGGATATATGATAGTTATTATCCTTATGCAGGATCCCGTTAAAACCAATGGTGACATCTCCAAGGCCTGCTGTATTTGCCAGGTTTCCATGCACATAGACAAAGGGAACACGAAGAAGAAACTGTATTTTGCCTTGCATTAACATCATTCTTTGGTCAAATTGAAACGTTTGCAGGATGGTTTGTGCTTCTCCCAATCCGAAAATGTAGCTAAGTTCTGTTGTGTATCTTTCTTTTTGCAGAGAATGGCTGTTACCAAAATTCCCGGTTGTACATAATCCGGCATCATTACAACCTTGGGAATGAGCTTCAAACAGAAGTGCTGAAAAGATTATTACTAGTGCTTTTTGTATGAGGTTCATTGTTACGATTTATTTGGTGTTGCAGATTTTGTTTAATTAATTGTATGATGTTTAAAGTTTTGTCGTAATAATGCTGAAGTCCTTACATATATTTTATTCATATTTTTTAAAGCAGCCTTGTTTTCACAATATATTTGCTCCCAATGCATAAATGTTTTGTTGATTATTTTTCTGCATGCTTTAATATGTTTAAAAAACGCACAGAGTGAGAAAGTTGATTAAGATAAATGTTGTAATTTCGAAAAAATTGTTACTGATAATTTATGGTCTTCACCATCGGGGAAATTCTGCTTGATATAATATTTCTTGATGGGCAGCCTGTTGGTGCCCGGCCTGGTGGATCCATGCTGAATACATCGGTTTCTCTTGGCCGATGTGGTTTGCCGGTTAGGCTTATTTCGGAAACAGCCAAAGACATGGCAGGAGAGCAGATCATTGGTTTTCTTGCAGAAAATGGTGTGGATGTCAGGGATATTTACAGGTATGAGGATGGAAAAACAGCCATTGCTCTGGCTTTCCTGGATAAAGAAACCAATGCACATTATTCTTTTTATAAAATTTACCCCCAAAAGAGACTGCCTCAGACAGTGCCGGATTTTCACCGGGATGACATCTTGCTTTTTGGTTCTTTTTATTCACTTTCGAAAAGTGTTAGGGATAAGATCCTGGCAAATGTTGAAAAGGCCAGAGATTCGGGTTCATTTATAATTTATGATCCCAATATCCGGAGTCCACATAAGCATGAAATGAATGAGAAGCGGGAAATGGTTCTTGAAAATATACGTCTTTCAAACCTTGTAAGAGGCTCTGATGAAGACTTTCACACCATCTTCGATGTTAAAAGTCCTGAAGAGGCCTGGAAGATCTGCCAGTCCGTTAGTTGCAAGATGCTGATATATACCATGAACAGGAATGGAGTCATGGTTTTCGGAGAAGGATTGAAAAAATATTATCCTGTTCCTGATATCAATCCAGTGAGCACAATTGGAGCTGGTGACAGTTTTAATGCCGGGATCATTTATGAATTATACCGTGGTATGGGAGTAAAAGATATTGATTCATTGGTTAAAAGGGGCATTGAGTTTGCGGAGGAGGTTTGTTTGTCGGTTGATAATTATGTTTCTGGAAGGCGAGAAGATTGAGGAAGGCGCAGATATTCTTAGTGCCTCTGCGGTGAGAATCTCCGTGCCTCATCTATCCTTTGCGTTTCTTAAAATACTGATAATCCAAATAATACAACACCTTGATAGAAAAAGAATTTGTCATTGGGTTGTTAAAGGTATCTTTTACATTAAGAAAGTAATCTTTTGGGATATCCGGGTTATCGGTAAATACATTGTTTTTGTATACCAGCAGCAATTCACTTCCGGGCGCAAACTCCCAGGTGAAGATCATGTCGATGTTGAAAGCGTTGAATGAAAGGTTGTGGTTGTCGCTGTATCCGTTTGGTCGCAAATGTCCATCTTCCAGTAGATCGTAAAAATCTTTATATTCTACAGTGAACCAATAATGCCTTGCCCTGAGGGAAAGGCTGGTTTTTGGATTAAATATGTAGCTGATATCCAAAGTGTTTTCAATGTTCTGTAAGTTCCGTGTCCCAAAAATAATGGCCTGGCTTCCACTGCCTGTGGTACTGTCAGTCACATATCCAATATCGTTAAATGAACGGGAAAACTCAAAACGGTATTTCAGGAGGGACCTGTCGCTGAAACGAATTCTCGGGGCAACAGAGAAAGAAAAGCCCGACTGATCGTACCCACTTGATTTCCAAATGCCGCCCCGAAGATCAATTACAAATTTTTTCCTGTAATCAGGAGAGAAAAATGCAGTTACATCAAAATCAGGAGGTAAAACAATATGCCTTCCCGGGGTCCTGGCTTCAAAATGGTCATGTTTTT
The DNA here is from genome assembly GCA_018401355.1 of Bacteroidales bacterium. Classification (GTDB taxonomy): domain Bacteria; phylum Bacteroidota; class Bacteroidia; order Bacteroidales; family B18-G4; genus M55B132. The sequence continues at coordinate 10,132 of JAGYLD010000023.1, forward strand.
CTATGGGACGGATACCTATGCTTATGCCTGTTGTCAGGTAGTTCTTCCAGGTAGCCCTGCTGGAAAAATCAAGGTTAAGGGAACTGTACAGCCTTGGTGCATAGAGATATGAAAGTCTGGCTGAGAAATCGTTTCCCCACTCGATAAGTTTCCAGAAAGGGTCGAAAAAGTTGTAGTCCAGTTCAAGCCCATTAGAAAACTCATTGTTGTTTCTCAGGAATCCCATGTCATTGGGATCATAATGATCACTTTCCATGTTTTGCCATAATTCGAACCTGAAATTTCCACTTATTTTTGCCAATTCAGCAAAGTATTTAAATCCAAAATCCGGCTTATCATCCGGAAAATATTGTTGGCTGATATTTCCAAGAGCATTAAGGGCAAACATATTTTTCCTGTCTTCAAGGTGGAACTGGGTTCCGCTGACATTGGCGGTATAATCGTTCTTGCCCCTGTAGACATTTGTATTATAAAAGCTGATAAAGGAGTTGTTTTTCAGCGACTGGTCAAAAACAAGCATATTGTAGTTGGTAGCAGGCTCTGTAAGGATTTTGTAATTTCTTCCTGTGGTATCTACTACCTCGGCCCAGGAGTTTGCCGTGACAGCATTGAATAATCCGATCCCAAGCCCACGGCTTGTCCGTCCAGATATCTTGGAGGCATTCAGCAGGCGGATTTTTTCAGGATTCTTTTTTATTATCAGGGTTGTGTCTTCTTCAACATCTGAATAACCTGAAGGGGTGCCGCCGATCCTTCTTGAATAGAAAACCTCACCTTTACTAAAAAGTTCTGTACCTTCTGTAAAAAACGGCCTCTTTTCTTCGTAGTAGATCTCGAACGGACTGAGATCTACGATGATATCGTCGGATTCAACCTGCCCGAAGTCGGGTATTAACGTTGCATCGAAGGTAAAACTTTCGCTCAGTCCCAGTTTAACATCCATGCCGTAGTTATAATTATAGTTCCAGGAAGTTTCACTGGGTTTTTTTTCGGCATATCCTGCTAAATAAGGCACGAATGAAAGCCTCAGCGGGGGTTTTATATTGTTGAGGCCGGTTAGCACGCCAGCCTGGTTCAGCACTCCATCCAGCTTATTGTTAACATAGTTCCAGGTGTCCCATTCTCTTTGCCGGCGTATACCTCTCCAGAAGTTGATGCTCCAGGACTGAACATCTTTTTTTGGGAATCTTAGGGCTGAATAGGGTATTTCCATCTCTGCTATCCAACCGCTATCAGTAATGATTGCTGCGCTTTTCCAGACAGCATCCCAGGAACGGTCATGGTCGTTGGGCGATAGCTTGGCATCGCCCTGAACGCCGGAGGCTGATATCCTGAACTCAAAGGCATTTAACCCGTCATTATATGGAGAGATATCGGCAGTAAATTCATCGGCGTTGAGGTTGTTGGCATCCCTGATACCAAGTTCGGTAAGGATGCTGTCGGGTGATGAATCATACATGATTGCTCCCAGGTAAATGCTGTTGTCGTTGTACAGTACTTTTACAACCGTTGGCTGGGATGGCATTTTGCCGTTATAGGGATTGAACTGAAAAAAGTCTTTTGCAGAATCTGCTTGCTTCCATTCCGGTTCATCCAGGATCCCGTTGATCTTGATATTGCCCTCAATGCGCTTAGCCCTCAATTCTTTTTTGATGGTTTGTCCGAATGAAAAACTAGACAAACAAAGAAAACCAATACACAAAAAACCGGTTAATTTTAATTGTGGCATCAACGTATCATTAACGAAGCAAATATAGGATTTTGATGTGAGCAGGACGGCTATGCGGCCAATTATTTCAATAACTCTATGTAGATGTTGTAGTTTTCATCATCGAAACACACAAAAAGAATTTCTTTGATAAAGTGGTCATTACTAAGGAATTCACCGGCCGTTCGAAGGGCGATTTCTGCGGCAGGCTTTTTAGGAAAACCATATATTCCGGTACTGATGTTTGGAAATGCGATGGTTTTGCAGTTATTTGTTACTGCCAGTTCCAGGCTTTCCCTGTAACATTCTGCAAGCAATGATTCTTCATTGTATTTTCCACCGTTCCAAACTGGTCCAACCGTGTGAATAACATGTCTTGCAGGCAGCTTATATCCTCTGGTGATCTTTGCTTTTCCTGTCTGGCAACCATTCAGGGCACGGCATTCTTCCAACAGGTCGGGCCCTGCAGCCCTGTGAATGGCCCCGTCTACACCTCCACCTCCCAGGAGGCTTTTGTTGGCAGCGTTGACGATTGCATCGACATCCATTTTGGTAATATCTTCCCGTATGACTTTTATTCTGTCACTCATAACTCATCGTCTTCTTTTGTATCTACTTTCATAACAAAAAGCTGTGTTGTCTGGTAATCAACAACCTTAATTTTTCTCCCTTTATCGATATAACCGCTGACGGCAGTGGCGTCATATACATCATCACCAATTATGACCTTTCCTGAGGGGCGCAAAACGGTAAATGCTTCCCCTTCCTGTCCAAGCATGCCGGTATAAGTTATATCGGCAGAAGTGTATCCTTCTGCTTTATCTTGGATCTTGTCAAGGGCCAGATGGCCAAAGATCGTAGTTGTGAAAAGCTTCTTGCTCAGCCAAATGGATCCCAGTAGTGCCAGGAAGATGGCAATAGTAACGATAAAGAAAGCTTCCAGGATATTTTCAATGTTTACTCCGCTGAAATCCCATCCCACATTGCCAAGCAAACTGAGCATCAGTCCGGCAATAATCAGCACTATTCCGGAGATGCCTGCTACTCCGAAGCCCGGGATGGCAAAGATTTCTACAAGGACAAGTACGATCCCCACCACAAAAATGATTATTTCCCAGTTGTCGGCAAGTCCCTCAAGGTAAAGGGGGGCAAAATACAGGAGGGCTGCTACGAAAGAAGCTACGATGGGAAACCCGATGCCAGGTGACTGGAGTTCAAAATATATTCCCCCTACGATGACCATGATCAGAATGCCACTGATAAGGGGGTTGATGAGGAATCCGATCACTTTGTCCATCCCTGTGATCTCCTGCTTGATGATCGTATATTCGGTAACCCGGTTCTTTTCCAGGATTTCATTGACATTTTCTGCTTTGCCTTCACAGAAACCATACTTGATTGCTTCACTTGTGGTTAGTGTCAGGACTTTTCCGGTGTCGCTGATGCCGGGGATATAAATATCCGGATCTACCATGGCTTGTGCAATGTCGGGGTCGCGCCCGTTTGCTTCTGCGGTTGAACGCATCCAGGAACGCATATATGACTGATATTTGTCAGGGACAGGTTTCCCTCCCTGATCAACCACCGTGGCCGCACCGATGGATGCTACAGGATTCATATATATGCTGTCACAGGCGATGGCGATAAGAGCGCCGGCAGAAGCTGCATTGTTATCAATAAAAACCCAAACAGGTATCTTGGAATTTAGTATCCTGGTTCGGATAGAGTCCGCAGCATCCACGGTGCCACCATAAGTGTTCATATGGATGAGGATGATGTCCGCATCCATCTTATGTGCTTCTTCCATAGCCAGTTTGGTAGTCCGCCAAACTGGTGGAGCTATATTTTCCTTGATATCAAACTTATAAATAAGTGTTTGATTTGGGGAAACAGTATCAAGGATAGGCTCTTCCTGTCCCGGGGCCGATAGCCCGGCCATAAAAGCAGTGGTCAGGAGGAATTTTTTAAACAAGGATGCTGACATATATTCCTTTATTAAATGATGTGTTTGTCACGATACAATTTTCTCCAGGCATTCCTTTGCCAGTAATTTCTTTTCCATTCCTTCCCCCATCTGATGTTGGTCCATAGCCTTTCGTGAAGGTAGTAAAAAATCAACTTGGCGAAGAGTTCAACAATGGTAATGAATGAAGCAGTTTCCAGCACTTCATTGAATGTCTTTTCCGAGTATCGTCTGAAAATTACAAAGACGATCAAAAAAGTTGTTCCTGAAGCAATCAGCCTCCAGCTAATGGCCTTGGCTATACTTCGTAGTGGATTTTCCCTGTGCTTTTTATCGATTTGCTTTTTCAATGATGAAGCCATAGAAAATGAGTTAGAAATGCATACACAATAATAGAGTTTTTTGAAATTTTATCCAAAGAAATTCGTAACGGCCTTCATAAATTCTTCATGTACAAAGCTATTGCTTGCAACAATTTCTTTGGTGAATAGATATTCCGGTCTATTGCTGAAATTGCTGACTTTTCCACCGGCCTGTTGCACAAGGAATGCTCCTGCAGCAACATCCCATGGATTGAGCCCATATTCGAAAAAGGTATCGAACCTTCCACAGGCAACATATGCAAGATCAACTGCAGCGGATCCCATCCTGCGTATGCCACGGGTTCTTTTCATCAGGTCTTTGAACAGGGCAAGGTAATTTTCAAGCCCGCTATAATCATAATAAGGAAATCCAGTGGCGATCAGGCAGTCATCCAAGACCTTGTTCCGGGATACAGTTATTGTATCATGGTTTAGGTATGCCGGAGCCTCCTTCCATGAATAAAAGCACTCATCGTTGTTGATTTCATATACAACGCCCATAACAAGTTCCTGTTCCTTCATCAGCGCGATGCTGATGGAATATACAGGAAGCCTGTGAATGTAATTGGTTGTGCCGTCCAAAGGATCAATGATCCATGTAAGCTCTGATACTTTATGCTCTAAAGTGTTTTCTTCCGCAATAAAAGTAGAACCAGGTAATATCCTTGACAAGCTATCAATAAGCATCTTCTCTGATTCTTTGTCTACATAAGTTACAAAATTGTTCCTGTCTTTTAGCTCTATGTCAGTTCTGCTGAACCGGCTGGCTTCTGAGTCTATGAAACTACCTGTGTCCTTTGCCAGTTTGCAAACATCCATTGTGATCTTTTCCAAATTCATAATAACAGGGTTATTGATGTATATACAATCCGTCAACGTCAATCTTGTCAAGATGGACTTGTATGATCCTGTTCACGTAATCACGGTTGTATTTTGTTTTTACTTTGATATAGTTTTCAGAAAACCCATGCATGAATCCTTTGTGTTTGCCGGATTCAAATAAGACACTCACTGTTCTACCCGTATTTTTCTTATAGAAGTTTTCTTTTTTCAGATCTGATAATTCATGTAATTCCCTGCTTCTGCCCTTTCTCACAAAAACCGGGACCTGTTCTTCCATCTGGCCTGCCCGGGTGTTGGCTCTGACGCTATAAGTGAAGACGTGAAGATAAGCAATATCCATTTTCTCCAGGAGTTTTTTTGTTTCAAGGAAGTCCAACTCCTGTTCCCCCGGGAACCCAACGATTACATCTATTGCAATACAGGCATGTGGCATGGTTTGTAATATTTTCTGCACTTTTGATTCAAACAATGCTGTATTGTATTTTCTGTTCATCATTTTCAGCACTTTGTCACAACCTGATTGCAAGGGCAGGTGAAAGTGTGGTGCAAATTTTTGCGAGCCGGCAATAAATTCTATGATTTCATCACTCAGGAGGTTAGGTTCGATGGAAGATACTCTTAACCTGTCTATTCCTTCCAGTTTGTCAAGTGCCCTGAGCAGGTCAATGAGTTGTTCTCCATTTGGTTTCCCGAAATCACCGATGTTCACTCCTGTGAGGATGATCTCCCTGGCTCCGGTTTTTACTGCTTCCCTGGCAAGATTCATTGTTTCGGTGATGGTCAGGCTCCTGCTTCGTCCCCTTGCCAGCGGGATGGTACAGTAGGCACAGAAATAATCACAGCCATCCTGTATCTTCAGGAAAGACCTTGTTCTGTCTCCGGAAGAATAGGCTGGTATATATCCCAGGGACCTGGTTTCCATGCCGGGCTTCAGTATTTTTTTTTTGCCTGAGGCATATTCAATGATATATCGTGCAAGATCATACTTCTCATTATTACCAAGGATGATATCTGCCTCTGACATGGCGGCGATCTCTGATCCTTTTAGTTCTGCGAAACATCCTATCACCGCAACGGTGGCATCAGAATTCCTTTTTTTTACCTGCCTGATGGCAGCCCTGCATTTTTTTTCTGCCTGGGCAGTAACCATGCAGGTATGGATCACATAGACATCCGCATCTTCTTTATGGCTGACTGCCTCATAACCTTCAGAAAGCAGGCCCCTCATGATCGTCGATGACTCTGAGAAATTTAGTTTGCAGCCCAGCGTCTGGAAGGCGATGCGTTTTGGTTTCATGCTGCAAAGATAAGAAGGATAAATCAAGCTTTTCTGATTCTTTGCATTCTTCTTCGGCTGATCTGTTGCAGGAAGATGCCTGCAACGATAAAGAACAATCCTGTAAACGTGGAAAACATGATCTTTTCTCCAACTGCAAGGGAGATGAAAAACAATGATAAAAACGGAGAGATGAATATAAGGTTACTCACTCTGGCTGTGGTTTCGGACAGGCGGAGGGCAGTAAGCCATAAGGCAAAGGTGAAGCCCATCTCGAAGAGTCCAATATATATAACGCCAACGTATCCTTCCCAGGGCAGAACGCGGAGGCTTCCTGTGATGATCGCCACCACCAGCGTATACAGAAAACCGAAACCAAAGTTTAGCAGCAGTTTTGGGATCTCATTCCTTTTATCCCGGAGGTTGACAATCCAATAAATTGCCCATACCACAGAGCTGCCAAGAGCCAGAGATATTCCCAGCGGTTCACTGAAATCAAAAGCATTGAATTTGCCTTTGGTGATGATTACCAGGATACCGAAAAAGCTGATGAACAGTGCAAGTATGCTTTTAAGCCCGATCTTTTGTTTTAATAAAGGGATGGATAACAATACCAACGCGATGGGCCAGGTATAGTTCAATGCTACAGCTTCCTGGGCCTGCAGGATATCATAAGCTTTAACCAGAACCATGTAATACAGGAATGGGTTCAAAAAACCGAACAAAGCAGAACGGGCAATGTCTTTCATACTGGTTTTAAGCAGTAGCGTTACCTTTCCCTGTATAAAAAGGATAACAGACAAAGCAATTATCGCTATGAATGAAGCATAAAGCAGGACTTCCATAAAGGTGATGTGATCGAGTGCCAGCTTAAACGCTGATCCGATGGTTGACCAAAAAAGGATGGCGATAAGGGCTAAAATATAAGCCAGGCGTTGGTTCTTCACTTGACCGGGGTTGTCCATGCAGGGAAACTGTTTATATCCATATCAAAAATAAGTGATCCCAGGAAATAGACACCCAAGGTCACAATGATGGTGCCCAGAATATTCAGGATGAGTCCTGTTTTGGCCATATCTATGACACGAAGCCGGTTGGTTCCAAAGATGATGGCATTGGGAGGTGTTGCCACCGGCAACATAAAGGCCATGGATGCCGACAATGTGGCAGGGAGCATCAGGTACAAGGGGTTGATCTCAATGCTGACGGACAAACCTGCAAGGATGGGCAGGATCATTTCCGTAGTGGCTGTGTTGGAGGTCAGTTCGGTAAGAAAAGTCATCAGTATTGCGATGGTGAATATAATTACGATCGGAGAAGCCTGGTCCACAAAGCTCAGTTGCTCACCAAACCAGGATGAAAGGCCTGATTCTTTAAAGCCACTGGCAAGTGCAAATCCCCCTCCAAACAACAATACGATGGCCCATGGGAGGTTCACTGCTGTCTTCCAGTCCATAATCCGGCCCTGGTTCCTTTTCCCGGAGGGAATGGCAAAGAGGACTACCGCAATGAAAATTGCGATGGTGCCGTCATCAATATAATCCGGGGTGTTGAAAATGTTTGACCATCCTGTGATCCTGATGAAACCCAGGTCAATGTCGGCGCGAAGCAGCCATAGCAATGCTATCATTATAAAAGCTATAAAAACCACAAGTTCTTCATAGCTCATTCTGCCTAGTTTGGAATATTGTTTCCTGAACATCTGGCTTGATGATGATTGCCAGTCTTTCTTTTTGGGGCGGAAGCTGAGGTACAGGTAGAAATATGCAATCGTAAAAAATGCGATGCTGATAGGCAGAGCAAAGATAAACCATCTTGCAAAGCTTATTTCAGGGGCATCCTGGAAATATATATGAAATATCCTGGCAAAGGACAGGTTTGGTGGCGTGCCTACCAGTGTGGCTATTCCTCCAATGGAGGCACTGTAAGCGATTCCTAGAAGCAATCCGATGGAGAACCGGCCAATGGTTTTCTCCGTATTGCTTTTTGACAATTCCTGGATGATGGACATCACAATCGGGATCATAAGCATTGCAGTGGCGGTGTTTGATATCCACATGGAAAGAAAGGCCGTAGCAAACATGAATCCAAGCAGGATCCTCGCAGGGCTGGTGCCGGTAAGCATTAGTATTTTTAGGGCGATTCGGCGGTGCAGGTTCCATTTTTGCATGGCAAGTGCCAGGATAAACCCTCCGAGGAAAAGAAAGATCACATGGTTAAAGTAAGTGGCAGCAACAGCTTTGCCTTCCATGATGCCAAGTAAAGGGAATAATGCCACTGGCAGGAGGGAAGTGACAGCAAGCGGTACAGCTTCCGTGATCCACCATATCGCCATTAATAGGGCAACTGCCAGAGTATATGTTACTTCAGGTTTTCCGGGATACAGGTTGCCAAAGATCAGTACCAGAAGTGCCACAACAGGTCCTGCAATGAGCCCGGGACTGAAAGTGTTGGTTTTTGATCGCAAATTCATAATTTTGGTTTCCAATACACATGAATTCCTGGTGAAGATAAGAAAAATGACAATTTACAGAAAATTATACCGTTGGAATGTATATTACCTGGTTATTTTATAGCTTTACCAAAAAAAAAATTTAAGTAATGAAAAAGCTTGCTGTTGTTGCTTTTGGCGGAAATGCTCTGATCCGTGAAGGACAAAAGGGATCCATCGATGAGGTGGAAGACAACGCCTATCAGACCTGTGAGAAACTGCTTAAGCTCATCAAAAGAGGGTATAATTTTGTACTGACACATGGCAACGGACCCCAGGTCGGTAACATCATCCTGGCAAATTATGCTGCCAATAAGATGTATGGGTTGCCCGACATGCCGCTGGACATCAGCGTGGCTTATTCCCAGGGCTATGTTGGTTATGTCATCGAACAGCAATTTCGAAATGTTTTAAATGCAAGTGATATTGAGCGCGATATCATCACGATCATCACACAGGTGATAGTTAACAAAGATGACCCGGCTTTTTCTAATCCGACCAAACCTGTTGGTCCTTTCTATGAAAAGGAAGAAGCCGATAAGATGGCAAAGGAGACTAAATCTGTTTTTGCTGAGGATCCAAGAGGTCGGGGATTCAGGAAAGTGGTGGCATCACCCAAGCCATTGGTGATCAATAACATCAAGACCATCAGGCGCATTGCTAATGAAGGGCATATTGTGATTGCCGTTGGTGGTGGAGGTATTCCGGTTTTTTACGTTAAAGAAAATAAACTGCAAGGTATTGACGCTGTGATCGACAAAGATCTTGCATCTGCCCTGATGGCAGCACAGCTGAATGCAGATAAATTTTTCATCCTCACCGATGTGCCTAAAGTATGTATAAACTTTAACACACCCCAGGAAAAGACCATTGACAAGATGAATATTGCTGAGGCAAGGTGCTATCTTGAAGAAGGGCATTTTGCAGAAGGAAGCATGGCTCCCAAGATCAGAGCCGCAATAAACTTTGTGGAAAATAGTGGAAAGGATACCATAATCACCAAATCATCTTTGCTGGGTGTTGACGATGGCGGTACCAGAATAACGATGGTTTAAATTCAATCGTGGGTTTTTACAAAGAAAGCCACTTTCTCCAGGGAGGTGATCATATCATACTCTTCAAGAAACACATCTTTGGGAACATTTACGGGTTTGGGTGTATAGTTAAGGATCCCTTTTATTCCGGCTTTGACCAGTAATTCTGCTATATCTATAGCCTGTTCCGATGGAACCGTCATGATCCCGATCTTTATGTTCTTTTCTTCAATGATCCTCTGAAGATCGTCGATGTGAAAGATTTCAATGCCGCTTGTTTTTTTGCCGATTTTATTGGAGTCTACATCAAAACATGCAACGATGCTGAGCTTGGTCCTTCTACCACTAAAATAGTTGACGATGGCCCGGCCCAGGTTTCCAACCCCGATAACGCTTACGTTGATGCCTTCTTCACTGTCGATAATCCTTCCGATCAGATCTATGAGGTCTTTAATATTATAGCCTTTGCGAAGGGTCCCGGTGTAGCCAATCAGCATAATATCCCTTCTTACCTGCACAGCAGTAATGTGAAGTATTTTGGCTATCTCATGGGAAAAAATGTGTGTCTTGCCTTTGGCGTGACATAAAAGTAATGCCCGGCGATACTGACTCAGCCTGGCAATGGTTTTGTGAGGTAAATGCTTCATATGCACTAATTCAGCCTTCTTTCAATAAATGCAATGCACAAAAGTAATATGCCTGTTGTATATTTCCAAAGATTTTGTTAATTATTTAACAGTGTTAAAATTTAACAGGATATATCCATCCGTTGCTGGCATCTGCTTTCAAATCAATATCAGGAACATATGGTTTGATGTCGAGCAATGGGGTGTTATCCAGGATGTCAAGGTGGGAAGTATAGATCCTGTTTTCTTTAATTCTGAGTAACTTTACGATGTCCATGCCAATGTGGTTGGGACGGAAAGGTGATCGACTGGCAAATACACCGACTTCCTTGCCCGGGAAATTCGGAGGATGTGCTGTAAGGTGCACTTTCTTGGTTCTGTCGAAATAAAACAGGACAATGATGTGGCTGAACTCATCCAGGTTTTGCAGGGCTGTTTGGTATTTTGGGTCAACATCGAGGTAGAATTCACCTTCAATATTTTCATCCGGCCTGACTGGGGCCATATCCACATAAGGTGTGTGAACGATGCCAATGGGGTGCATGGTAAGGGATTGCATGCTTTGTAATTCCTTAAGCTTTAAGCTCTTGATGCTTTTTTTTCAACCATTCCATCCAGGCTTCTATTCCCTCACCGGTTTTGGCGGAGACTTCGAAAAAATCCAGGTGGTGGTTTACCTTCCTGGCATATTCCTTTGCTTTTTCCACATCGAAGTCGACATAGGGGAGTAAGTCGGTTTTGTTGATGATGCAAAGGTCAGAAGTTTCAAACATGTTTGGATACTTCAGAGGTTTATCGTCGCCTTCCGTTACGCTCATGATCACCACCCTGAAGTTCTCTCCCAGGTCAAACATGCTTGGGCACACAAGGTTGCCTACATTTTCAATCAGCACGATTGAATCCGTGGCTGGCTCAAGTTTTCTGACCGCCTTATTGACCATGTCAGAATCCAGATGGCATCCTGATCCGGTGTTTACCTGGACAACCGGTGCTCCGGCATCTTCAATGCGCTGCGCATCATTCATGGTTTGCTGGTCACCTTCGATGATGAATAAGGGCAGCACATCTTTAAGCTTTTTTATGGTTTTTTCCAGGATGGTTGTTTTTCCCGATCCAGGTGACGAAACCATATTCAATGCAAGGATGTTACGGGCTTCAAAGAAACCCCTGTTCCTTTCGGCCAGCAGGTTGTTTTTTTGCAGTATGTCCTGTTCCAATTGTATCTCCATCCCGTGGGAATGCTCGTGATCTGCATGATGATGGTCATGTGCATGATGGCTGTGATGATGATCATCATCTGTATGGTGCTCGTGATGATGGTGATGGTGTGTGTGTGGGTGGTTGTGTGTGTGCCCGCCATGATCATGTTCATGTTCGTGTTCATGTTCGTGGATTTCTTCCCCTGGTTTCCTGATTTTTACGGCGCCGGTTTCGCCGCATCCGCATGTTCCGCACATAATTATTGATTTTTTTAAGTTATTCAATTACAATGGATTTTATCCGCATATCCTTACCCTGGATGATGTCACTGTATGGGTGCATACATTCAGGACAGGGCGTTACGTAATCCTCAGTTTTAAAACGATGACCGCAGGCACTGCATTCTGCTATTCCTTTCACTTCCTGGTATATAATTTTTGCATCATTGAAAGAAGAAGACTTTAATGCCTCATCAAAAGCAAACTTCAATGCTTCCATGACCACACCAGATAAATTGCCCACCTCCAGCTCAATTGATTGAATTTTCTCCGCATTGTTTTTTGCTTTCTCAGCTTCCACAATATCGATGATGTTCATAGCAATGGATAGTTCGTGCATCGCGGCTAAGTCTTTAGAAAAGCAAAATTAATAAAACAAACCCAGAGTAAGGCCAGGTTTTGTTAATTAATTAACAATGAGAGGGTTGTATTATAACTTTTTTAATTTTTTCTTGCTTTTGAGGTTTTGTTTGATTATATTTAGATATATAAATTGGAATTCCTGTTTTGTACGGCTTTGTGAACATCCTTTGTTTATTTTATGGTAAAAATCAAAGAAACGATATGCCGGTTTACTCAGCGTTACGTGCGAAAGAATATTATTCATTAAATACTTAAAACCCGGAGGTGTCATGGTAAAACCATTTTCCTTAAATTTAAAATGCAAGCATTGCGGAAAATCTCTGATGGACTACAAAAAGAAACTGGGCGATTATCCGAGCGTATTATGCAATGCAAAGGTCAACGGCACAGAGGGGAATATCTGGCTTTGTTCCATTTATGGTTGTTACGACCATGAATCAAGCATTCCCATAAATAAAAATGACATTGTGCATTTTGCTTGTCCCCATTGTCATAAAGAACTCAATTCGGATATTCTGTGCAAGGTTTGCGATGCCAATATGGTAAAGTTCGAGATTGAGATTGGAGGAGTGGTGAGCATCTGTTCACGGGCTGGTTGCAAAAACCATTATGTAATGTTTGAAGACCTTGCAGATGCAATCCAGAAATATTACAACGAATACGGCCATTAGATGGTTTAACATATCCGTGGCAGTTGCTCCCCTGCCAGCATGTCGATAATACGTTTGCCGCCGATACCGGTGGTCAGCCATGCTTTGCCAGGATGTTCGGTGGTTGCTTCTCCAATGATGGCAGCATCCCTGCCATGCTGATGCTTTTTTATGATTTCCAATGCTTTTTCTGCATCTTTTTCTCCTGTCACCATCACTACTTTTCCTTCATTGGCAACATAAAGCGGGTCAAACCCCAGTATCTCGCAAATGCCCCTGACATTTTCCTGCACCAGGATTTTGTTTTCATCCAGATGCAGGCCATAGCTTTTTCCTGATGACAATTCTGCCATCACATTCGCCAGGCCACCACGGGTAGCATCACGCATGAATTTTATGTTGATTCCTGCGTCAAGCACGCTTCGGATAAGTCCGTTGAGGGAAGCACAATCTGAAAGTATTTCGGCCTGCAGTTCCATATCGTTCCTTGCCGCCAACACAGCCATACCATGGTCGGCAATGCTACCATTGATGATTATTTTGTCGCCTGGATGTATGTCCGGGCCGGTACTGATTTTTTTATGCACATCCGGCAGGAAACCAATACCTGAAGTTGTGATAAATATCTTATCACACTTGGATTTGTTTACAACTTTAGTGTCACCGGTGACTATAGGTACATCTGCTTTTGCTGCTTCTTCAGCCATGGATGCCACGATCTTTTCCAGGTCTGATATCAATAGTCCTTCTTCAATAATAAAAGAGCAGCTCAGGTATTTGGGTACGGCACCTGAAACTGCCAGGTCGTTAACAGTTCCTGCCACGGCCAGCTTACCGATATCGCCGCCGGGGAAAAAGATGGGGTCAACCACAAAACCATCGGTTGTGAATGCCAGGAACTCATTGTAACCGGGTAGAATGGCTGAATCGGTTTGTTTTTCCAAAAAAGGATTCCTGAAATATTTCACGAAGAGATTGTTGATCAGTTCATGGGTGATCTTTCCGCCTGAGCCGTGTGCCAATAGTATTTTGTCCTTTGCCATTGATAATTATATTCGCTTACTCACCTCCCTGCCCTGCCAGCAGGGAGGGTGATAGGGGGTGGGTATGATATTTCTATTAGCTCCCCCGATACCTATAAAACGCAGCACAAGCACCTTCACTTGACACCATGCATGCTCCAACAGGTGCCTGTGGGGTGCATACTCTTCCGAAAAGCTTGCAGTCCGATGGCTTGCTTATACCCTTCAGAATTTCTCCGCAAATGCATCCCTTATCTTCTTTTGTGGGTTCAATATCAACCTCAATTACTTCTGAAGCATCAAAGTTGCGGTATATGTCCCTGAGCTTCAATCCGCTGGCCGGGAGTATGCCCAGTCCCCGCCACCAGTCATCCTGCAGCTCAAAGACTTCTTCCATAGCTTCTTTGGCCTTTTTGTTGCCTTCAGACCTTACAGCCCGTGTGTAGGCAATTTCCACCTTCGGATTGTCATGCTCATGTTGCTGCACCAGCATGTAAATGGCTTTCAGCAGGTCGGTGGGCTCGAAGCCGGCGACCACACAGCCTACTTTGTATTTTTTTGTAATTTTCTGATACATGCCGGTGCCGGTGATTGTGCTTACATGGCCGGGAGCAATGTAGCCGTCGATCTGCACTCCTTCGTCGATGAGGGCTTCCATAGCCGGTGGCATGATCTTGTGTGAGCTGAGGAGAGAGAAATTATGAAGCTGTTCCTGCTTAGCTTTCAGGATACCGAGGGCCGTTCCCGGTGCAGTGGTTTCAAAACCAATACCCAGGAAAACTATTTTATGGTCCGGATGACTTTTTGCCAGGTTGATGGCATCCAGGATGGAATAAACGATGCGTATGTCGGCACCGTTCGCCTTTTCTTTTTCAAGGCTGGAAGTAGAACCTGGTACACGGATCAGGTCTCCGAAAGTGGCGATGATATGTTTTTCCTTGCGTGCAATGGCAATGGCATGGTCAATGAAGCGGCGGCTGGAGACACAAACAGGACAACCCGGTCCTGAAAGTAACTTGATTGTTGTGGGCAGGAGGGAAGGGATACCAAACTTTTGTATAGCCATGGTATGGCCTCCACAAACCTCCATCAGGCTGATATCTCTGGTGGAAATATGCCTGATCTCTTTCAGGATGCGCTGTACCAGCTCTCTGTCGCGGTATTCGTCAATGAACTTCATGGTTATGTCAAAGCCTCATCCTGGTTGTTGATATCTTCCAGCTCATCGAACAGACGCAAGGTCTCCTTTGCATCCTCCTCCGAGAGCTTTTGTAGGGCAAAGCCGGCGTGCAGGAGCACATAATCGCCGATATTTGCATCATCAATCATTTGAAGACTGGCCTTGTAGCGGGCTCCCCCGACGGAGACCATGGCCATCTCACCATCTATGGATTCTATTTTTGCAGGTATACTTAAGCACATATTGTCCTCCTTTTTGCAGCGATCATCAGTTGTCCGAGGGCGATACCTCCATCGTTGGAAGGTACCCGTTCATGGGTATAAACATCAAACCCTTCTTCTTTGAGTTTCGTTTCGGCATTTTCCAACAGATATCTGTTCTGGAAGGTGCCTCCCGATAAAACTACTTTGTTTATTCTTTGTTCTCCCCGGATTTTCAAAGAGGCTGCTAAGATAATGTTTATAACTGTATTGTGGAATTTTGCAGCGATAACATCTTTACCTGTACCCGAAAGGATGTCTTCTGTAATCCCTTTAAAGATCGACTTAAGTGAGATATAGTCTTCCGGTAAATCAAATTCATAGGATTCTTCCACTTTTTCCATGATTTTGGATTCCATGCGCATGGGTGCTTCGGCATGGAAAGTTGATTCTGTACATGTATTGGTGAGTGCTGAAACTGCATCAAATAACCTTCCGGTACTGGAGGTGAGAGGACAGTTCAGTTTTTTATCAATGGCCCTGAGCACAAGGTTAACCTTAATATCATCGATGGTTTCCAGGAAGGGTAGGTTTTTATCGCGAAATGAATTCCCAAAATAATGATAAAGGTATGAAACCGCCATTTGCCAGGGATACCTGGTTGCAGCATCTCCGCCGGGTTGCGGGACATAATCCAGATGATATATCCGCTGGTAATTTTCATAATCGCACACAAAGAACTCCCCGCCCCAGATGTTTTCGTCATCACCAAGTCCTACGCCATCCATGGCGATGCCGATGACTTTCTCATCCAGTCCGTGTTCAGCCATGCAGGAAGCAATGTGGGCGTGGTGGTGTTGTACTTTAACGATTTCAAGGCCTTGCTGTTCAGCCCATTTTGTAGAAAGGTAATCGGGATGCAGGTCGCAGGCTACAATTTGCAGGTTGGTGCGGAACAGCCGTTTGAAGAGCTCAACAGACTCTTCGTAAAACTCCAGAGTCTCAATATTTTTTAGGTCCCCGATGTGCTGGCTCAGGATGGCTTGTTTTCCTTTGCCTAAGCAGAAACAGTTTACGAGCTCTGCGCCTGCACCCATGATGCCATCCACATTGAGGTTGGTTTCCACCGGATCTGGAACGTATCCTCGTGAACGGCGCAGGAGCCTTTCTCTGCCGTTGACGATCATGGCCACGGAGTCGTCGGTACGGTTGTGTATCTCACGGTTGTATGTAATAAAGTTGCGGGTGATGTCTTTAAGATGTTGCCGGGCCAATTCGTTGTCAATCACAATGGGTTCATCGGAAATGTTACCACTGGTCATCACCAGCGCAGGTGCATGGATGCTTTCAAAGATGAGGTGATGCATGGGCATATATGGCAGCATGGCTCCAACGGTCGGAAATCCAACGCTCACGTCCGGTGCCAGTTCTTTCTTTGTTTTCAGGATGACAATGGGGCGCCTCCATGAAGTGATAATCCTGCGTTCGGCTTCATTAACGTGAACATATTCTTCCAGCGCAGTCAGATCACGGAACATAACGGCAAAAGGCTTTCCGTCACGTTGTTTGCACTCCCGCAGTATTCTCACAGCATTTTCTTTCCTGGCATCACAGGCCAGGTGAAAGCCTCCCATGCCTTTGATGGCGACAATGCTTCCTTCGCGTATCTTTTGTGCAAAAACATGCAGGATTTCATAGAGATTGGTGATTTTGTGGCCGTCATCAATCATGGAATACGTTGGACCGCAATGTTTGCAAGCCACCGGCTGAGCATGGAAGCGCCGGTCCCGGATGTTCTCATATTCGGCCCTGCATTGCGGGCACATCTCGAATGGTGCCATGGTCGTCATCCCCCGGTCGTATGGCAGATCCTGGATGATGGTAAAGCGCGGTCCGCAGTTGGTACAGTTGATGAATGGGTAGTTGATGCGGTGATCCTGCCTTTTCATATCCATGATGCATTCCTCGCATGTGGCGATATCGGGACTGACCCGTGTGATCTCCTCCGAAGAGTTGGAGCTCTTCACGATGTGGAAGCCTTCCAGGTTCTGTGTTTCGGCATCATGAACTTCCATGCCGGTGATTTCAGAGGCAGGAGGAGCTTCCAGGTGCAACGACTGAAGGAAGTTTTCCAGGTGATGCCCTGTACCTTCCGCCAAAATATGTACACCATCGTTCCGGTTTTCAACGCTGCCATGGATATGATGCTTAACGGCCATCCTGTAAACGAAAGGCCTGAATCCCACCCCCTGCACCAGTCCGGTGATGTGAATGCGATGTGAAATTATATTGTTGTTATGGTTCTGCAAAGTTTAAGCGTAAACGGGTACAAAAATATTGAAATTTTTGAGATAAAATCTTGCTGCTGATTTGCTGGTGGCCGAAACTTATTCAAAAACATCTCACTTTTTACCTGGATGATACAAAATACATTTCGCTCTTTTACAGATGTTTGCAAAGTGCACACCCCCTCTTGTAACTGTTTTGAGGAATTTAGTAATTTTACTTAAGTAAATCTCAACCGGAAAGCTTATGCTGCAGAGCTGCCATTTAAAATCACAAGCTATTGCACAGTCTTTTTTGAAGTTGAATGGTGGAGATGCATGGAGTGCCTTTGAGCTGCTTACTAAGAAAATATCTCACATGAATAAACAAAATGTATAGAGTTAAAAACCAAATAAAATCCTTTTTGAACAGAAAATATCCTCAAAGTTTTCTGATCCAAAAGCCATTATGGGGGACTTTAGCGTTTACTATTGTCCTTTTTTTATTTGCTGCTATTTATCAGCCACTTCGAATGCACGAGGCCCGTTCCTTTAGTTTTAATTTTACTATGTTGTTATACTCCTTGTTAATATCAGCTGCAGTATTTATTGTGGCTGTGATTATAAAACGAACAAATTGTTTCTCGAAAGATGAGGTCTGGACTGTTTCAAAAGAGCTGCTTTCAATTTTTATTATTCTGTCATGTATAGGGCTTGCTGTGTACTTTGCCGGTTTTATTATCGAAAATCAAGGTTCACGATGGAACCTGACTACTTTCTTTAATTCTTTTTTCCGGTCGGTACTTATAGGAATTATCCCAGTGCTTTTCCCATCGTTATTGAACATCCGCTTTGCTTTTGCTCCTGAAATATTTCAGGAGTATCAAATTAAGGGACAAAACAAGCCAGAAGAAAAGACAGAAGAGTTGATAAACATTAAATCAAAAGCAAAAAAGGAAGACCTGAGTTTCCTGACCAATGAGTTTATTTATGCCGAATCAGAAGGAAATTACGTAGTTTTTCACCTCATAAAGCAGGGTAAAACTTTTGATGTAATCATCCGGAATTCAATAGGAGAGATTGAAAAGCAGCTTGTTGATATTCCTTACCTTATGCGGACACACAGGGCTTTTATCGTGAATTTGAAAAAAGTAATTGTAAAAGATGGGAATTCGCTGGGATACAAGCTGAAACTAAAAGGAAGCAATAATATAATACCGGTTTCACGTCAGAACACCAAAATATTTGATAAGCTTTCCCGGCAATTTCTCCTATCCATTCATCCCTGATTTATACATTTCGTACCATTTTTTTTATCCCTTCTTTCCGCAGGTAACAAATCCTTGCTGTATATACCAATAATTAGGTTGTCTCCTGATATCTTCATCCATTTGCATTATAAACATAAAATGTCGATGCGATGAAAAATTCTAATAAACTTTCAGGAAGACAATTTAAAGATGTAAAAATTATTTTCTTTCTTGCTGTAATCATTTTATCTTCCGGACTTCAGGCACAAACAGATTGCCTGGTTACCGGAAAAATTATTGAGCAAAAAAGTGCCCAGCCTGTTCCATATGCCACAGTTGTCTTGATGACAAGCTCAGAAGATAAACCAACATTTTTATCAGGAACTATTACAGATGAAAAAGGGATGTTTACCATTAGCCAGATCAAAAGCGGGAAATACATGCTTCAGGTATCCTCGGTAGGATACAAAAGTGTTACAAAGAGACTTGAAACACTAAATGTCGGGATTTGTGATGCCGGGATTATTTGTCTGCAGGATTCAATACTATTTATGGATGAGATTATAGTGGCCGGAGAACGGCCCAAAGGAAAAACAGAAAATGACAGGACCATTTTTTTTGTGAACAAAAAAATCCTTGCAGCATCAGGTAATGCACCGGATTTGCTCAGGCATATCCCCGGTTTGCAAATTGATCTGAAACAAAATATATCCATCGAAGGCAGCAGGGATATCCTTCTTTTAGTAGACGGGAAAGAACGCGATCAAAGCTATATTAGCCAGATAAACCCATCACTTATCGATCGGGTCGAAATCATAAACACGCCACCTTCAAATTACGATGGGAATGTGTCAGGCGTTGTAAATATTATTTTAAAAAATGAAAATGATACAGGCATTAGTGGACATTTTTATACTGAAATACCCACATCGAGATCTATTGTTTATTCCTTCCCTAATTATAGTATTCAGTACCGATTCAAAAAATTAAACATTTACACATCTTATAACGGGGAGATTAACTTCGAGAATATTGAGGAGACTTTTAAAATGCAAACCAAGGGAACCGGTCAGGTTCTCAATATTACTTCTCTCAAGCAGGTGAAGCAAAAAAATCTTTCGCATAAGTTCCATTATGGATTTGATTACTATGCAACATCTCAGGATATTATCAATTACTATGGATCAGTTAATCCATACTCCTATGAGCAGGATGGAGAGGTTTTTATGAAGATTGCCGGGGATGAAAACCGAATCTGGAATACCCTGCAGGAGGAAACCGATAAAAACCTGAATATTTTCAATTCATTGTATTATAAGCACTTGTTTAATAAGCAGGGGGGGGAACTGCTTATTGATCTTAGTAATTCATACCTAAAGGCAAACAGTTCAGTATCTTATCTTAACAAAGATGATGCAGGAACAGCTTCCATCCTTAATATTGATAAGCCGGAGCAAGTTTCGACAAGCATAAAAATTGATTACTCAAACCCGTTGGGTGAAAAGATAATGTTGAATACAGGGGCTAAAGCAGGGCTGAAGTCTATGCGAAATGAATCCAAAACCAGCTTCGGCTACAATGAACAGGTTTATGCACTTTACGGAACGCTTCATTATAAGAAACCTGGATATCATTTTAATATGGGGTTAAGAATCGAATATGCTGAAACTGAATTGAAGAATGATATCCACAAAACGAAGCTTTCAGTATTGCCATATCTAACTTACCAATTCAGGATCAATGATCAGCAAAATCTCCTGCTCTCATACAGACGTTCAGTTAACCGACCGAATGTGTTTCAGCTAAATCCTTCCATTTACATTGGAAGCCCATACTCAGTAAGCAAAGGAAACCCTCTGCTGGAGCCGGAATTCAGACATCGTATTTATGCAGAGCACTCCGTTCGGTTCAAGGTCAGTTATATTTCATCCCGGCTGTTTTATGAGAACCTGAGTAATGCCATTAACAATCTGACTTTTTTGAACGATAGTGTTGTTTTTGAAACGCAGTTGCAAAACCTTGGGAACATTCATCAGCTTGGTGTACAATTTCAAGGCTCACTGAAATTCGGTGCACTCACAATAAGTCCCACTGTTTGTTTATACAACCAGACAACATCCGGTAACAGCCTGGCCAGACATTATAATGTTGAAAAAAGAAATAATTGGGTTTTTGAAGCCGGTTTTTCTTCTGTCCTTTCTTTTAAACGCAATTTTGCAATCTCCGGAACATTACAATACTCAACTGTAAAATATAATATTCAGGAAAATACTTTTTCTGATGCCCTTTACATTTTATCCCTTGATAAAACCTTTAAGAATAACATTAAAATTGGTGTTGTGGTGGCACTACCCTTTGCTAAAACTTTTGTTTACCAAGGGACAGAAATTGAGACGCAAAATTTAACAAGCAGTTATCACGGAAATCTTAAGCTCCCTGCAGTTCCATTATTTTTTCGGTTGAGCTATCAATTCAAGACCGGAAAAGCGGAAACATTAATAAACAGGGAAAAGGAAGATATTCCCAAAAGGCACAAATCGGGGTTGTAGACAATAATACTTTAATTGCCAGCAAAGGGGTTTTTACCACAGATTACACGGATTTTCACAGATTTTTCTCTTTGCTCGCCAGCATTGGACAATAGTCAAATTGCTCAGAACTACTGACATAAAAGCCTTATCCTTAAAATACCAAAAATTATATAACACTGTTTGCCTTGCTCGGATTAAACATTCCCAAACCCAGGTTGTTATAACATGCATGCAAATTATTTTCTGTAGAAAGTCTAATTGTTAAAACCATGAAACAAAGAAACCTATCCATCATAGCAGGAGTCAGCTATTTGATTATTTTCTTTGCTGCCATATTCGCAAACTTTTTTGTGCTTGAGTCCATTTTTAAGGATCCATTGATCACCATTCAGGAGAACAGTATGGTCGTAAGGTTTGGGATAATGGCATTCATTGTTACCGTTGTCTTCGATGTTGTTGTTGCATGGGCGTTATATGAATTGTATAAAAGCCATTATCTGTCTGGACTGAGTACCCTTTTCAGGATGATGCATGCTGCCATCATGGGCGTTGCCATTTTTGCCCTTCCCCTTGCATTGGCATCGGTGACAGGCCAGGAAATTCTCCGGCAGGCTGAAACCTTCAATATCATATGGCTGATTGGCCTTTTCTTTTTTGGGATCCACCTGATTTTGCTGGGACGGATCATTGGAAAACCCAAATTGATCGCAATATTCCTGGTGATTGCAGGGATTATGTACATGGTAGATACCGGGGCACATTTTCTGCTTCCTGACTACAAAGATTATAGTTCAATATTCCTTGCCTTGGTCGCAATTCCAAGCATCCTGGGGGAGATGTCGCTGGCAATTTGGCTTCTGGTCAAAGGAGGTCGCTAAACGTTCCCGTTCGATGGTCGCTAATCTTCAATCCTAGCGATTAACGATTGAAGATTAAGGATCAGTGATCTTTGAAGTATTCATTGCCGGTTTATTGCATCCTGGTCAGACCTTCTTCCCAACATAAAAAACATACCCATAAAAATCCTTATACTTGTAGTATAGCTTTTCTTCGTGCCGTTGGTTGGAGATGAATGCTTGCGCCTTTTTGTTTCCGGCGTATTTTTCCAGGAAAACTTTGTCGGCTGCAACCTGAGGTTCGTAGAAATACTTTGTCCAGCATTCTTCCGGCAGGATAAAACTTGCCACAGGAATATATCCTGCATCCTGCATCTGCCTGACTTTAACCGGTATGGTATCTATGCCGGGATAGGCATCCTGCCAGAAAGCATTGATCTCAGCAGGCCTT
>JAGYLD010000024.1 GCA_018401355.1 Bacteroidales bacterium
AGGAGTTCTGAGATTCCGCCGCCCTTTTCAAGGGCTGGAGGCCCAATAAAAACTCACTTCAATGGCAATAAAAACACCAAAAAAGTGGAATATTTCTAAAAAAATGATACTAAGTAAATAGAAAGACCATAATCCCTGATGAGAAATTAAGAACCCTTAAGAAATTTTTTAATATCGGCGGTGATCCTGAAGTGAGATGTGTTATGACTACCTAAACGTACTTTTCCCCTTTTTCTATTTTTACATCACTGACGATCTGGCGGATGTTTTGCTCATCCGCCTTTTTGCAAATAAGGAGGGTGCCTTCTTCCTCCACGATGATAAATTCTTCCAGTCCCTGAACCACAACCAGCTTATCCTTGGGGACATTGATGATACAGTTGTTGGTATTATACAGCATCACATTTTTACCGATCACGGCATTGCCTTTATCATCTTTAGACCGGATATCATACAACGAGCCCCAGGTTCCGAGGTCGGACCATCCGAAATCGCTGGCCCGCACATAAACGTTTTCGGCTTTTTCCATAACGCCATAGTCAATGGAAATATTCCTGCAAATAGAATAGGTTTTTTCAATAAAGGATTCTTCCTCAGGCGTGTTATAAAGATCTTCACCCTCTTTGAACAGGGCATCCACATCTTCCAGGTGCACCTCAAAAGCCTTCATGATACTCTTCAATGACCAGATGAAGATCCCGGAGTTCCAAAGAAAATCACCACTTTTAAGAAAGGTTTCCGCAAGCTCCAGATTTGGCTTTTCAGTGAATGTCTTCACTTTTCTGATCATATTGTCATCAGAGTAAACCGATCCTTCTTCAAACTGAATATATCCATAACCTGTATCCGGACGACTTGGCTTGATGCCCAGGGTCATCAGCCAGTTATTCTCAGCCACGGCTTTCAGTGCGGAATTAATATTTCTTACAAATTCATCTTCCTTTAGAATGATATGATCTGAAGGAGCAACGACAATACATGCATCCGGGGTTTTCTGTTTGATCCTGTAATTGGCATATGCAATACAAGGTGCTGTATTTCTTCTCATGGGTTCACAAAGGATCTGCTCCTCCCTGAACCCCTCAAGCTGATCCATGATCAGCTCTTTGTAAATACCATTGGTGACAATGTAGATATTTTCTGCCGGACAAACCCGCTTCATCCTGTCAAAAGTCTGCTGTATCAATGTCCTTCCTGTCCCCAAAATATCAATGAACTGCTTTGGATGAGATGTCCTGCTCATAGGCCAGAACCTGGCACCAATACCGCCTGCCATTATTACGCAAAAGTTGTTTTTTTCCTGCATAAGTTGCTATGTTTTAATGATTATTTATTCATTTTCCATTGTATAAGGTTTAACCTCCGCCAGTGCATTAACAAGATACACCTTTTTATCATTATAGCTCATGCAACGGTACCTTGTCCTGATTTTACCCATTTTCCGGAAGATCCTTCCTGATTTTATCACAAAATAACCATTTTCCGGAATATCTTCCAGGAAAACCGTGGGCTTGTCATCATATGCTTTTAACACTTTATGCAAATTGCGGTCTGCAACACTTGATGCTTTAGGATTCCTGAAATAAGCCAACAGAGCTTTTTGTATGTCATCAGGGAACAACTGCTCCTCAATAAAAGGCATCATCAATTCCGTGTAAGCCATTTTCCATTCATTCCCATGAGGTTTTACACGATTCCTGTAATTTATCCATACATAAACATGGGCAATTTCATGAATCAGGGTAATAAGAAAAGCAAACTTATTAAGGTCGTTGTTAACAGACACTCTTCTGGCACCTCCATTCACAGGTGGTCGGAAGTCCCCCAGCTTTGATGACCTGCCTCTGGCAATTTTAAGATGCACTTTATACTCCTGTAGCAATCCGATGACCATTTCAACAGAATCACGGGGAAGATATCTGGAAAGTATTGCAGAATAATCAGCCATAATAATAAATATGCTCGGGTATATGCTTTAACTCCATACTCCATCTGGGACAATCGCAGTTTCTTCTTTTCGGTTTTCTTCTGTGGTTGTATCGTGTTGACGAGCAAGCCGAGCATATAAATATGGCAATGAATACACCTATTATAAAAGAGCCTCTATTTATTTTTATCGCAAACATCTATTGTTTATTATTCAGGACATAGAAGAAGGTACTATTAAAACAAATCTTCAACAAATATAATGAAAATAAGCCGTTTTTATTGTGGCTGACACCCATATGTCATTTCGAAAAGCAAAAGAGAACAGCTCATAAATGCTTCTGTTGGATTCGTTATCAAAATATGATTAACTTAGCGTTTAAATACGGCAGGGAATGATCATGCTTTTTGGAAAATATTTTTTGTTGATGCGGGATGTGATCCAGAGGCCACAAAAATGGCGATTTTTCTGGAAACAGCTTTTTACAGAGTTCTATAGCCTTGGCGTAGAATCCCTGGGTATCGTTGCCATTATATCGGTATTTATGGGGGCTGTTCTTGCTTTACAAACCGCCTTTAACATTGATACCCCATTGGTACCTATGACCATGGTTGGTTTTACAACACGTCAGGGTATAGTTCTGGAATTTTCACCCACCATTATTTCATTGATTCTTGCAGGAAAAGTTGGATCACGCATAGCCTCTGAAATAGGCACTATGAAGGTTACGGAACAAATTGATGCCCTTGAGATCATGGGCATCAACTCTGCTAACTTCCTGATCCTGCCCAAAATATCTGCCGCCATTATTATTAATCCTTTTCTGATCATCATCAGCATGTTCCTTGGAATTTTTGGCGGATGGCTTGCCTGTGTGACCACCAACCTTGTCACATCCCATGATTATATCATAGGAATACGATCCTGGTTTGATCCCTATTCCATTACCTACGCCCTCACAAAAACAGTGGTTTTTGCCTACATCATTGCCTCAGTTTCTGCTTTTTATGGATATATCACCAAAGGAGGCGCCCTGGATGTTGGAAGTGCAAGCACCAAAGCCGTGGTACAATCCTCTATCCTGATTATTATTTTTAACCTTATCCTCACTCAATTATTACTGACATGATAGAAGCCAGGCACATAGATAAATCTTTCGGGGAAAATAAGGTCCTGGATGATGTCTCTTTCCTTTTTGAAGAAGGGAAAAACAATCTGATCATAGGTCAAAGCGGATCGGGAAAAACGGTCTTTATGAAATGTCTTGTGGGTTTATACAATATTGATCAGGGAGAAGTTGACTATGATGGAAGGGTCTTCTCCAGGATGAAAACAAAAGAGCGAAAGAAACTCCGTCAGGAAATGGGTATGCTTTTCCAGGGCGGGGCACTATTTGACTATATGACGGTCGAGCAAAACGTTATGTTCCCACTGAACCTTTTAACCAAACAAAGCTCGGCCGAAAAACTCGACAGGGTGAATTTTTGCCTTGACCGGGTAAACCTCAATAAGGCAAATAATCTCATGCCATCAGAACTAAGTGGCGGCATGACAAAAAGGGTTGCCATTGCCAGGGCCATAGCCATGAATCCCAAATACCTCTTCTGCGATGAACCCAACTCCGGGCTGGATCCCAAAACAGCAGGACTTATCGACGAACTGATCAGTGAAATAACAAAGGAATTTCAAATAACCACGATCGTGAATACCCATGATATGAATTCTGTTCTGAACATTGGAGATAAGGTTGCGTACATTGCCAATGGGAAAGTCTGGTGGGGTGGCTCTAAAGAGGAAATACTCAGTTCAGACAATAAAAAACTCAACGAATTCATTTTTGCAACAGAATTAACCCGAAGACTAAAAAAATGAACATACTTGACATTATTCTCATCATTCCCATTCTCTGGTTCCTTTACCGGGGTTTCACCAAAGGCTTTATCATTGAACTTGCATCTCTTATTGCTTTGATAGGAGGAATATGGGCAGCCATACATTTCTCCTATTTTGCCGGAGATTTCCTTGGAAGAAACTTCGACATCAATGAAAAATACCTGGGCATCATCGCTTTCATCGTCACATTTCTTCTCGTAGTGTTTGCAGTGATCCTCGTTGGCAGGATACTGGAGAAATTCATCAATGTCATTGCGCTTGGTTTTCTCAATAAGCTGGCCGGAGCCATTTTTGGCATTCTCAAGGCAGCCTTTATCCTGAGTATTATCATTTTTATCATCAATTCTTTTGATCCGGGCCAGACAGTCATTACCCCTAAAATGAGGTCAGGATCACTGCTTTACAAGCGTGTAGAACCATTGTTTCCAATGCTTATTCCAAAGCTCAAAATGGAAAAGTGGAATGATATGAAAGATGATGCGGAAGAGATAATATGATTATCCCACTATGGCTTTCACGCCAGGAAGCTCTTTCCCTTCAATGTACTCGAGCATGGCTCCGCCTCCTGTAGACACATAACTAACCTGATCGGCAAGGTTGTATTTGTTGATGGCTGCCACCGAATCTCCACCTCCAATCAAGCTGAAAGCGCCATTTTTTGTTGCTTTGGCAACAGCTTCAGCAATGCATTTGGTGCCTTCTTCAAAATTACCGAACTCAAAAACGCCCATGGGTCCATTCCAAAGGAGGGTTTTTGATTTACTGATCATTTCATCGTACATCCTGACTGTTTCAGGACCGATATCAAGTCCCATCCATCCATCCGGCACTTCAGATGCAGGCACTGTTTTCCTGTCAGCATCGTTGTTAAAGGAATCCGCGGCAAGTGTATCCACCGGTATCAAAAGGTTTACACCCATATCCCTGGCTTTTATCATGGTCTTACGTGCAATATCGAGAAGGTCCTCTTCTACCAGCGAATTACCAACCTGACCCCCTTTGGCTTTGATAAAAGTAAACATCATACCACCCCCGATGATCAGGTTGTCAACCTTATCCAGGAGATTTCTGATGATCTCAATCTTTCCTGAAACCTTGGCCCCTCCGAGAATCGCAGTAAAGGGCCTCTTGACATCTTCTAAAACCTTGTTGATATTTTCAATTTCATTGCCCATGATATATCCGAAGATTTTATCCTTCGGAAAAAATTTGGCTATGACTGCTGTGGACGCATGGGCCCTGTGTGCGGTACCAAATGCATCATTCACGTATACATCACCGAGCTTTGAAAGTTCAGAAGCAAAAGCCTCGTCCCCTTTCTTCTCCTCGTCATGGAACCGCAGGTTTTCAAGGAGCAAGACATCACCTTCTTTCAAAGAATCAGCCTTCGAAGTGGCAGGTTCACCTATGCAATCGATTGCAAATTTTACTTTGCGTCCAAGCTTTTCACTAAGGTAGGTAGTCAGGTGTTTCAAAGAAAACTTCTCTTCCGGTCCGCTTTTTGGTCTTCCCAGATGCGACATCAGGATGACTGCACCACCTTCGTTAAGGATCTTGCGTATTGTTGGCAATGCCGCATCAATCCTGGTTGTGTCCGTAATCTCGTATCTATCATTCAGGGGCACATTAAAATCAACCCTGATGAGTGCCTTTTTGCCTTTAAAATTGTAATTATCGATTGTTTTCATATTATTTGTTTGAATTTCAGACGTTGACCATACAAAGTTATCATTTTGGCCTTAAAAATCCGGCCGGATTTTCATAGTTTATAAAAATTAAATACTTTTAGCTTCCCGACAAAAGTTTATGATTTTGATATACCAAACCTGTAAAAACTTAACTATTTGATGGAATATACAAATTCGAAAGAAATTGGTTCAAAGCTTCCCAAGATTGAAACTTCTATTTTTGCAGTGATGTCAAAGGAAGCGGCAAATCATGACGCCATAAACCTCTCACAGGGATTCCCGGATTTCGAGGTGTCAGCGGAACTCATCAACCGTATCCACTTTTACATGAAAAAAGGCTACAATCAGTATGCTCCGATGCCCGGGGTAAAGATCCTGAGAGAGCGTATATCCGATAAAACAGCTTGTCTTCATGGCGCCTATTATCATCCTGAAAAGGAAATCAATATTGTGGCAGGAGCTACGGAAGGGATTTTTGCAGCCATCATTTCCACCATCAAGAAAGGGGATGAGGTAATCATTTTTGAGCCGGCGTACGATAGTTACGCGCCCAATGTGACACTCTGTGGTGGTATTGTAAAAAATATTCCATTGACTTTCCCAGATTACAGGATTCCCTGGGAAGAAGTTCGCAGGACAGTCAGCCCTTCCACCAGGATGATCATCCTCAATTCACCACATAATCCTTCAGGAAGCGTGTTGTATGAGGAAGACATCCGTCAACTGCAGGAAATCACCAAAAACACCAACATCCTGATCCTGAGCGATGAAGTATATGAACACCTGATCTTTGACGGATTGCCTCATTTAAGTCTTAGCCGGTATCCGGATCTGGCAGGAAGGAGTTTTGTGATCGGTTCGTTTGGAAAAACCTATCATGCTACCGGATGGAAAATGGGTTATGTACTTGCTCCGGAACCTATGATGAAAGAGTTCAGGAAGTCACATCAGTTTATTGTCTTTACATGCAACACACCAATTCAATATGCCATTGCTGACTTCCTGTCAGACAAAAGTACATTCCTGAACCTGGGAACCTTTTATCAGCAAAAGCGGGACTATTTCCTTCGCAAGCTGAGCAGCTCACGCTTTAAGGTCATCCCATCTCACGGAACATATTTTCAATTACTTGATTACCGTGATATTTCTGAAATGAGTGACCAGGAATTTTCAATGCAGCTCATCCAGGATCACAGGATCGCATCCATACCAGTTTCTCCGTTTTATGAAAAAGCCCCGGATTATAAGGTCCTCCGTTTTTGTTTTGCCAAGAAAGAAGAAACATTAGATAAAGCCGCCAATATTTTATGCAAGATCTGAAAATCACATTGATACAAACATCACTGGCATGGAAAGATAAGGACAACAACCTTCATATGCTGGAGGACAAGATCATGTCATACAAAGAAAGCACCGACATATTTATCCTGCCAGAAATGTTTAACACCGGATTTATCATACATCCCGAAGAAGTAGCTGAGCCCTGGGACGGCCCAACTTTTCAATGGATGAAATTGATTGCCAGTCATAAAGGTTGTGCCGTTACCGGAAGTATCATCGTGGAAGACAAAGGCAAATATTATAACAGGCTTTACTGGGTAACGCCAGATGGTTTATACAGGATATACGACAAGAGACATCTGTTCAGGATGGGAAACGAACATGAGCGTTTTTCCATGGGAAAATCAAGGGTAGTGATTGATTATAAAGGATGGAAAATAATGCCTTTAATATGTTATGATCTCCGTTTTCCTGTATGGAGCAAGAACAGGTTTCAATTCAACAAGTATGAATACGACCTGTTGATTTATGTAGCCAACTGGCCTTCTATACGCTCTGATGTATGGAAATCCCTTCTTGTGGCAAGGTCTATTGAAAACCTTGCCTATGTTGCAGGTATCAACAGGGTAGGAGCAGATGGCAACGGTGTCGAACATACCGGAGATTCAGGTATCATCGAGCCATCAGGAAACCCCTTGCTATTATTGCCACCAGACGAGGAGTTGATGGTTACCTTGCCATTGTCTTATCATGCACTGCAGCAATGGAGGGAAAAGTTGAATGCCGGACTCGACTGGGATGATTTCTCTGTGGCATATTGACTTTAACAATTATCGCACTAATATTTGCGTTTTTTAGTAACTTATCTGCTAAATTAGCAGCGAGAAAAAAGTAATAAAGAAATGAACATTGTCATCGCAGGTGATGGAGAAGTGGGATTGCACCTTGCACAAGAGCTTTCCATGGAAAATCACAATATTATTATTGTCGATCCCCAGGAAGACCTGATCAGAATGGTTGAATCCCATTCTGACCTCCTTGCCATTAAAGGAGATTCCACCTCTATTGAAGTCCTTAAAAACGCCAACATCAAGAAAACAGACCTTTTGATTTCTGTCCTGCATGATGAAAGAACAAACATCGTTACCGCTGCACTGGCCAAACAGTTGGGTGCAAAAAGGTCTATTGCCAGGGTGAACAACCTGGAATATCTTTTACCAGCCAATTTGGCCTATTTCAGTCAGATGGGCATCGACAGCCTCGTTTGTCCGGAAGACATTGCAGCCACAGAGATCACCAGCCTGCTCAGACAAACTGCAGCCACTGAAGTTTTTGATTTCAGCGATGGAAAGTTGTTTTTGTTCCTTATCAAGCTCGGTGAAAAAGCACCTGTTTCTGATAAAACCCTCAACCAGATAGCACAGGAATACCCACATCTTGATTTCAGGGCTGTTGCCATTCACAGGAATTCACAAACAATCATTCCCAAAGGCAACGACAAGATCATGGTCAACGACCTGGTTTATTTAATAACAAAACCCGGTGGCATCGACTCCTTGCTTAAGCTTGGCGGTAAAACCAGGATTGATATCCGCAATGTGATGATCCTTGGAGGTGGCCGTGTTGGCCGCACCACTGCCAAAAGGCTTGAAAAAAACCTGAGTATCAAGCTTGTTGAAATGGATAAAGAAAAGAGTGCTCAGTTGGTGAATTATCTGGAAGATACCCTCATCATCAATGGCGACGGCCGTGATATTCAGTTATTGGAAGATGAAGGAATACGAACTACTGATGCCTTCATTGCCTGCACCAACAATTCTGAAACCAACATACTGACCTGTCTGCATGCCAAAAAACTTGGTGTAAAAAGGACCATTGCGCTTGTTGAAAACATAGACTATATCGACATATCCCAGAACCTGGGCATTGATAGTGTGATCAACAAGAAACTGGCGACTGCGAGCCATATTGTCAGATTTACCATGGATGCCGAGGTAACTTCGATCAAGTGTCTGAGTGGCATCAATGCTGAGGTTCTGGAGTTTGTTGCCAAACCCCATTCACTCATCACAAAGAAACCAATCAGCCATATGAACATGGCCAAAGGCGCCATCATCGGAGGTATTATTCGGGGAGAAGAAAGCTTCATTGCTGTAGGCGACTTCCAGGTAGAAGAAAACGACAAGGTTGTTGTATTTTCGCTCCCTGAAGCCATTCATAAGATTGATAGATTGTTTAACTAAAGAATTATGCGAAGCTGGTCAGACCTCAACATTAAGGCCATCATACAAATCATCGGATTTTTGCTTCTGATCGAGGGTTTGTTCATGCTCACAGGAATGCCCTTTTCGCTTTACTATTGTGGTAAATGTTATGCCCTGCTGATCTCCGGACTGATAACCGGGAGTATCGGAGCAATTTTGTGGCTCAGCATGCGTAAACGTGCTGATAAGACTATCGGTAAAAGAGAAGGATATATCATTGTGACCTTTACATGGATTATCATCTCATTATTCGGCACCTTACCATTTATCATTTCCGGTGCCATCCCCAACTTTACAGACGCCTTTTTTGAAACGATTTCGGGATTTACAACCACAGGGGCAACCATACTTATCGATATAGAATCTGTTCCCAAAGGCATTTTATTCTGGCGCAGTATGACACACTGGATCGGCGGAATGGGTATCATTGTGCTATCTGTAGCCATCCTTCCCATCCTGGGTATTGGAGGAATGCAGTTATACGCTGCAGAGATGCCGGGCCCCACCAAAGATAAACTACATCCAAGGATCACCCAGACAGCCAAAAGATTGTGGGGTATCTATGTACTTTTCACCATTGTAGAAACTGTATTGCTTCTTTCAGGAGGCATGAGTCTTTTTGACGCCCTTTGCCATACCTTTGGCACTGTTGCTACCGGGGGGTTTTCAACACAAAATTCATCCATTGCAGAATTTTCCCCATACATCCAGTATGTGATCATCGTTTTTATGTTCCTGGCAGGAACCAACTTCACATTGCATTATTTCTTATTGCACGGACAGTTTAAAAAGGTATGGAAAAACGAGGAATACCGGTATTATATCTATCTTATCCTCATAACAGGTGCCATCATTACCGGCATTTTAACCTTTCTTGACAATGATCCTTTTGAAAAAGCCTTTAGAGATGCCTTGTTTCAGGTTGTTTCCATCATTACAACAACCGGTTATATCACCGATGATTACCTGTTATGGCCCAACATGCTTTGGATCATCATCTTATTGCTCATGTTCGTTGGAGGCATGGCCGGGTCCACAGGTGGAGGCATAAAAGTTGTCAGGCAATTGCTGCTTTTTAAAAACAGCTCCCTGGAATTGAAACGGTTGATACACCCACAGGCCATTATCCCGGTCAGATTGAGTGGCAAAGCCGTCTCACAGGATATCATCTTCAAGGTGATGGCATTTTTTCTGCTTTACATCATCATCTTTGCCTTTGGAACCCTGGTTATGTCATTTATGGGGCTTGATTTTGAATCTGCGCTGGGTTCTGCAGCAGCAACCCTGGGCAATATCGGACCTGGTATTGGCATGGTTGGACCTGTTGGAAACTACGCAGAAATACCTGTTGCAGGAAAATGGTTTCTTTCGTTCCTCATGTTGCTCGGACGCCTGGAATTGTTTACAGTGCTGATATTAATGACAGCAGCCTTTTGGAAAAAATAAGGCTGCAACTGGAAAATATTAACTTTGCAAATTACTAATCTGGCCATTCATGCCGAAGATATCTGTTGTTATAATAACCTTTAACGAGGAAAAAAATATCAAAAGATGCCTCAACTCCGTTGGGGAAATTGCCGATGAAATTGTGGTTGTTGATTCTTTCTCATCAGACGGGACAAAAAAGATATGTCAGGAATATAAGGTCAAATTCCTGGAAAATACCTTTGAAGGACATATTGAGCAAAAGAATTTCGCTATCAGGCATGCTTCATACCCGCATATCCTGTCGCTTGATGCTGACGAGGCTGTTTCTGAAGAACTTAAGGCCTCCATCCTGGAAGTTAAAGAGAACTGGAACCATGATGGCTACTATTTTAACCGCCTCACCAATTATTGCGGAAAGTGGATCTACTATTGTGATTGGTATCCCGACCGTAAACTGCGGTTGTGGGACAGCAGGAAAGGATCATGGCAGGGTGTTAATCCACATGATAAATTTTTAATGCAGGATGGCAGCACCACAAAATTCCTTAAAGGAAACCTTTTACATTATTCCTTTTACACCATCGACCAGCATATGGAACAGATCAACAAGTTTTCCAGCATCAGAGCCAGGGAGATGTTTAAAGCAGGAAGAAAAACCAATAGTTTTTACATATATTTCAGCCCGTTGTTTAAGTTCATTAAGAGCTATGTTATCAAACTTGGTTTCCTGGACGGGTTTTACGGATATGTGATCTGCCGGAACTCAGCCCATTCCAACTTCCTGAAATATGCCAAGCTAAAAGTATTAAACCAATCGCGAAAGGAATCCTGAAGGCCATGAAGGTCTGTTTTATCAATACCAACAAAGCATGGGGCGGAGGTGAAAAATGGCACCTTGAGATGGCCTGCCAACTTTCCCTGAAAGGATATGAAGTAAGCTTTTTGACCCATCCTGACAGTATCCTGAATACAAGGCTTACCCAGGCGGCCATCATAACAAAACACGTGAAAACAGGCAACCTTGGCTTTCTTAATTTGCTAAGGATCTGCAGGATACGTAAAATTCTCGATAAGTTAAGGCCTGACATTGTCATCATCAACCTACCATCCGACCTGAAAGTGGCAGGAAGGGCTGCCAGGAAAGCCGGTGTAAAAAAGATCATTTATCGCCGGGGCAGTGCCATTCCTATCAAAAACACCTGTCTAAACAGGATCATTTTCAGAAAATATACCGATTATATTCTTGCCAACTCTGAGGAAACCAAAAAGACGATCCTGGAAAACAACCCAAAGCTCATTGATCCGAAAAAAATAAAAATAATCTATAATGGTATAGACCTGAAGGAATATCCTGCCACAATGCCCACTGACCGCTTTGATAAGGCAAGCGGGAAAATCATCCTGGGCAACCTGGCACGTTTTTCATTTCAAAAAGGCCATGATAAATTAATAGGTGTTGCCGAAATACTAAAAAACAAAGGGCTGGATTTCCATCTTTACCTTGCTGGTGACGGCGAGCTTTTGGAAAACATCCAAAGCATGGTTTCTGATAAAAGGCTTGAGGATCATGTGACCTTTCTTGGTTTCACAGAGGACACGGTATCCTTTTTAAACAAGATAGATATCCTTCTTATGACCTCGATCTGGGAAGGTTTCGGCTACGCCATCGCTGAAGCCATGGCATGTTTCAAACCCGTTGTTGGTTTTGACATAAGCAGCAATCCTGAACTGATCAGAAACAATACAAACGGCATGCTTGTCGAACCTTTTGACATTAATTCTTTTGCGGAGAGGGTGATAGAATTATCAGGAAATGTATCTTTGAGGAAAGAAATGGGAACCCATGGAAGGAAGATGGTCGAAGAGCGTTTTTCGCTGAACAGTGTTGTTGTTGAATTTGAAAAATTTATCTCAGAAATATGAACAAAAAGGTTTTATCATCAAAAAAAATCCTGGAATACCTCTATTTGTTTGGTATAATGCTGATGCTGGCAGCCCTGCCACTATCAAAATATTTTATGAGTGTGGCCCAGTTTGTATTGGGGGGAACAGTCTTACTTGAATTTTACAAAGCATCTGCTTTGAAATCTATTCTCAGCAAGCGTCCGCCAGTAGCAAGGATTGTACTGGCTGTGCCTCTGGCTATTTTCCTTTTTGTTGATGCTTTTGTTTCGGTATTCCAAAAATTCCTTAGAAAAGAAAACCTTCCGGCCATCATCCTGGCTTCCATCTACCTGATGCACCTTGCAGGCCTTGCATTTACCTCTGATTACATGTATGCTTTAAAAGACTTAAGGATCAAGTTGCCCATCCTCATACTTCCAATCATTTTTTCAGTTTCAGAACCATTAAAAACAACCCGTTTTTATAATCTTTTACTTTTATTTATTGCGGCAGTCTTCGCAGCCACCATCATCTGTACAGGTGTTTATATCCAGGGTAATATCAATGACATACGTGATATCTCCATATTTATCTCCCACATCCGCTTCGGGCTTTTAATAGCATTTGCTTTCTTCATTCTCACTTATTTGATTTACAGGAATGATTTGTTTCCTAAACTTTGGAAAGCTGTTTTCATTGCACTTGCAGCCTGGTTCCTGATTTACCTTCTTTTTACTGCTTCCTTTACAGGATTGGCCATTATCATAATCACTTCTATTATCTTCCTGTTATATTATGTTTTAAAGCAAAAAAGGAAATATATCAATGCTGGCATCATCGGCTTACTGATAATTATGATCCTTACCGGTTTTTTCTACATACGCAGTATTTATCAGGATGTGAACACCCTTAAGGAAGTTAACCTTGAGAACCTTGATAAATATTCTGCAAAAGGAAGTATTTACTGGCATGATTATTCCAACAAGGAAACTGAAAATGGCCATTATGTTTGGTTATACATTGCCAACAATGAACTGAAAGAAGCCTGGAATGAGCGTTCTTCAAGTGATTACAATGGTAAAGATAATAAAGGCCAACAATTGAAGTTCACACTTTTCAGATATATGACATCCAAGGGTTTAAGAAAAGATGCCGCAGGCATGAAAAAGCTTACAGATAAAGACATTGAGAATGTTGAAAATGGTATAGCAAGCATCGTTTACATGGAAAAACCTGTTTTCTATGTACGTATTTACAAAACCATATGGGCGTTAAACAGATATGAATACACAGGAAACGCCAGTGGCAACTCCTTATTACAAAGACTGGAATACTGGAAAGCTTCACTGGGCATCATCAAAAACCACTGGAAGCTGGGCGTGGGCACCGGCGATCTGCCTAATGCCTTTGAGGAACAATACAACAACATGAACACCTCCCTGGAAGATAAGTACCAGTGGCGTTCACATAACCAGTTCCTGGCCATCTTTGTTGGATTTGGGATTTTTGGTTTGTTGTGGTTTATTTTCGCACTCATTTATCCTGGTTGGAAACTCAGGAAATTTCACGATTATCTGTATGCTGTGTTTTTTGCCATCATAATCCTGTCCATGCTTACAGAAGATACCATTGAAACACAGGCAGGCGCTACGATCTTTGCATTTTTCAGTTCTCTGTTGCTCTTCGGAAGGTCTGACAAAAAACCGGAAAAGTAATGATCATTTCCAGTCGCCATTGATTTTGATAAGCTCAACCAAAGCTTCAATGGCTTTTTCTTCAGGAATATTTTTTTTGACAATTTGTTGCTTGTGGTATAAAGTTACCTTTCCAGGTCCAGAACCCACATATCCATAGTCAGCGTCCGCCATCTCGCCCGGCCCGTTGACAATGCATCCCATTACAGCGATTTTCAAACCCTTCAGCCCACTGGTTTTCTCGCGAACTTCTGACAGCACTTTTTCGATGTTGAACAATGTCCTTCCGCAGGAAGGGCAGGCTATGTATTCTGTTTTGAATATCCTGAGCCGCAGGAACTGAAGTATGGAGAAAGATGTTTCCAGTATCAGTTTTTCATCTCCCTCTGATGTTGTATCCAGCCAGATACCATCTCCAAAACCATCCATCAAGCTTGCAGACAAAACAGCACTTGCAAAATAAAAAAATGACTCTCCGTGTTGTTCTTTATTTTTTATCTTCAGGATAACAGGATGATTGATTTTATGATGTTTTAAAAAACTGTTAAAATGTCGAAAAGCTTCCCTTGTCTTATTATCCGTACTCTCCAGGATAAGAATAGCATTCTGAATATTTTTCAGGGCATTTGTATCAATCGACTCCCTATTAGCCTCATCAATTAGCAAGAACTCCGGAGTTTTTCCATCACCCGGCAAGTATGCCCTGGATGCATCAATAAGCTTATACTCTCTGGCTTCCAGCTTTAAAGTGTTCAAGCCGGTATCAATGATATCGGGAAAGATATTATTATCAATATTTCCAGGATCCCGTGAGATGATAACAGGCTTCCCGTCGCCACCAGTAAAACCAGTCTGAATGGTTTCCCTGCCTGTGAAATCCGTTTTCATTGCCTGCTTTACAGGATCCAATAACCTCATGTATTCAAAGGGTTTCACAATCATTCTTGCAACCGGCAATTCCTTTTCCGGTGCTTCAGTAAGAGAAACACGGATTGTATCACCGATGCCATCGGCCAGCAGTGCACCGATGCCGGCTGCAGATCGTATCCGGCCATCCCATTCATTTCCAGCTTCAGTCACCCCCAGATGGAGCGGGTAATACATACCTTCAGAAAGCATCTTCTCAACCAGCATCCGGGTTGCATAAACCATGATCCTGACATCGCTGGCTTTCATCGAAAATACCAGGTTATGGAAATCCTGTTCGCTGCATATCCTGGCAAACTCAAGGGCTGACTCTACCATTCCAAGGGGGGTATTGCCGTATCTGTTGATGATACGTTGAGAAAGAGACCCATGGTTTGTGCCTATGCGGATGACAGTGTTGTTTTTCCTGCAAATATCCAGCAGCGGTTCCATCCTGGAAGCAATTTTCTTAAGCTCTTCCCGGTATTGCTGATCAGAAAAAGAACCTGTACTCCTGTCCAAATAGTTCCCGGGATTTAACCTTACCTTCTCAACAATTTGAGCTGCTACTTCAGCCGCCTTCGGCTGGAAATGAATGTCGGCGATGATAGGAACCCGGTATCCCCTTTTTCGAAGTTCGTTTTTTATGATTTCAAGGTGCCGGGCTTCCCTGACTCCCTGGGCTGTGATCCTGACCATCTCAGCCCCGGCATCTGACAAACGCATGCACTGATCCACCGTGGCCATGGTATCCATAGTATCTGTGTTGGTCATAGACTGGATCCTTACAGGATAATCGCCTCCCAGTAAAAGCCCACCGATGGATACAACTTTAGATCTGTAAAAGCGGTCTGAAGTTATGCTGTCTTTCATTATTTAAAACCTCCGGGAAATAGCAAAAATACTCAACTCGTATGTTATATTCCATTAATTTTGAAGATCCTTATCAGGATGAGGGTGATAACACCCGTCATCAACAATAAATATACTGATTTATAGTTTAAGAATATACTTGCAGAAAAAAATATTGAATCCGTTTCTTATGAAAAATATTACACGCGCCGTTTTGGTTTTCACCCTGTCACTTTTCACATTCGCCGGACTATCCCAGGAAACGCCCATTGGCGAGTGGCGGGATCATTTGCCGTGGAGCAGGACCATTGCAGTTTCTGATGCTGGAAACACCGTTTATAGTGCGACACAATATGGGATCATTGTGTTTGACAAAGCAGAAAACAGCATGCGGAGACTGACTAAAGTAAACGGGCTCTCAGATATTGGCATAAGTGATATCAAATACAGTAAAGACCATAATACCCTTGTTATCGCTTATACCAACACCAACATTGATATTGTCAGGGGAGAAACCATCATTAACATTCCCGACATCAAGCGGAAACAGATCCTGGGTAACAAGAGACTGAACAAGATCACGTTGAGAGGTGATTATGCATATTTATCCTGTGGCTTTGGTATAGTGGTCCTTGACATTGTAAAAGAAGAGATCCACGACACCTATTATATCGGCCCTGGTGGAACACAGATCAATGTAAAAGATTTAACATTCAATGATACAGCATTTCTGGCAGCAACAGAATCCGGTATCTATCACGCTCCCGTCGACAGTCCAAACCTGGCCAATTTTGCCGTATGGAATAAGTTTCAGGATTTTTATCCCTCTGCAGAATTTGACCTGATCACAAAATTTAAAGGATATATCATAACCAACAAAAACAACACATCCAGTAGCAACACAGATACCCTCTTCATCTTTAATGGCAACAACTGGTCCCGGTTTGACGCACCGGAGTTCACAGAAGTAAACGGGCTTCGTGTTTGCTGTGAAGAACTGGTTGTTTCCTACAATTACTATGTTACAATTTTTAACGAGCAGCTAGTAGAACAGTTGAAGATCTGGACTTATTCAGGAACAACGCCCCAACCTAATGATGCCATTGCTGAAAGCAACGGAACCTATTGGATAGCGGACCGTTCCAATGGACTTGTAAAAGTATGGTCAGATGGGTTCAACTCTATATTCATAAGGCCGGAAGGGCCAAGTACTACGAACATATACGATATTTCCTTACGTGGTGACAATCTTTGGATGGTACCCGGTGGCATCAACGGGTCCTGGGGAAATACCTATACTACAGCAAGGGTTTATTCCTTCATTGATGAAAGCTGGAGTGTCTTTGATCCATGGAACACTACA
Source organism: Bacteroidales bacterium (assembly GCA_018401355.1). GTDB lineage: Bacteria > Bacteroidota > Bacteroidia > Bacteroidales > B18-G4 > M55B132. The sequence continues at coordinate 17,181 of JAGYLD010000024.1, forward strand.
ACCCTGGATTCACTGCGTGATATGGTTGTCGTTGCAGTCAATCCACTGGATCACTCCCATGTTTATACCGGATCATGGACACGAGGCATTGTGGAATTTTTTAATAATAAATACAATGCCATCTACAGCAAGGACAACAGCTCCCTTGAGGCCAATGTTATTGAAGGTGGTCAAAATGTAAAAGTCGGTGGACTGGCTTTCGACCTGAACGGAAACCTCTGGGCAAGCAACTCCGGATCAGAAAGGCCTTTATCCAGGCGCAAACCTGATGGAAGCTGGGAATCATTTGATTTGGGTGCCATTGCCAGTGGCAAGGACATGGGAACCATCATCGCCGACCAGTACAATCAAAAGTGGATACTCGCAAGGCATTACCAGAACAATGAATATTATATTTTCGTCTTCAATGAGCAGAATAACCCCGGCAACCAATCCAAAGGTTTAAAATCAGGAGAAGGAAACGGAAACATTCCAGGAAGCAATGTTTTTAGCATCGCAGAAGACAAAGACGGTGAAGTCTGGATCGGAACAGATGAGGGTATAGCAGTATTTTACGATCCTTCCAGGATCTTTTCAGGTTCAGATTTCGATGCAGAACGCATCCTGGTAAACTTTGACGGATACGTCCAGTACCTGCTTGAATCTGAAGTGGTAACTGCCATTGCCATAGACGGCGCCAACAGAAAATGGATCGGAACCGACAGGGCAGGCATTTTCCTTTTGTCCGAGGACGGAACGAACCAGATCTATCATTTTACTGCAGACAACAGCCCCCTGTTTGCCAATCAGATTACCGATATTGCCATCAACGAAGAAACAGGGGAAGTATTTATCGGAACATCCAAAGGGCTGATAGCCTTCAAGGGCACCGCCACCGAACCAAAAGAAAGCTTTGACGATATTTTTGCCTATCCCAATCCTGTTCCTCCGGGTTATGCCGGAGCCATCGGCATCAAAGGACTGATGGCCAATTCATTTGTTAAGATCACGGATATTACCGGAACCCTGATCTATGAAACCAGGGCTGAAGGCGGACAAGCTGTATGGTATGGCACTGACTTTGAAGGGAGAAGGGCAAAATCAGGTGTTTATCTTGTCTTTGCCAGCGATGAAGAAGGGAAAGAAAAGATGGTAACCAAAATCCTTTTTGTTAACTAATAAGCATACATAATTCCATGCTCCTGAAAACCAAAGGAATCGTTTTTCGCCAGTTTAAATATGGCGAGACGGGAAAGATCGTGAAAATATATACAGAAGAGCGTGGGTTGATGAGTTTTATCATCAAAGGGATCCGAAACAGAAAATCTCCAACACCAGCCAGTCTTTTCCAAAGCCTTTCCATCCTGGAAATTGTGACATCCTGGAATGAAAAAAAAGACCTGCATTTCATCAAAGAAGCAACACAGGCACATGCATACAGAACCATTCCTTCTGACATTAGAAAAAGTACAGTTATTCTGTTCCTCAACGAGATATTATACAAAACCATCAGAGAGGAGGAAGCCAACAAAAAACTGTTCAGGTTCATCGAGCAGTCACTCATCCATTTTGATGAACAGGAAAGCCGGTTTTCCAATTTCCATATTTATTTTCTTTCAGCGCTAACCAGGTTTCTTGGTTTTCACCCATCTCAGGAGCAAGCTTCTGTTGTCAGTTTCTTCGATATGTATGAAGGCCTGTTCACTGGCAATCAGCCCTTGCATAAATATTGCATGCATCCTCCTGAAAGCCTGATTTTCAAAGACATCCTGAATGCCAGCCTGGAAGAATATGACCAGGTTAACATTGGAAGAGCATCACGGATAGAATTGCTGGAAAAAATACTTGAATACTACAGGCTACATCAGCCAGCTCTGCGAGAAGTCAAGTCATTTGACATCCTGCAAACAGTTATGAGATAAACCAAAATGATTACATTTGAACAACATTTGGTATATGACAAGGATCCGCAGAATTTATGATCACCTGTGGCCATATTTATTTCTCCTGGCCCTGGCCGTGCTTGCATTTATGCAGGTCGCATTCCTGGAACATCCCCTGAAATATGACCTTCTCGACCAGGCCTTTCCCTGGAAATACTTTATCGGGGAAAGCTTACAACACCATCAGCTTCCACTATGGAACCCCTATCAGTTGCTTGGTTCTCCCATGCATGCCGATCCGCAAAGCTCTGCCTGGTACCCGGTTGTCTGGTTTATTGGATACCTGTTTGGTTACAGCATTTACAGCGTGTCCCTGGATTTCGTTTTCCATATTTTCCTGGCAGGGGCAGGTATGTATTACCTGGTAAGATCTCTGAAAATAAGAAAAGATGTTGCGTTTCTGGCAGCCACCAGTTACATGCTGAGCGGCTTTTTCGTTGGCAATGCCCAGCATTTCATGTGGATCATCAGCGGATCCTGGATGCCATTTTTAATAGGGGCCTATATTCGCATGTCCGAAACAAGGCAATTTCGTTATGCATTTTTGCTTGCACTGATAAGTTTTATGTTCATGACAGGAGGATATCCTGCTTTCATCATCATCTCAGGGTATTTTATACTTGTGCTTTTCCTGTTTTACATCATCAGGGATTTGGCAAACAGGAACTTTCGTGATGCGGTAAAATATGCAGGACTTAACTTGCTGGGAGGAATACTGATCATACTTGTGAATGCGGTGGTCCTGGTTTCCTGGTACCAATTGTCACAGGAAATGACAAGAGGAGAAGGAGTGAGTCTGACCCAGGCACTTTTCGGTCCTTTTTCACCAGGATGTTTTATCTCCTTCATTTTTCCCATGGGAACCACCAGCAGCACATGGATTTTCGGTACGGACATGTCAATGGCCAATGGTTTCTTCGGCCTGGTAATGCTTACCGGATTTATTGCATCACTTTTTGTAAGGAATGGAATAAAAACCTGGATCTTTATACTGTGGGGCTTGCTGATGCTGGGTATAGCGGTCGGGGATGCCCTGCCCTTCCGGGAGTTCATTTACCAACATGTCCCGTTTATGGATCTGTTCAGGTTTCCCAGCCTTTTCAGAATTTTTGCCATCATGGGTTTGATCATTGGAGCAGCCTCATTTTTTAACAGAATGCTGGTGCAGGTAAACCGGCATGTTGTGTTGCTGAGGATATTATCTGTATTGTTGTTTGCAGCCATCCTGATAACCACCCTGGTATTATTTTTCGGCACGGAATTATACTGGAGAGAGTTTATCCGCGAGGAACTTTTCACCTTTGCCCAAGGATATACACCAGCACAGCTTATTATGTTCCATGGCCTGTTTCAAACCATCTTTTCCGGATTGATCGTATTGGCAGTTTTTTTCATCCGAAAAAAAGAAAAACTCATAAAAACCCTGATCCTGATCGCAATAGCAGATCTCATCCTCGCAACACAGCTTAACGGACCTTATACTGTTTATGCCCAGGAAGCAAAATCCTCTGACATACATGCATCATTAAAAGAGATGCCCAAAGGTTTTCCATTGCCATCAGCCAGGCCGGTAATAAAAAATACCGACAGGGGCAAAAGTATAAGTCCCCTGTGGCGCAACCTTAACATTTTTTACAAGCAAATTGCCTGGGATGGTTACAATCCCTTGCATTTGAATGGGTTTGAGTACCTGGCAGACAGTTTGCCCAACATCTTCAGAAAAACAATTTCTAACCCACCGGTATATATTTCGCATCAGGCAATACCTTTTGACTCCATCAAATATTTTGAAGAAAGGGACAGTCTCCCAAGCCAAGCCCTTTTCCTGAAAAATGAAGATAAAAGCAGAGAGGTTTCAAATGTCAACATTTCAAATAAGAAAGACACCATCATCTACAGACAATATCTACCGCAGCGTTTTGATTTATCTGTGCATACTTCATCTCCGGCTTTTGTTACTTACCAGAACAATAATTATCCAGGATGGATAGCAGAAATTGACGGAGAACAAGTTCCCGTCGTCACCTCAAACAATACCTTGATCACGGTACCTGTTGATCGGGGCTCCCATGAAATTTCATTTATTTTCAGGCCAACGAAGGTGATCCAGGCTTTTTATGTCTCCTTGATATCTCTCATCCTGGTATTTTCAGGTTGGTTGTACTTCATGATCAGAGGCCGGAAAGGATATCCAGGATAGCTTTTTTAAGGATGGCTTTTACCTCATCCAATTCTAATTTTATACCCAGTTCCTTTTCCATGGAAGTCACCCCTTTGTCAGCAAATCCACAGGGATTGATAAGATTATAGTAAGAAAGGTTGGTGTTTACGTTAAAAGCGAAGCCATGCATGGTCACATGCCGGCTGGTCCTTACACCAATAGCACATATTTTCCTCGCTTTCAAAGGATTATCCGGATCAAGCCAAACACCGATAGCTTCAGAAAGCCTGCCGGCTTTGATGCCATAGTGGTCGAGGGTGTTGATAACGGCCTGTTCCAGGATTTCAATGTATTTTCTCACACCCAGTCCGAACTGTTCCATGTCAATGATGGGATATCCGACAATTTGTCCGGGGCCATGATATGTTATATCTCCTCCCCTGTTTATCCTGAAGAACTCCACCCCTCTCTTTTCCAGGATATCTTCGTTTATCAGCAAGTTATTTTCTGAACCACTTTTCCCCAGGGTCATGACATGAGGGTGCTCACAAAAAAGCAGGTAGTTTGGAACTTTATTCACGACATTCATTTCTGAATGAGAATGATCCAGTTTCATCTGAATACTTTTCTTAAACAATTCTTCCTGGTAGTCCCAGGCCATTTTATAGTTAATCATTCCCAGATCTTGGAAGATAACATTGTTTTTATTGGGCATAATTAAATTTAAGATTCTAAATCTGCGCCGAAGGTAAAATTTTCATGAATTTCAGCAATGACTTGCCTTGATTTTTTCAGGCATCATTGTGCATCAATACAAAACCATTTCATAATTCAACATTATTTCCTACCTTTGCACCCCAAAAATCGATGCTTCGGCTTCGTTCTTCGATCCCACGGCCCCGTAGTTCAATGGATAGAATAGAGGTTTCCTAAACCTTAGATACAAGTTCGATTCTTGTCGGGGCTACAGCAAAAAACCCGGCTTGCCGGGTTTTTTATTTCATAGCCTCCAGCCCCTGCTAAGGGCCTCCAGCGACTTGAATTTGGTTGTGCGCCAAAAGTAAGTGTTCCTGTATAGTCTTTTAAAGGTCTTTACCGATAACATACGTATTTTTCTCGGTTATGTTCTCCAAAATATCAAAAAGCTTTTCTGAATTAAGACTATTCTCAATAAAATCGCAGGTAACAAATTCAAGGTAATTTCCCTGTCAATGATTTGATACGTGGCATTAGCATATGAATCAAGCCATAAAGAAGGGAGGTTTATTCTTACCGGCAGACCATTTAAACTCATATCCGAAAGTTTTCCTTCGCGCTCTTCCACAAAATCCACTTCCTTTTTCGTCCATGAACGCCAGAAAAATTATTTGCATAAACAGCTTTATAAGCTTGTTTTTTAGCTCTATTACCAGAAAGTTTTCCCAGAGCGGCCCGGTATCGTTTCTAAGATCAAGGATTAAAATTTGCTATTACAGCATTTCTGATTCCTGTATCGTAGAAATAAAACTTGGGTTTTTGGTTATTTCTTTCTTAAATTACCAATTGTAACCTCCAAGCATACGAATGATGAAACCTTTTCAAGAAGTTCTGATATCGTTTTACTGTCTTATTATCTATTCCCAGGGTTTCTGCTAATTCATTGATCAGACACTTCGCTCCTCATCTGTAAAAGCAAGCATACGCAGAAGGTTGATCAATAGTTGAGGACCTTTTTGATTCTTTCAAAAGAGAAACATCCTTAAATAAATAAGATCCTGTAATTTCATTTAAAACCCGTGATTTTTCTTCTGAAGAACCTGAAGTCAAAACAGCAGGATAACTCCCATAGATAAGATACTCTGACAATTTTTGTTTTAATTCAAAGTGATTATTCCGGGAAAGCAATTCCATTTGGGAAATTGGGTATAAAAGCAATGTCGTTTTCCTGCCTGTTAAAGGTTCACCCGTTTGTCCTGCCAGTTCAAATGAAGATGATCCTGTGGCTATTACGCTGATTCCGGGAATATGATCAACCATAAGCTTCATTGCCAATCCGATATTAGGAATTTTTTGCGCTTCGTCTATTGCGATCAGTTCATAACCTTCACAAAAAGATCTGATCTCATTCAGCTTTTGTGATGATAATGGTTCATGCACTAAAATATCATCTCCTGAAACAAATTTGTACTTTAGATTTGTTGTTCTCAGGAAATCATTAAGCAAAGTCGCTTTACCGGTTTGTCTGGGTCCGAGAATTATTAAAACCTTGTTAGGCTTTACATAATTCTGAAGGTCCTGGTATATACGTTTGATTTTCACTCTTGCAAATGTATATTTTTTGGAGTTAAACTCCTAATAATTATCATATTTTTTGGAGCTGTACTCTTAAATATCAAATAATCATTATAAATATCCTGTAGTTTTCTCTTCGAAATTCATTATCGAATCAGCACAACCACGCCTTGCTCCTTCTTATTTATGACTTTTTCATATAGCACAGCTTTATAGCTCAAGATCCAGGAATATATTCCTTCAGGGGCAATTTCATTATTCACCATGCCATCCCAGCCTTTGTCCTTGTTGTTGGTTGTAAAGACCATCCTACCCCAGCGGTCAGAAATAATTAACTCAAATTCAATGGTAATGCAATTTGTTTTAGGCAAGAAGATATCGTTAAGACCATCTCCGTTGGGAGTAAATGCATTGGGCATGAATAGGTTGCAGTTAAAATCCCTGTACTCCACATTAATTGAATCCTGATCATTTCCGCACTCACCCGTCACAATAACGTAAAAAAGGCCTTCTTCCTCAACTATGTAAGTCGCACCGGTTGAACCATCCTGCCAGAGATAGGCAGCACCCGGATAAGATGCATCGAGAAGCAATTCCGTTCCCGTTTGGACTATCGTATCGTTTCCAATGAAAACCGATGGAACCGGCTTCACAGATAGTCGGATCATTACTACGCTATCGCAACCAAACATTGATGAATACATATCCTGGTAAAGACCGGCTTCGTGACTGAATACATTGCCAATTAGTATCGAATCACCTTCGCATATTCCTGTATCTATCTGTAAGCTATAAGTTTCATATACAATCAGGTGAGTGACTGAGAAGCTGTCGCAGCCCATCTGAGAAAAGGCTGTGTCAAAATATATTCCTCCACTGTTTTGATAAGCCCCACCGGTAAAAAATGAGTCCCCCTGGCAGATGGATTCCAGGAAACTGGCATGTATCACTGAATCGACTGTGAGGATGGTTGTTATCAGGCTATCACATCCATTAACAGAAAGATATGGATCAAGAAAGACACCGCTTTCGTATTGCCAGCCGCCACCGGCCCAGATCGAATCACCTGTGCAAATTCCTGTTTCTTTAAGCAATCGGAATGTATCATTAACCATCAAACTTGTTATCACAATGCTGTCGCATCCATCCACAGATAGATAGGGATCGGTATATAAACCGGCACCAGATTGCCAGTTTCCTTCCAGGAAAATTGAGTCTCCTTTGCAAATAAACTCTTCTTTCACTATATTGAATGTATCGGCAACACTAAGGTTAATTGTGATAATACTATCACAGCTATAAATCGAACTCAGGGTATCATAATAAACCCCTGAAGTATTTAAGAGTAACCCTCCAATAAGAATACTCTCCCCCTGGCAAATAATGGTATCTATGGTTGAATATCCTATAGGATGAAAAGATAATTCAATAGTATCGCCGTTTTTACATCCATACTCATTTGAAACTTCAACCCAGTAAATTCCTGCAGTATCTATATTGATAATTTGTGTAGTATCATCATTATTCCATAGATAAGTCGCATAACCTGATCCGGCATCCAGTATAAAACTTTCACCCTGGCAAAAAGCTGTATCATTTCCCAAATCAACCTGCGGTCTGTCATGAATCACAACAATCTTGCTTATACTATCGGTATATCCCTCAAAATACGCCCTGAGAGTAACATTAAAAAAGCCCGTTGATGTAAAAATATGTACCGGATTCAGTAATGTTGAATAATTACCAGTACCCGCAGCAATATCCCCGAATTCCCAGAAAACAGAGTCCGGATCCTGGGAACAGTTCTCAAAAAAAAGAGTTTCATCTCCCAGACAGGATGATTCATACCTAAAATCGGCATTCAAATTGAAAAAGGATTGTATGAAAGGTGGAAGGCCCCAATGCGAGATTTTTCCTGCAAGATAAACTCCATTAAATTGAAAATCACAAGCTATTCCTTTGGCATTCGGATCATTAATTACCCCCAGATACATATTATCTTCCTGAGCAGCATAAATGCGATTATCCGGCCCAAGTTGAAGAGCACCAAAAAGATCAACACTGCTTGCTATTTCCACCCTGGAATTCAAAATCTCTTCAGGAGTAGAGGCAGTAAGGTCATACTGATATATTTTAGTATCAAAACCATTCCACGACCAGTTAGTCACATAAAGAAGTTCACTGTTTGGAGAAAATTCAATTCCATAAGGAAACGGAGCGTCTGAAAACCTGTTATCCCTGATCTGATTGCTGACCACACCTGATTCATTATCAAAATCAAATATTAACAAGGTTTGTAATGTGTTATTAGCCATTGCAATCCACGTACCATCGGGGGATGCCTTTAAATAACCTTTAGAATTTACCATAAGATCCCCTATGGTATCTCCCACGGAACTGATTACCGGATTCGAATTAACTCCAAAAGCATATACTTTAAAAGCATAAAACGAATTGCTGTTCCATAAGTGCGTGATCACCCAGGTAATATTTTCAGAGCCGTGTCCAACAGCAGTAACTTTTTCACAGCTAGGCGCAACCAGTAGGATGTTCTTTCTGTTTGTCACATCCCCTAAACCGTTATTCAGGTTCATGTTAACTTCAGAATACCTTAAGCCATATTCAAGATTATGCTCTTCGGCATCCACTGTGAAAATATAGTAAATGTTGTCATATGCCGGGTTAGGGACAATAATGGCTGATTGTGTGCTCGAGAAATTACCCATCAGTCCTGATCCATTGGGCATGATATTATGATTCTTATCCCATACCTCGCTGCCATCAGAATAAAATAATAATTCACCACTTGAGGATGAAATAGCTGAACATCCTTCCAGGGTTCTGATCTGGCCATTGACTAAGGCCACAGGAAATCCGCTGGAAAAACTGATCCCGGCATACTCGCCAAAATACCAATAGTTTGCCTGATTCTGTGATTTTCCACAGATCATAATAAGAAAAAGCGCAAATGAATACACTAATCTTTTGACAAACATAACACAAAGTTATCCATATTAAAATACGGCGTCAAGGTTTCTCCCCCCAAAACCCATAATACTTCCACCCCCCCTCATCAAGGTACAACCCTCTCTCCCTGAGTTCCAGTCCATCGCGTTCATAAACAACTCCCGAAAACAGGTCTTCCAGGAACCATGTTCCTTCATTGAAAAGATCTTCCGGAAGTTTAACATAGCATTGGCTTTGATACGGTGAGTAATTGACCGGTACCAGGAAGAACTGATTTCCGGGTCTCTCCCACAAAAAAGCAATATAGTTTTCAAAGGAATGATTTCCTTCCCAGATGGAAACACAGTTTAGCAAACGCCAGTTTCCTTCATGAAATGTTTTATCATTCAACACCTCCAGAAGCTTAAGATAAAACTGTTTTATCTGCAGATTTTCCTCTTCCCGCGGTCCCCGGATCAAGTGCGGAGAAATGCGCTTTGTTTTCCCTTCAAATTGCCCCTGGTGGAAAAATTTCAATCCCGGCGACAAATAAGTCAGTATGGCGGCAGCTTCATGTTTGCCAGGGGGAAATGCCTTTGCAGCCCTTTGCTCATCATGGTTTTCCAGGAAACGAACCATCTTATCCTGATAATCCAATGGTGCCAGTAAATGGGCCTTCACTGTGTCAGCGCTGCCTTCTTTCAACCTGTCATACAGTCTTTTATCATAAGCATAATCGAAACCCTGCTGCAACATGGTCCATTCCATATCCCAGTATACCTCTGCCATAAATACAAAATCAGGATGATGGGAACGAACTTGTTCGATGGCCTCCGGCCAAAAGGGTTTAGACAGAATGCCCCAGGTCCTTTCAAAAACTTCAGGCAAAACAAGCATCGCCATATCGCAACGCAATCCATCACACTGGCTTGCAACTCTCAACAGCTCCTCCTTCATTGCTTTCTGTAACCCATCATTTCCATAGTTAAGCTGCAGGGTATCCGGCCAGCCATCGAAATAGGGATCCCGGCCGTATGCAAAGATCATTTCTCCTTTTCCGGTTTTTAAGCGGGTATAGTTTTCTGGATCCTCCCGAAGGTCATTTTCGGAGCCTGTGATGAAATACTCAGGATGTTCTTCCACCCAGGGATGGTCTGGTCCCATATGGTTGGGCACAAAATCAAGCATCAAACGCATGTTCCTTTCATGAAGCCTTGACCGGAACCTCTGCAAAGCTGCTTTGCCGCCCATATCCGAACTTACAACATAATCTGCAATGGCAAATCCCGAGCCACCGATGTCTTCATCCTGAAGATCAGGCAGGGTTTCATCATAATCCCTTCTCCAGACTTCATTATGCAAAGAAACGTACCGTCCTGTTTCGCCAGTGCACCATACACTCAGCAGATAGATCCAGTTGAAACCTTTTGCCTGAAGCTCATTCAGGAAACTCTCCGGAATATCATCCAGATTTGCCTTTTGGCTTTGCTTCTCCGAAAGTCCGGTTAAAAAAACCCGCGTGTTTATCTGATATAGAGCAGGGTATTGGTTCTTTAACATGATTCAGGAATTCATTCAAAGGTATAACTTTCTGAGAATATTATGCGCGTAATAAATGCTTTTGTAATTAATTTTCACTACATTAGCGATGCCCTAATCAAATACGGCCATGATGGTTCATAAAAAATCCCCAACATCAAAATTCTCTGAAAAACCAAATTTAAATGATCCTGAGAAATCACCAATAACTCTATCTCATGTTCCGGAGCAGGGAATAAAAAAAATCCAGGAACTGGTATTGAATGCTACCAATGAGATGTTTGCCTATTATGACCTGGATCTTAAAATTATTTGGGCCAATCAGGCTTCTGCAAAATCTGTAGGGAAATCAATAGATGAGATTCAAGGGTCGTATTGCTACAAAATATGGCACAACAGGAATAAACCCTGCAAGGACTGCGTAGTAATCAAAGCCCGGGATACCAAAGCGCCACAGCAAGGGGAACAAATAACTCCCGATGGAAGGCACTGGATTATAAGAGGATATCCAGTATTGGATGAAAAAGGGGAAGTACAAGGGTTAATAGAATTGAGTCAGAACATTACTGCATTCAAAAAAGCAGAAGAAAAATTCTCAACGTATATAAATTATTCACCCACCGCGGTTTTTACCATCAATGAAAAAGGGAAATATACCTTTGTTAACCCTGCCGCAACCAGTCTGCTGGGTTATTCAAGTAAGGAATTGCTTACCATGAATATTGCCCAGATAGCCCATCCTGACAGTTACCATGAAAACATGAAAACTTTTCCTGCATTAATGGAAGGCAAACATGTATGTCAGGATATTTCCCTGCAGCATAAATCGGGGGAAAAGATTTATGTCCTGATGGATGCCATCATGCTTGATAAGCATACCATCATTGGGTTTTGCACTGATGTTACCGAGCGAAAAAAAGCTGAACAGGCATTAAAAGAAAGTGAGGAAACTTACCGCAATCTTTTTCAGAATGCGCAGGTAGGACTTTTCAGAACAAGAATTGAGGATGGTAAGATTCTCGAAAGCAATGAGCAGCTTGCCATAATGTTTGGTTTTTCCAATCGTGAGGAGTTTATAGAGAATTATTATACTTCGGAAAATTATGTGGATCAGGGAACCAGAGAGTTAATGGTAGCAAAGATCAAAGCACAAGGTAAAATAGAAAGTTTTGAAGCCAGGTTTTACCGTAAAGACCGTTCCATTTTCTGGGCCAGGTACTCAGCCAGGATCTATCCTGAAAAAGGATGGATCGAAGGAGTAGCGGAGGATATTACCGAAAAGAAAAAAGTTGATGAACACCTGAAACATTTGTTTGAATCAGCCAAGTCCATCCTGGAATATGATGATTTTGAGAAGATTGCACGGATAATTTTTGATAAATGCAAGCAAATAACCGGAGCAGATTCCGGTTATGTAGCCTTATTATCTGAAACGGGTGAGGAAAATGAAGTATTATTCCTGGATAGCGGTGGATTGCCCTGCTCAGTAGATGAATCTTTACCCATGCCGGTCAGGGGACTCAGAGGGGAAGCCTATCGTTTGCAGAAAGCCGTTTTTCATAATGATTTTGTAAACTCAGATCATTACCGGTTCATACCGGAAGGGCATGTTATCCTGCGTAATGTTATGTTTGCACCCCTGATCATTAATAAAAATCCGGTGGGTTTGATCGGTCTGGCCAATAAACCCACGGATTTCACGGAGGAAGACCTTCAGATCATCACAGCGTTCGGGGAACTGGCATCAATAGCTTTGATGAATGCCCGAAACTATGAAGAACTCAAAAATGCCAAAAACAAGGCAGAAGAAAGCGATAAGCTTAAGTCGGCTTTTCTGGCCAATATGAGTCACGAAATCCGTACGCCCATGAATGGCATCCTGGGCTTCCTGGAATTAATGCAGGATCCTTACCTCTCTTCAGAAGATATGAAGAAATATATTCATGTTGTTAAATCCAGCGGAGACCGGCTGCTGAGCACTATTAACGATATCATTGAAATCTCCAAGATTGAAGCAGGACAAATCAGCCTGAATATCTCTACATTCCATATCAGCGATGTATTGATTTACCATTATAACTTCTTTTTTCCCGAAGCACATAAAAAGGGTCTGGAATTGAAGCTTAACAATGGACTGACAAGCCAAAACGACCTGATTCAAACAGATAGAACCAAGCTTGAGTCGATACTGAGTAACCTGATCAAGAATGCCATTAAATTCACGCAATCCGGATATGTAGAAATAGAGTGCCACCTGGAAAACAAAAATTTGATTTTTCAGGTAAGTGATAGTGGAACAGGTATTGCAGAAGAGAAACTCAACGATATTTTTCAGCGTTTTGTCCAGGAGGATACAAGTCTTACCAGACCCTATGAAGGTTCAGGACTCGGATTGAGCATCGCCAAAGCTTATGTTGATTTTCTTTATGGAGAGATTTCGGTTGAATCTGTAGTGGGAAAAGGAAGTAAGTTTATGGTAAGTATCCCCTATCAACCCGTTAGGGAAGGAGTCAGCTGGCCAGAATTGAAGGGTCCGGCTGTAGCAGGAAACACGTCCGGTAATACCCTTGTATTGATTGCAGAAGATGATGATTCAAGTTTTGAATTACTGAAGATTCTCCTGGAGAGGTTTGATTATAAAATTATTAGAAGCTTCGATGGAGAAGAAACCGTTAAATTGGTCAATGAAAATCCTGACATCAGCCTGATTCTTATGGATTTGAAAATGCCGGTAATGGATGGCTACAAGGCAACCCAAAAAATCAGGGAGTTCAATAAAAATGTATGCATCATTGGCCAATCGGCTTATGCAATGCATGGCGACCGGGAGAAAGCTTTACAGGCCGGTTGTAATGATTATTTAACAAAGCCTATCAAAAAAGAAGATTTGATGGCTGTAATACACATGATCTGAGGTCAGATGAACAGAAGTATTAGTTTCCTGTGCTTGTTTTTAATCTCCCTGAATCTCCTGTCGCAAACCCCTGCAGAAAAATCCACTGCATATTTTAGTCTGGGTGCAAGATATAATCTGGGTTTCGTCATCAGACATTCCAAGGCTTTACCAAAGGAAACCCAATCGAATCCCATGGGATATCAACTTGATGCAGGATGGCATTTCATCAGCAAGAATGCCAGGGCATATTGCAATTGCTATCCTAAGTTAGGTATATCCTTGTATTTCTGGGACTATAGAAATCCCGGAATACTGGGACAGGGAATGACGCTTATGCCCTATGTTGAACCCTTCTTCAATGCCGGCAGCAGGTTGCGCATTTCAGCCAGGGCCGGACTTGGCGTCAACTACCAGAACAAGCCTTACGACTCCATTGAAAATCCATTGAACCTTGCCTACAGTACCCGTTTTGCCTTTGCTGTATTGCTTAATGTTAATGCTGGATACCGCATCAATGACCATTGGTTTATTAATTTGGGAATCAATTACAACCACATATCAAACGGAGGTGTGAAACTGCCGAACAAAGGTTTGAATTACCCAACTGTCAGCCTGGGTGCAGAATATTTCTTCAAAGAAGCCAGATATCCAACAATTAACCAGGATCGAAAGAACAGAAATTTTTCCCCCTCCTGGTACAGGAATATTTCAATATTTGTCGGGTTTAAAGGTATCCAGGAAAATGACAACCTTTATTATGTCAAGGGCATTTCCGGACAAATCGGAAGAAAGGTTTCCCCATTATCAGGTTTTGCCGGGGGATTAGAGTACATTCATGATAGCTCTGAAGAGGCCATGAGTGAGATCTATTCTTCCGTATCCAAAGAGGCTGTGAACCGTCTTTCCGCCTATGGCGCCTATGAATTCTCTGCCGGAAAGATTACTTTCTTCTTTAACATGGGTATCTATGTATACAGTCCTGACAGACATACCAGCCTGTTGTACCAACGCTATGGTTTTCATCTGAAGATTTGGAAAATGCTTTCCACCGGGCTTAGTTTGAAAGCCCACGGGCAAGTTGCGAGTTTTTTCGACCTGAGGCTGGTGGGACGGTTTTAATCATCGTTATAAGGGCCTCCAGCGACCTGTTTATTTACAAAAACCTTGGGGGCTTTATTCTAAAATATTCTATATCTGATACGACCAAACTTATAGGTTTTATAGGGTGGTTCG
>JAGYLD010000025.1 GCA_018401355.1 Bacteroidales bacterium
GGACTGCTTTCGGGAGGGGAGCCCTATGCCGACATCAGACTTGAGGAATTCATTACTGACAGCAGCGATATTTTCCGGCTGCTTTCCGGTATTGTCATCCCGGATGGGATCGAGGTACCATCGTGGATCGTGATAAAAGGGAGCTACTCAGGATGGGTGAAAGACATGGAAACCCATCTTGACATGAGATCCGGTATGGGGTCTTTGATGGCAGACCTGCACCTTCGTTGGAACGAAAGTGAGATCCCGCTATACAGTGGTAGTATCGTCATCGACACCTTTGATGCGGGCCGTTTCCTGAACGATTCCGCCATGTTTGGAAAATTCGGGATAAAAGCCGATTTCACGGGAGAACATTTTGATCCTGCGCTGATGGATTCCAGGGTGAACCTCGAAATACCCTTTTTTGACCTGAACGGCTACAGGTATATAAACACGGTAATGGATGTCCGGGCGATGAAAGGTAAATACGAACTTGCAGGATCCATGGACGATGGCAATGCAGACCTGTCACTGGAAGGTTCCCACATACAGGGCAACGGTCTGCCGGAAACAAACCTCATATTGGACCTGAAAGCAGCCAATCTGCAACGCTTGAACTGGTCGGAGGAAGACATCAGGATTAAAGGCATGTTGGAGGCAGATCTTCAGGGAGCCGTTGCAGATGAGTTAAGAGGGAGACTTACAATGAGGGATTTGACGATCTTTAATGACACCCGGTCATATCCTGCAGATTCATTGGTCATTATTGCTTACAACGACACTATTGGAACAGATATCAGGTTCATGTCCGGAATAATGGATGCCCGTTTAAAGGCAAATAGGGCTTTCTCAGGATTGACGACATCCCTGGCCGCATATTTCAGCGGGTATTTTGATATTGATGGGAAAGAGGGGGGAAACGCTGATACAAGCTTCCGGATGGACTTTTCAGCAGAAATTAAAAGTTCTCCTTTGCTGAAGGAAGTACTCATACCAGGATTGCAGGCTTTTGAACCCGGACAGATCACAGCCAGGTTCAGACGTGGAAGGATGGATCTGGAAGCTGGAATTCCATTGGTTAACTATGACGGGAATGAGATCAGGGGATTGAGTTTATCGGCACATGCGGACACAGGCACATTGACAGGAGACCTCCTGATCAGTTATATCGGAGTAGCAGGGATGTATGCCGACAGTCTCCGGTTGACCGGAAGAACACGCCAGGATTCATTGTTTGCCAAACTTACTGTTGGAAGTGATGAGAATAACCCCAAATACCGGGTTGCCGGCAGCATCCGTTTCCTGGATCATGCTGTAAGGATCTCTTTTCCTGATGACCGGCTCATCCTGGATTATAATACCTGGACAGTTTCTGAAGATAATCATATCCTTCTCGGGGATTTTCCTGCAGAATTCAGCAACCTAGTTTTCCGGCACGGCTCCCAAAGCGTGGCAGTCAGGACGGACACAGGGGCACTGGTCTTTGAACTTGAAAAATTTCAGCTGGATAACTTCGGTAACCTGCTGGAATCTCCCTCAGGCATCCCCCTTTTGAACGGCGAGGCCAACGGGAAGGTGAAGATTACCGGACAGGAAGGCGAGAGCTTCCTCAACGCGGATCTTACTGTCGACAGCATGGAAGTCATGGGAGTGCATATAGGGGATATGGATATCCTCTTAAAACAGGAAAAGCCGGAGTTTCTCACAGCAGATGTCGCTGTGACAGGATCCAACAGTTTTACCATTGATATTGTCAGGCTTCCACTGGATCCAGGCCTCAGGGCAGATATGCAGATCAGCATCGAAAAATTGCAACTGGCGATGGCAGAACCATACCTGCAACAGCGCGCAGACAGCCTGACAGGGTATCTTCAAGGAAGTTTGCATGTGACAGACAGACTGGCTAACCCTTCTATTTCCGGTGAATTGAGTTTTCATGATGCCGGAGTGGTGATCCCATCCGTTGGGAGTAAGCTGTCAATCCCGGAAACTACTGTGAAAGTCACTGATAATGATTTGCATTTTAGCAATTTTATACTGATTGACAGGCAAAAGAACAAGATTACACTGAACGGGACTGTAAAAACCGATTCGTTGCGAACATTCAAACTCGATTTGAATGTGAAAGCGGACAATTTTACGGCCATCAACCAGCCAGAAAAGAATAACAGCATCGTCTTCGGCCGGTTTACGTTCAGTACCGATACTGATATCAAAGGTCTGGCTACACAGCCGGAAATCCGGTCACGGGTTGTGATAAAGGAGGAAACGGATCTGAAACTCAGCATAGAACGATTGAAGCCAACAACCGTTGAAGCCAGAGGTATTGTTGAATTTGTGGATATGGACCGGGGTGTTGACTCCATTCTCATTGATGAGAAAGCCGGCACGTTGGCATTTGATCCGGCGGGCATTGATCTTGTCGCGAATATAGAAATAATGCCGGGGGCCTATTTTGAACTTGTCATTGATGAGAAGGCGGGCGACAGGCTTAGGATTCACGGTTCTTCAGACCTGAGTCTGAGCATCGACGAAACAGGCGATCTGACGCTGACAGGCCGTTATGATGTCAAAGGGGGCAGTTACCGGATGCTGTTGTTTGGTTTCAACAGGAAGGAATTTGAGATCCAGGAAGCGAGTTATATCCTATGGACAGGCAGGCCCCTTGAAGCAGCCATGGAAGTAAATGCCGTTTACCATGTCAGGGCAGCACCCATAAACCTGGTGAAATATCAAAGCAGTGATGCAAACTCTCCTGAATTGTCGAAATATAGACAAAAGATACCATTCAGGGTGAATTTGATGATACGTGGTGACCTCCTTACGCCGGATATCAGTTTTAGCATTGAGTTACCCCCTGATATGCGGAACATTTTTCAGGGAACTATACGGCAAAAACTTCAGCAACTGCATCAGCCCGGGAATGAGTCCAGCCTGAACAAGCAGGTATTGTCCCTCCTGGTATTCAATCAGTTCATGCCCCAAAACCCCATGGAAATGGAGGGGGGAGGGATTAGCTCAACGGCACGTCAAAGTGCCAGCAAGCTCCTGAGTAAGCAATTAAATACGTTTGCCGATAAATATGTTAAAGGTGTGGATCTGTCATTCGATCTGCGATCGTATGAGGATTACAGCTCGGGCGAAGCCCCCGAAGGGAGGACTGAACTTGGTATGACCCTGTCAAGATCTTTTCTTAACGACCGTCTGGAGGTCCGTGTTGGAGGAAGCCTTGAACTGGAATCGGAAGAGCACCGTGAGAAGACCAACTTCAACGATGTGGCCGGAGATATTGAGCTTATTTATGATCTGACCGAAAATGGAATATACAGGGTGAAAGCCTTCCGGTTGAACAATTACGATCAGTTTGAAGGAAATATCGTGGAATCGGGTGCTTCATTGATCTTCACCAGACGTTTCGACCGGCTGTATGAACTGTTTAAGGCCATGGAAAAGCAGAAGAAAGAGGAGGGAGGTAGCCATGAAAAATAATAGCAGGCCCTTGCATAGGATCTTGAGCCTGAAAAGGATGACCCTGTTCATTATGTGTGCCGTATTGTTTTCATGCAATCCTTCACGATATCTTGAAGAAGGAGAGACTTTGTATGCCGGTTCGGATGTTAAATTAGAATCCACGGATAAAATTGAGGATGAAAGAAAACTTAAAAATGCACTGGAAGAAACCCTTTATCCCGGGCCGAATTCCATGTTCCTGGGGCTATTTCGTCACCGGCTCTGGTTCTTCAATATCGCGGGTGAGGTTGAGAAGGACAAAGGGTTCAGGCACTGGCTGAAATACAAACTTGGAGAGCCCCCCGTGCTGCTCAGGGATTTTGACAGTGAACACATCACAGACCTGATGACCAACAGACTTTACAACATGGGGTACTTCACCCCTGTGGTTGGCTACAACACCAGGTTCAGCAGGAAAAAGGCCGGAGTAACTTTTACGGCAGATATACGCAAACCCTACCGCATTGACACAGTCATTTACCCGCCCGATACGACAAGGTTGCTTGGTATCATAAGTAAAAGCCGGGATGACACATACCTGACGGCAGGTAATATCTATAATCTGGATGATATCAAACAGGAACGGGAGCGTATTCGTTCCGGGCTTTTGGATCTGGGTTATTACCGCTTTTCTTCCAACTTTCTTTACTTCAAGGCAGATAGCACTACCGGAAATCATAAGATTAGCCTGTACTTCAGGATAAAGGAAGGTATACCCCCTGAGTCTCTCATCCGATACAGGATTGATAAAGTCTATGTGTATTCCGGATATTCTCTCGATGATTCTTTGTCCACATCCTGTGAAGACACCTTGCAAAAGAATGGGATCATTTATATTTCGCGCAGAAATCGTTTCCGGCCGGCAGAGATAATACGCAATATTTTTTTGGAAACCGGGGAGTTTTATAGCCGCAAAGACCACCAAAATACCCTCAGCCGTCTTATGGGCCTCAAAACCTTCCGGTATGTAAACATCCGGTTTGAGGATACTGACAGTACAGGCTTTCTCAATGCCTTTGTATACCTTACACCATACAAACTTAACTCGCTGAATGCTGAATTGAAAGGCATAGCCAGGTCCAATAATTTTGTAGGGCCGGGGCTTGAATTAAGCTATGACAATCTTAATCTTTTCAGAGGCACTGAAAAACTATCCCTGAGCGCCCATGGAAGCTGGGAAACCCAGATTGGGGGCAGCCAGGAAAACCTGAATTCCTATGAAGCCGGTATGAATGCAAAACTTCAGTTCCCCAGGCTGCTAACTCCATTTAATATTGACGACAGAAGCAACCGCTTTGTACCGGGAACCGTTTTGGACCTTGGTTATAATTTTCGTGACCGGGTGAAGTATTATACGGCACATTCCCTGAACATGGGCTTCGGGTATTTCTGGAAAACCAATCCCAAAAAAAGGCATGATCTTACGGTACTTGGCATCGAGTACTATAAGCTGGGGAAGACCACTCCAGGGTTTGATGATATTATCAGCAGAAATGCTTATCTGAAGAATAGTTTCGAAGACCAGTTCATCCTGGGACCCAAGTATACCTGGACATACAATAATCAGGTTATTGAAAGGCTGAGAAATAATTTTTTCTTTCAGGCGGGTCTGGATGTATCGGGTTTCCTGCTGGAAGGGATCATGGAAGGAGCAAAAGGTGTTACGGGGCAGGATATCAATACCCGGAAAATTTTCGGGATCAAATATTCCCGGTATGTAAAACTACAAGGAGACGCCAGGTATTATCAGAACCTTGACCATAAAAACCAGCTTGCCTACAGGCTGGTCTGCGGCCTGGGATTTCCTTTCGGGAATTCGGAAACGCTTCCTTTCAGCAAACAATTCTATGCAGGAGGTACGAACGACATTCGGGCTTTTCGTGCCAGGGAGCTGGGGCCGGGAAGCTACCATCCGTCCGATACAGTGGATGCCATTGTGTTTATTGAGCAGACCGGTGATATAAAGCTGGAAGCCAATGTCGAATTGCGGTTCAGGATTATCAGTTTCCTGGAAGGTGCCGTTTTTGTCGATGCAGGCAATGTATGGCTGATGAGGAAATCAGCCGACAGGCCCGGCGCGCAGTTCCGGTGGGAGGATTTTTACAGGGAGATCGCTGTGGGTACAGGACTGGGACTGCGTACCGACTTTTCTTTCCTGGTATTTCGCCTTGATCTGGCTTTTCCCCTGAGGAAACCATATCTTCCTGAAGGCGAAAGATGGGTGATGGATGAGATATTCGGATATAAAGGATGGGGAAAGGACAACCTTGTCCTGAATATTGCTATCGGGTATCCATTTTGAGCAGAGGTTGATAATATGGCTGGCAAACCTCTCGGTTCAATTGCTGATCACCAACTCCCTCAAATACAACTGAACCGTATTCTCCAACCCATAATATAACGCATCACTGATCAATGCATGCCCGATGGACACCTCCATCAATCCTGGAATATTCTGAGCAAAGTAACGCAGGTTATTCAGGTCAAGGTCGTGGCCGGCATTCAGTCCCAGCCCAACTTCTCCGCCAGCTTTTGCTGCCTCCACGAAAGGTGCAATGGCTTTTTCCCTGTCTTTATGATATCCCGATGCATAGCTCTCCGTATAGAGTTCCACGCGGTCGGTGCCGGTTTCTTTGGCATGATGGACCATTTCAGGTTCCGGGTCGGTAAAAATGGAGACACGGATGCCCTTTTCATGAAACCTGCCTATCACATCCTGGAGAAAAGTCTTGTGCTTTATGGTATCCCATCCATGGTCGGAAGTGAGTTGGTTGGGATCATCAGGAACCAAAGTCACCTGTGCAGGAATGACTTCCAGGACAAGCTGAATAAAATCCTCCGTTGGATTGCCTTCAATATTAAATTCAGTCTTTACAATTGGCTTCAGCAATCTCACATCCTTGTAACGGATATGTCTTTCATCCGGTCTGGGGTGCAGGGTAATGCCTTGGGCACCAAAACGTTCGATGTCGATGGCAGCTTTCTGCACATCCGGAATATTGCCACCCCTTGCATTTCGCAAAGTGGCGATCTTGTTAATATTGACGCTGAGGTGGGTCATAGTTAACGGTTTTATGCAAAGATAAGAAAAAGAGGTATGAGTTAGGGGGCTGGGTTTCTGGGTTGCTGGGTTATTGGGATTTTGCGTGGTAATTGATGCTTGCTCTCTTATTATTTAATCAATAGATATTATAGTAAGAATCTGTGAGAATCTGTGTAATCTGTGGTAAAACAATCCGCAAAGGGTACTCAGATTCTCACAGATTATTATTACACAGTTACAAATCCGATAAACTATGCGTGCAGTAATACAAAGAGGTAACTGAAAGCTTTTGTAAAAATAGATGGAGAAACTTCAGGAAAGATAGGGCAGGGGATGTTGATCCTCCACGGGAATAGAAGCTGATACACAGGAGGGACATTGAATGGCTTAGTGGTAAGATCTCTAAACTCAGGATCTTCGATGATGGGGAGGGTGATGAACCTTTCTATCAGAGATATTGAGGAGGAGGTGTTGATCGTCAGTCAGTTCACGCTCCATGCAAGTACAAAAAGGCAACAGGCCATCATATATCAAGGCCGCAAGGCCAGAAAAGGCCATACCATTGAAACTTTTATTAAAAGCAAGTCAGGGAAAGATATCGGCATTCTGCCACAAACCGGCAAATTCAGGGCCATGATGAAGGTGGGGCTGGTGAAGATGACGGACCGAGTGACGATTATTATTGATAGTAAACGGAAGGAATAGAGGTTTTGGAGAACTGGGTTACAGAGATGCTCAGGTAACTCAGAAGAATTCACAGAAATATATTTAACTCTGTGAATCTCCGTGCCTCTCAAATGTAACTCTGTGTAATCTCTGTGCTCTCCAAAAACCTCAATACCTCAATAAATGAATAAACAAATAATCCGCAACCCCAACCTCCCACATCGTCTTCAGCATCACCCTGATGGCCATTCTGGGTGTGGCTTCTTTGTCGCCGGTCCTTCCTAAAGTGCAACGGGTCTTCAACCTGAACGCACAGCAGGTGGGTTATGTGATGATGTATTTTACGCTGCCCGGGGTCTTCCTGACACCTTTCCTGGGTATGCTGGCCGACAGGCTGGGACGGAAAAACGGTCATTATCCCTTCATTATTTCTTTTTTTTGCCACTGCGGGTGTTGCCTGCGGTTTTATGAAATCTTACGAATGGTTGCTCTCGTAATGAGGTTTGTCCAGGGAGATTGGCGCTGCTTCCCTCGGGGCACTGAATGTTACGTTGGTTGGAGATCTTTTCTCCGGGCGCGACAGGGCAGTAGCTATGGGATATAATGCCAGTGTCATAGCATCCGGAACTACTCTATATCCGGCCATTGGCGGGCACTGGCAATGATAGCCTGGTTCTATCCGTTTTTATTCCTGTATTGGCTATTCCTGTCGGGCTTTGGGTGATGTGCTGCCTGAAGAATCCCGAACCACACAACACTATGAAGTTCTGGGTGTATATAGGAAGAATACACTCAAATATTTGGTGCAAAAAGAGGTGATCGGACTGTTCATCCTGCTCATGCTCACCTTTATCATCCTGTATGGCTCTTTCCTGACATATATCCCGATCATGCTGGGCGACCGCTTTAACACAAACCTTATTTCATTGGCATTATCCTGTCGGCTTCTTCCTTTGCTACTGCCATCGCATCTGCATTTGTTGGTAGATGTTCATGGGCTTTCTCATGCTGTTATTTTCATCATTGCCTATGTATTATATGGAATTTCACTTGCCATGATGCCTTTTGTAAGCTGGGAGTGGCAGATTTTTATCCCGGTGATCATCTTCAGGGTAGCGCAGAATCATATCCCGGCACTGCAGACAGTGATGGCGAGACAAAGCACCGCTGGAGATACTAAATGGTATCTTCCTTTCCTTCAATGGCATGGTACTCCACATCGGACAGGTCATCCAGGACCACTTCTTATTGGTTTTGTTTATTTGGCGTGGGGGCATGCATGGGCGTTTTATACAGGAGGAGGGATCGCTGTGGTAATGGTTTTTTGGTTGTGCTGGTTTTGTTTCGGGAGAGGTTGATAGAGGGCACAGAGATAACACGAGTTTCTGGAGAACATAAGAGATTCACAGAGTTAAATAGATCTCTCTGTGAATCTTCGTGATACATCTGAGTATCTCTGTGTTATATCTCTGTGCTCAAAAACAACAATTAATAAACCTACGGACTCCTTGTTTTTAAGCTTTACATTAAAATTGATCAATAGCCCCGGTTAAATCCTCCAAGTTTCATGTAAGTTAGAACTTATTGCTTCGTGGACATTTAAGATGGTATCAACTGATTTGATTTCTATAGCCACCTTGTTTTCAACCAACAAGTCAATTCCCGGTATCCTTAATCAAGTTTCAGGTCTTCATAAATAATAGGCATAGGTTTTCCTTTTCTACTTTGAGTCCTTCATCAAGGTTCCTGATAAAGACATTCTGATATACAAGATTCCAACAGCCCGGGTCCTAATACTCCATGGACTTCAATGGCTTTGCCAATTATGAGGCCTGATAATTCGTTTATTTTCATTTATTTGATGTTTTAAAGGTTGCTTGACTACAATTTAGTACCTCTAAATAATATTTATACCCGATTTTTAATGATTTTTTTTGAGGTTGGGTGGAGAGCACAGAGATTACACAAAGTATCACTACTGAAGACACATCAGAGATTCACAGATTTCAATGTATTTCTCTGTGAATCTTTGTGTTACCATTGAATCTCTCTGTGAATCTCCTTGTTAACTCAGAGTATCTCTGTGTAATCCTCTCTGCCCTCTCGTCGCCTTCATTCATGCACATTTCCCTTCCAGTTACATGCTTGATTTCAAGCATCCTCTAATTGATCAAATGGGACTGTGACAGTAATTTGCAGTCGATTCGCTAAAGATACTATTACCGCTTTAAAAACTTAGGATGATGAAACGCTCTGATGAAGGAGGCAGCAGGCCTTGCGTGTCAGTTATGCCACAAAATGGAAATCTTGTTTTTAACTACGGTTCGGTGATGTTCAAATAACACACTGAGCTACAGGGCCAGGACAGCCTGGAAAGATAGGGCAAGGTTGGGGAGTTATGCTGAGGCGCGCAAAAACGGATTTATACGCAAGGCCGCATGGTTGATAGCATTTTCATCGTACTTTATTTACCACTTTTGTAAGCATCTCTATTTCGAAATACGTTCTTTTACAGTTTGATGCACGAGTCGATCCTACTGCGGATCACTTATAACTATGGAGAAAAAGGAGTCTCGAGGACTCTTTTTTTTACAATCCAGCCACCCAGATACCAGAATCCGGTAGGCAGTGGGCAGTAGGCAATAGGCAGTAAGGGGTAGGCAGTATGCAGAGTAAAAGCGACAGTGGGCAGTGGGGTTTGCTAATTTAGGCAATATTATTTTAGACGTTTTTTTTCAGGCTTTTGAAAAATTATTATATTTACTCCTTTTTAGGAGATGGAAATAGCTCAGTTGGTAGAGCACATTGCGCCAAGGTCGGGGTCGCGATCCGTTTCCGCTCAGATAAATTCGATATTCAGGAAGAAAAGGATCGCTCAATTTTTTTAACACACTCACACTCACACCCACACTCATTTCGCCCAGGTGGTGGAATTGGTAGACACGTTGGACTTAAAATCCAATGGCCAGCAATGGCCGTGCGGGTTCAATTCCCGCCCTGGGTACACTACCTCCGATAAATTTCTTCTCCGGAGGTTTTTTAATAATTAATAATCACTCACCGACAATCGTCTAATCAAAATCATAAATTCCCCATTGGACATCATTCACCTGCTCAACCCCACTTATCTATTCTTACATAGATCTTAGATATCATCTCTGCGATCTGCGATCTGCGATCTCACCCTTCCCCCAACAACCTCTTAATCTCATTCAACTTCATCAATGCTTCGACGGGCGTCAAAGTGTTGATATCGGTTTTCAGGATATCTTCCTTGATCTGTTGCAGAAGCGGATCGTCAAGCTGGATGAAGCTAAGCTGGAATTCATCTTTGGTTTTTCCACTTTTCTTTCCTCTTTTGCTAAGCTGTTCGTTGCTATGGGATTTTTCCAGTTGTCCAAGGATCTCGCTGGCGCGGCTGACTACCGTTCCTGGCATACCTGCCATCCTGGCTACATGGATGCCAAAGCTGTGTTCACTGCCACCACGGGTGAGTTTTCGAAGAAAAATGACTTCGTTGTTCACTTCTCTGGTGCTGATATGATAGTTTTTTATCCGGTGGAATGAACTGGCCATTTCATTCAGCTCATGGTAATGTGTGGCGAACAGGACCTTGGGCCGGAATAAAGGGTGTTCATGCAGGAATTCTGTGATGGCCCAGGCGATGGAGATGCCATCGTAGGTTGAGGTTCCGCGTCCGATTTCATCCAGGATGATGAGGCTGCGGTCGGATATATTGTTCAGGATGCTGGCCGATTCGTTCATCTCAACCATAAAGGTGGATTCACCGGAAGAAATGTTGTCGGAGGCTCCCACGCGGGTAAAGACTTTGTCTACGATCCCAATAGATGCTGACTTTGCCGGAACAAAGCAACCCATTTGTGCCATCAATACGATGAGGGCGGTTTGCCGCAGCAATGCCGATTTACCCGACATGTTCGGGCCCGTAAGGATAATGATCTGTTGCTTATCATGATCGAGCAGTATGTCGTTGGGAACGTAATCTTCGCCCAGTGGTAGTTCCTGTTCAATGACGGGATGCCTTCCTTTCCTGATATCGATCACAGAAGTTTTGTTGATCTCCGGCCGACAATATTTGTTGCCTCGGGATATGCTTGCGAAAGAAAGCAGGCAGTCAAGACGGGCAATGATACCAGCGTTAAGCTGGATAGGTTGTATGTATTCCAGCAGTGCCACTACCAGCTCCTGGAACAGGCGTACTTCCAGCTCCAGGATCTTTTCCTCGGCCACCAGGATCTTTTGTTCATACTCTTTTAATTCTTCCGTGATATACCTTTCCGAGTTGACAAGGGTTTGTTTGCGGTGCCATTCCTGCGGGACTTTGTTTTTATGCGTATTGGTGACTTCGAGGTAATAACCGAAGACATTATTATATCCTATCTTCAGAGATGTGATCCCCGTGCGCTGCACTTCACGCTGCTGGATCTTTCCAAGGTAATCTTTGCCGGAGAAGGCCAGGCTGCGCAGTTCATCCAGTTCATTGTTAATCCCGTCGCGGATTACACCTCCCCTGGCTGCCACCACCGGCGGATCATCCTGTATCTCCTTTTCTATGCGGTCACGCGCTGTCAGACAGCTGTTGAGTTGTTCCGCGAGCCTTTTAAGTGCCGGGTGACTGACGGAAACACAGGCCTTGCCAACATTCTCTACAGAATACAGAGCCCTTTTCAGCTGAACTACCTCTTTGGGGTTTACCTTCCCGATGGCAACACGGCTGATGATCCTTTCAAGGTCACCAATGGCTTTCAGTTCCTTACCAATTTGTTCTGCAAATCTTTTTTCTTTCAGGAAATGTTCTACCACATCCAGTCTTTCTTCAATGGGCTGTTTTTCCTTGAGCGGCAGCACGGTCCAGCGCTTCATCATACGCCCGCCCATGGGGGTGATGGTCTGGTCGATGACATCCAGGAGGGTGCGGGCATTCTCGTTGATGGGTGTGATGAGCTCCAGATTGCGGATGGTGAACTTGTCGAGCCATACAAAGCGGTCTTCTTCTATCCTGGAAATGCCTTTGATGTGTTCCAGCTTATCATGGTGCGTTTCCCCAAGGTAATGCAGAGCTGCACCGGCAGCAATAACTGCGTTGTTGAGTTCTTCAATGCCAAAGCCTTTGAGGGAGATCGTGCCAAAATGCCTTGTCAGAAGGTCATGGGCAAAATCCTGGGTGAAAACCCAATCATCGAAGGCATTGGTATAGATCTTATGGCCAAAGAGGTCGTGAAACTTTGTGAGTTTATTTTTTTGCAGGATGACCTCATTGGGCTTGAAAGTTTGTATGAGCTTGTCGATGTAATCGTTGGGCCCCTGGGCGACGAAGAATTCACCGGTAGAGATGTCTAAAAATGAAATGCCTGATTTGTCACCGTTGATATGCAATCCGGAAAGGAAGTTGTTTTCTTTTTGTTGCAGGACATTATCGTTAACAACCACTCCTGGTGTGACCATTTCCGTAACCCCTCTTTTTACAATCTTCTTTGCAAGCTTGGGATCTTCAAGCTGTTCACAGATGGCGACTCTGTGGCCTGCCTTAACAAGTTTCGGGAGATAAGTATCGAGGCTGTGATGTGGAAACCCGGCCAGGTCAACATAGGAAGCAGCTCCGTTAGCCCTTTTGGTTAGTACGATACCAAGAATCTTTGATGCCTTTACGGCATCTTCCCCGAAGGTTTCATAAAAGTCGCCCACCCTGAAAAGCAACAAGGCGTCAGGATACTTGCCTTTGATGGTGTTATATTGTTTCATCAAAGGGGTTTCTATAATTTTTTCGGTGCTCAAGTACAATAAATTTCCTACTCCCAACAAAAATACTTTAATTTGCATCGCCTGTCTGCTATTTAACGGGCGATTCTTCAACAATTGCTGCCACAATTGTTGATAACTTTGTAACAAAAATGAGAAAACTTGCCAACAGCGAACTGGACCGTTTATCAGTGGAGGAATTTAAGAAAGCTTCCAGGATACCCGTTGTCGTTATTTTGGATAACATACGCAGCCTCAATAATATAGGTTCTGTATTTCGTACGGCTGATGCCTTTCGGGCTGAGGCAATTTATTTATGTGGCATCACTGCATGCCCTCCCCACCGGGAAATCAACAAGACGGCTTTGGGCGCCACGGAGTCGATGGATTGGAAATACTTTAAGGAAACACATGAGGCTATTAAGGTGCTTAAAGATAAGGGATACCGGATTTACGTGATAGAACAGGCTGATGAAAGCATCATGCTGGATGAATTTGATTATGATATAAACAAAAAAGTGGCTCTTATTTTTGGGCATGAAGTTGCAGGTGTTCAGGAAAGCGTTGTGGATCAATCGGATGCATGTATTGAAATACCACAGTTCGGAACCAAACACTCGGTAAATGTGTCGGTAAGTGTAGGAATTGTGATATGGGATTTCTTTCGCAGATATAAAAGGCATTTGTATCGCAACGATAGCAATATTTAAGAATTGAAACTAAAACGATACAATTAACGTATGAACAATGGTGTTTAAATTATTGTTAAATAACCGCAGTGTTTATATGCTACGGAATTATTTTTTTATATTTTTGCGTAGAAATTAAACAGATTTGGAGTAAATATTTCCTTTTCATGTTTATTATCGTATATTTGTATTTAAGGGAATATTAATAGATTTTCAATAAATTAAAATTTTAAGAATTATGAAAAAGAATTACAGTGCTGCCTTGAAATTCCTGGCTATTTTGCTTTTGGGAGTACTTCCTATACTGGTTTCAGGGCAAGAAACCGAGGAGAAATCCTCTAAAAAATCTGATGCTTTTACACGTCATTGGTTTGCCAATATCAATGCAGGTTTAAGCTTGTCTCACTCAGATGTTTCTAACAGTCTTGTACTTCCTGCCACAAGTACATGGCGTCTGGGTCTTGGTGCCAATGCAGGATGGCAGGTGCTCCCGTGGTTGGGTGGCCGAGGACAATTTTCCTGGGGCAGGCTCCATGGTGATGCGGATAAAATGCCGGAGTATGGTTATAAAGATGTCTACTTTGATGCGGATTATTTCGACTATCATCTTGCCGCAACGATAAGTTTTACTAACATGTTGTTTGGATACAAAGAGCGGTTTATTAACTTTTATGGTATTTTTGGTGGAGGACAGATTCAGTTCAGGACCAGAACAGCTGAGCTTGCTACCGGTACCGTTGTTGCTAAAAATGGATATGGAGAGAAAATTATTGGGCCAACCGGAGAAGGAGATGAGGCGGGCTTCGGTGACCGTACTATGGTATGGTCTGTGCCCGCAGGTATTGGTTTCGCATTCCGGGTATCAGAAAAAGTTGACATTACACTGGAAAGTCAGTGGAAATGGACAGACACAGAACGCCTTGATGGGACCATCGTAAAGCGAGACTACCCCTTCAGAGATGATATGTATAGCTATACCAATCTGGGTGTCACTTATAAATTTGGATTTTCAGGTGGTTTGAAGAAAATGGAAAAAGATTTCGAAGCGGTTGAGTTGTCAGCTACCCCGGATCCACTTGAAGTGCACGGTGATTCTGTTGAAATTACATTCAAAGGGAATGTTCCGCCGAAATACTTCGATAAAAAATCAGCTATGTACCTTGTACCGGTTCTCAAGTATGATGATGGTGATGAAGCTGTTTTCGATCCGATTACCCTCAAAGGTGAGGACGTAGTTGGTGATGGTCAGATGATAAATTATAAAAGTGGTGGTTCATTCAGCTATACAACCACGGTTCCTTACGAACCAGGCATGAATGCTTCTGACCTCGTCGTTGTTCCTGTTATTTATCAGGTGAAAGAAAAGACTTACGCCAACAAAGACGAAATTAAAGAACAGGCGAAATTTGTTGAATTGCCCTCCCGCAAACTTGCTGATGGTGTGATCTACACTTCACGCATGATCATGAACGATCAAATCGCCGTGACAGGTGCTCATGGCTATCAGAAGGAAGTGATCATCACAGAAAAAGCAAAGATATACTTCTTCGTGAACCGTTATAACCTTAGTTGGAGAGTTCCGCTGAATAAACTTGATGAAAACAAATCAAGGCTTGCTGCCATTTCTGATTTTATCGCCAAAGGTTGGAAAATCAAAGATATTCAGATCAACGGATGGGCATCTCCTGAAGGTGAAGAGACATTCAACAATGACCTTTCAGAAAAGCGTGCCAACACAGCATATAATTATATGATCAGGGAGATCAAGAAGATTATCAGGGCCAAAGGTTCCAGGGTTAAGATCGAAGATCCAAAAGAAGAGGTCACCTTCAACCTGAAATGGCACGGACCAGATTGGGAGGGCTTCATGGCCAATGTGCAACAATCCAATGTTAAGGATAAAAATGCTATCCTGAACGTTATCCGCTCTGCTCCCCAAAGCAAAAGGGAAGAAGAGATCAGAAACATGATCCTTATTTATCCTGAAATTGAAGAAAATATGCTTCCTCCGTTGCGTCGTGCTGTCATTGCAGTTAATTGCTATGAGCCAAAACGTCCTGACGAGCAAATCAAAGCATATGCAATTCAGTATCCGGATTCACTAACAGTCAATGAGATTCTTTATGCAGCCACAATGTATGATGACAATGATTCCAAACTGAAGATCTATAAGACTGCTTTCGGAATCCATCCAAATTGCTGGACAGCATATAACAATGCAGGCGTTGTTGAACTTGAAATGGATAACGTTTCAGGTGCTCAGAATATGTTCATGATGGCTGATGAAAAATCATCCAACAACGGCATCGTTAAAAACAACCTTGGTGTTGTAGCGTGTCATATGGAAGATTACGACAAAGCTGAAATGCTGTTCAAGCAAGCACAGCAGCTTGGACAAAATGTCAATTACAACATGGGTACCATCGAGATCCTTAATGGTAACTATGGTAAGGCAGTTCAGTTGTTCGGATCAACCAAGTGTAAATACAACGTTGGCCTTGCACAGCTTCTGAATGGAAATACCAGCGAAGCTGAAAACACACTGAAATGTGCTCCCGAACATGCAGAAACATATTATCTCCTTGCTGTAATCGGAGCTCGTAACGACAATTCAAGCATGATGTACGAATATCTTGGCAAAGCTATAAGCACTGATTCTGAAATTGCGATCAGGGCAAAAGGCGACAGGGAATTCGTGAAATTCTTTAACACTCCTGAATTTCAGGGACTCGTAAAATAATGCATTCTATCATAATTCTTGAGGAAAAGCGCGACTGGCAGCCTCTTTTTACCTCAAAATCGGTTACCCCTGTATTTATGTCTTCGGTAAAGTTTTTAACTTTTGCGGTTCTATGATCAGGTCATGCTTCTCAATATCAATAAGCAGAATCCGTGTTTTGGGATGCTGCCTGAAATAACTGAGGTATTTCTCATGAATGGATTGAAGGTAGTCGTTGCTGATATTTCTTTCGAAATCCCTGCCACGCAATTTGATCCTTTTCTCAACAATATTGGGGGTTGAATGAAGGTAGATGATAAGGTCAGGTTTAGCCAGAGAAGGATAAATGATGTCAAATAACCTTTTAAAAAGGTTGAATTCTGACGAATTCAGGTTTACGCTGGCAAAGATCCAGGATTTATCTATAAAATAATCAGCTACAATGGTTTTGTCAAAAAGGTCAGGAGCTGAGGTTTTTTCTTTGACTTGCTGAAAACGATCGGCAAGGAATGATAACTCTAGCGTAAATGCATAACGGGCAGGGTCTTCATAAAACTTTGGCAGGAATGAATTGTCAGCAAACCGTTCCAGGATGAGTGCCCCTTTAAGGCAGGAAGAAAGCTTCATGGCCAGGGTTGTCTTGCCGGAACCAATATTTCCTTCGATGGCAATATATCGGTAATTCATCGTGGAAATATCTGTTTGACAGGTTCAGGCAATTTCTTTACAATGGATTTATCAGGACATAAATCAAGCATCTGTTGTGGCGTCATCTGGTTTACAGGATGTAAGAGGTCCGGGAAAATTTCCACCAGAGGAACCAGGATGAATCTGCGTTCCTCAATGAGTGGATGTGGGATGATGAGGTTGGTTTTCCTGATGACTTTATTTCCGTAAAACAGAATGTCAATATCGATAACCCTGGAAACATATTTGCTTCCGTTTGATCCTCTGGCCCGGCCCATGGATTTTTCAATGTCAAGGATGGTGCTTAAAAGGCTCACAGGGCTGTGGTTTGTCTGCAAATGAATAAGCTGGTTAAGGAAAACATGCTCGGAATGAAAGCCCCAGGGCTCGGTTTCATAAATAACTCCGGTAAGTATAATGTTTCCGGCCCGGCTATTGATCTCTTTCAGCGCTTTTTTAAGGTTTAAGACTTTGTTGCCCAGATTGGTGCCGATGGATAAAATGACAGTTTGCATTGCTGTTTTTAAAGATGATCAAAAATACAATAAGATCAACAGAATTAACAAAATCTTAATTTCTTTTTTGCTTTAAAATTGTTATTATTGCATACAATCAATAAATCTTAAATATTATGAAGCAGTTTTTCAAATTTATGTTTGCATCAATGTTGGGAACATTCCTGACATTGATCGTAGTATTCTTCATCCTGATGGGTATTATCGGTGCGTTCATTTCCATGGCGGAAAAACAAACCGTTGTTGTTAAAGAAAACACGGTTTTAAAGATTACACTTGATCAGCCTATTCCGGAACGAACACCCAAAAGCCCGTTTGGCAACTATGATATGGCCAGCCAGGAGTTTAAAAAGAATGTGGGTTTAAATGATATCCTGAAAAATATTGATAAAGCGTCAAAAGATGATAATATAAAGGGGATATACCTGAATGTATCATTTATTCCCGCAGGCCTTGCAGCACTTGAGGAGATCAGGGAAGCTCTTTTGGAATTCAAAGGTTCGGGCAAGTGGATCATCGCCTACAGTGATTCCTACACACAAATGGCTTATTATCTTGCCACCGTGGCAGACCAGATCTACCTTCATCCTGAAGGTTATTTTGAATTTCGGGGAATGCAGGTAGAGTCCTTTTTTATGAAAGGAACCATGGAAAAGATCGGGGTGGAACCACAGGCTATCAGGCATGGGAAATACAAAAGTGCGATTGAAATGTTTACCAGGGAAAATTACTCTGAAGCTAACAAAGAGCAGCTTGGTGACCTGATCACTTCTATCTGGGATGATATGCTTCCAAAAATTTCGAAAGCACGTCAGATCTCAGTTGATAACCTTAATAAGATGGCCGATGAACTTACTGTTTTCTTCAATGCAAAAAAAGCCCTTGAAGAACGCTTTGTTGACAAGTTGTTATATAAGGATGAGGTGCTGTCTGACTTGAGGGGCCGCTTAGGCATTCAGGACGAGGAAGACATCAACGCCATTTCTCTGGGTAAATATACCAATGCTCCGGAACCAGTAGAAAAGAAATTTACCCGCAATAGAATTGCTGTCATTTATGCTGTTGGAAATATTGTTCAAGGTAGTGGGGGAGAAGAGGTAATAGGTTCGGAGACCATTTCCAAGGCCATACGGAAGGCCAGAAAAGATGATAATGTAAAAGCCATTGTCATGCGTGTCAATTCACCAGGTGGCGATGGTGTTGCTTCAGATGTCATATGGAGGGAAGTCATGCTTGCCAAAGAAACAAAACCATTTGTGGTTTCTATGGGAGACCTTGCTGCTTCAGGTGGTTACTGGATATCCTGCGGTGCTGATAAAATCTTGGCAGATCCATCTACTATAACAGGGTCGATTGGCGTATTTGCATTGATACCCAATATGAAAGAAATGTTTAACGAAAAACTTGGCATTACTTTTGACAATGTCAAAACCAATAATAATACGGATTTTCCCTCTTTAACAAAACCCATTACGCCTTTCCAGCGGGCTGTATTTGAGAAAGAGATTGACCGGTTTTATGATGTTTTCCTCGATCGTGTTGCATCAGGAAGAAAGATGACAAAAGAGGAAGTTGATGAAATTGGCCAGGGCAGGGTGTGGTCTGGCATAGATGCCCTCAGCATTGGCCTTATTGACGAATTTGGAGGTTTAATACAAGCCATTGATGCTGCTGCTGAAATGGCAGAAATTACAGAATACAGGTTAAAGGCCTTGCCAGAACAGAAAGATCCACTGGAACAACTGTTTAAAGAATTAACAGGCGGTACTGCTGTTAAAAGCCAAATCAGAGCAGAACTGGGAGAATTCTATAATTATTATGAATACATACAGTTTCTTAGGAACCATCAGGGTGTGCAGGCCAGATTGCCTTATGAAATTAAAATAGAATAAAAAAAAGGCTGCTTAAAGCAGCCTTTTTTTTGCACTTTGATTATATTCTGTTATTCAAATTTCATCTCAGCAAGCCTCTTGTAATTCATATACCTCCATTTTGCATTCTTTTCAGCAAGTGCATCAAGGCGTGTGGCTTCCGCAGGGAAGGATTTCTTCAGCGAAGCATAACGTACTTCCCCGTTCAGAAAATCCTGGAATTTTGTCCAGTCGGGCTCTTTTGAATCCAAAACAAATGGGTTCTTTCCTTCCTCTTCCAGCAATGGGTTATACCGGTATAACTGCCAGTATCCTGCATCAACTGCCAGTTTCATTTCATGTTGTGATTTGCCCATTCCTGCGCGTAATCCATGATTGATACACGTTGAATAGGCAATGATCAGTGAGGGGCCCGGATACGATTCTGCTTCCTTCAGTGCTTTGAAGAATTGCGACTGGCTGGCACCCATGGCTACCTGTGCAACATAAACATAACCGTATGTCATGGCCATCATGCCCAGGTCTTTCTTTCTTATTTTCTTTCCTGAGGCAGCAAATTTGGCTACCGCTCCAACTGGGGTTGCCTTCGATGACTGTCCTCCGGTATTGGAATA
This sequence comes from Bacteroidales bacterium, assembly GCA_018401355.1. Taxonomy (GTDB): domain Bacteria; phylum Bacteroidota; class Bacteroidia; order Bacteroidales; family B18-G4; genus M55B132. The sequence continues at coordinate 20,057 of JAGYLD010000025.1, forward strand.
AACTTCGGTATCCATAACCAGCACATTGATGTCTTCGCCTGAGGCAAGCACATGGTCCAGACCTCCATAACCAATGTCGTAGGCCCAGCCGTCTCCGCCGAACACCCATACGGATTTCTTGACAAGGTATTGTTTCAGATCCAGGATCTCCCTGGCTACAGGATCATTAAGCTTTGAAAGAACTTCGATCAGCTTTTCAGAGGCAACTTTTGAAACTTCTGCATCGTTAACGCCATCAATCCATTCTTTAACAACTGCTTTGGCATTATCATCCAGTGAGCCATTCATGCCTCTGAGGCGTTCCAGGATCCGTGTACGCATCTTGTTGATCCCGACAGCCATCCCGAAGCCGTATTCTGCATTGTCTTCAAACAATGAATTGGCCCAGGCCGGTCCATGCCCTGAATTCCTGTTCAGGCAATAAGGGGTAGAGGGTGCGGATCCTCCATAAATTGAAGAACAACCCGTTGCGTTGGCAATTAACATCCTTTCGCCATATAATTGTGTGATGACTTTGACATAGGGTGTTTCCCCGCATCCTGCACAGGCACCTGAGAATTCGAACAATGGTTGAGCAAACTGACTGTTCTTGACGGTTTTTTCTTTAGGAACAAGTGTTTCTTTGTATCCTACCTTCTGGTCCATGTAATCCCAACGCTCGATTTCTACTTTCTGTGAATCAAGCGGCTTCATAACCAGGGCATTGGTTTTTGCAGGACAGATATCCACACAATTACCGCAACCGGTGCAATCAAGGATGCTGACCTGCATACGGAAGTGTAGTCCTTTCAATTCCTTGCCAATGGCATCAATGGTTATTGTACCTTCGGGGACTGCCTCAAGTTCCTTATCATCAAGAAGGAACGGCCTGATACAGGCATGAGGACAAATGAAAGCACATTGATTACACTGAATACAGTTCTCAGGAATCCATTCGGGAACATTAACAGCAATACCTCTTTTCTCATAGGCGGTGGTCCCTTGCGGGAAAGTACCGTCTTCCCTGTCTAAAAATGCACTTACAGGAAGATCATCACCCTTCTGAAAATTGATCGGGTCTGCGACGTTCTTAACAAAGTCAGGTGCTATCCTTTCCGGCTTATCATCAACAGGCTCTACATTTTTCCAGGAAGATGGTATTTCGATCTTAATTACATCACTACCCTTATCAACGGCCATCTTGTTCATGTTCACGATTTCTTCACCCTTCATCCCAAATGTTTTTATGATGGCTTTTTTCATCTCCTCCACAGCCTTTTCGTAAGGGATGACGTCAGAGATCTTGAAGAAAGCCGACTGCATGATGGTGTTGGTACGTGAACCCAGACCGATCTCTTCTGCAATCCTGGTGGCGTTAATGATGTAGAAATTAATACCATGATCGGCCATGTATCGTTTCATGGTATTAGGAATCCTGTCCAGTGTTTCTTCTTCATCCCAGATACTGTTCAGAAGAAATGTTCCTCCTTTTTTCAGTCCCTTCAGCATGTCGTACTTATCAAGGTAAGAAGGTACATGACATGCCACAAAGTCGGGGGTGTTAACAAGGTATGTGGAGTGAATGGGTTTGTCGCCGAAACGAAGGTGTGAAGTTGTGATCCCTCCTGATTTTTTAGAGTCGTAAGCAAAATATGCCTGAACATATTTGTCTGTTGTATCTCCAATAATTTTGATGGAGTTTTTATTGGCTCCTACGGTCCCGTCTGAACCCAGCCCGTAAAACTTAGCTGAGTATGTTCCTTTAGGAACAGTGCTGATTTCAGGAAGGATAGGAAGCGATGTGTATTTTACATCATCGACGATACCAACAGTAAAGCGGTTTTTAGGTTCCGGCATTTTAAGGTTTTCAAACACAGAAATGATCATGGATGGTGTGGTATCCTTTGAACTTAAGCCGTAACGGCCACCGATGATCAATGGGGCATTTTCCTTACCATAGAAAAGATCCCTTACATCAAGGTATAAGGGTTCGCCATTGGCTCCTGGCTCCTTGGTCCTGTCAAGAACAGCAATCTTTTTAACAGTTTCCGGTAAGGCTTTCATAAAATACTTTTCAGAAAATGGACGGTAAAGATGGACAGCTATTAATCCAACTTTTTCACCCTTATTGTTTAGGTATTCAATAACCTCTTTAATAGTATCAGTTACAGAACCCATTGCAATTACAATATTCTCAGCATCAGGAGCTCCGTAATAGTTGAAGGGATGGTATTCCCTGCCGGTCCTCTGGCTGATTTCATTCATGTATTCTTCAACCATATCCGGAATGGGGTCATAGAAACGTCCTGCAGCTTCCTTGGCCTGGAAGAAAATGTCGGGGTTCTGAGCAGTACCGCGGGTTACAGGATGCTCAGGATTCAAAGCCCTGTCGCGGAATTGCTGGATGGCCTCAAAATCGACCAGGTCTCTCATGTCTTCATTATCCAATGCTTCTATTTTTTGTATCTCATGAGAACTTCTGAAACCATCGAAAAAGTGCAGGAATGGTATACGGCTTTTTATGGCGGTAAGATGCGCAATACCACCAATGTCCATAATCTCCTGGATACTACCGGAGGCCAGTAAGGCAAATCCCGTTTGTCGCGTTGCCATCACATCACTATGGTCTCCAAAAATGGATAAGGCATGCGCTGCAACGGACCTGGCGCTAACATGAAATACAGCAGGCAGAAGTTCGCCTGACATTTTATACATGTTGGGGATCATCAGCAATAAGCCTTGTGAGGCTGTAAATGTTGATCCCAGGGTGCCAGCCTGAAGTGCACCATGCAATGCTCCGGAGGCTCCCGCCTCAGACTGCAATTCCTCAACTTTTACCGTTTCGTTGAATATGTTTTTTCTTCCGTGTGCTGCCCATTCATCAATGTATTCAGCCATCGTGGAAGATGGAGTAATCGGATAAATACATGCTACTTCACTAAATATGTATGCCACGTGGGATGCGGCCTGGTTTCCATCGCATGTAATGAATTTCTTTTTTGTTGCCATAAGTGTTGAAATTTAGGACTTTATATGATTTTTATCACAGGCACGAAATTACTAAATAAAATTTAGCTCAAAATCAATTTTATGTCAAATTAGATGGGGTTTTTATTATTTATACTGATTTTAGATTGACAATACATAAGCGGTTTTTTTTATATTTGTCTATATTTATCTTCTCAAATAAAGGATTTAATCATTTTAAAAATATAGAATATGGATTTAAGCGTCAAATATATGGGATTAGAACTGAAAAATCCCATCATTGTAGGAGCGAGTAATCTGGTAACAGACCTGGATGTGTTGAAAAAACTTGAGGATGCAGGTGCTGCAGCCATAGTTTATAAGTCTCTTTTCGAAGAGCAGATCCACCTGGAAAACCTTGAGAATTATTCTGCAGAGGAAGATTATGCTACCAGGCATGCTGAAATGGCTTCACCAATATATCCCGATATGGGTGAAGCTGGCCCGGAGCATTTTCTCGGGAACCTGCGAAAAGCTAAGGAAACTCTTGGCATACCTCTAATTGCCAGCCTCAATGCTGTTTATGATGAAACATGGGTGGAATATGCCCAAAAAATGCAGGAAACTGGTGTCGATGGTCTAGAAGTTAATTTTTATGCTATTCCCAAAGAATTACATATTGATGGAAGGTCTATCCTTACTGAACAATTGGATATTCTCGGAAAAGTAAAGGAAAGCGTAAATATTCCTGTAGCTGTGAAATTGAGCCCTTATTATACGAACATCCTTTATACCATTGGAGAAATGGATAAATTGGGAGCGGATGCATTTGTTCTTTTCAACCGCCTCTTTCAACCGGAGATCGATATCGATCTTGAGGAACATTACTTCCCATACAATCTGAGTACTCAGAATGATAACCGTTTGGCGTTAAGGTTTGCCGGCTTGCTATTCGGGCAAGTGAAAGCTGATGTATGTGCCAATAATGGTATATATACCGGTGAAGATGTGATAAGTATGATCCTTGCCGGAGCAGATGCAGTCCAGATTGTCAGTACGCTTTATAAAAATGGTGTCGATCAGATATCAATTATGCTCAAGGAGATGGAAGCCTGGATGAAGAAAAAGAATTATGAGAAATTTGATGATTTTCGGGGTAAGCTTTCAAAAAAGGAATTAAAGGATCCTTTTACCTACAAAAGGGCACAGTATGTTGATATTTTAATGCACTCCAACGAGATATTTAAAAAATATCCATTGATTTAATCCCTCTTAATGCCTGACAAGGTATTGTTCAGCAATCTCTTTGCCTGCATGAAGGGCTTTCAGGTTATTTTGTACAACTTCTTCTCCCTTTCTCCCAAACAGGGTGAAAAGGGCTTTTTCGATCTGGTTTATTTCCATTTCAAGGAAAGGCAATGAAGCACCCAGCATCACTATATTGGCTGCTCTGGCAGTGCTTATTTCTTTGGCTTTCTGTTCAGCATCCAGTGCAACATGGTTTTTGATGCCTTTTATTTCTTCCAGGATAGTTTCCAATTCCGGGTAGTCATGTATGTTTACATGTGGATAGGTATTGGTGATCAACCAACCCTCATTGTTCAGCATATTTATGTACCTGAGTGATTCCATTGGTTCCACTGCAATGATCATGTCTGCTTTGCCCTGGGGTATGAGATCTGAATATACTTCTTCTGATGAGATCCTTAAATGAGATTGAACGGCACCTCCTCTTTGGCTCATGCCATGGACTTCCGCTTGTTTCAGGTGCAATCCTGAGTTGATGGCAGCCAAACCAATGGATGCAGCAATGGTCAGGATTCCTTGTCCTCCAACTCCTGCTAAAATGATATCTCTTTTCATGATCCTGTTTTGTTTTTATGATTGCTGAGTTACTTTTTTATTATGCTTGGCACGCATGCGCCTGTTCAGTGTCTGGATGCATTCCCTTCGGGGAATAACTACTGAAACTCCCTGGTATTCAAGTTCCTCTTTGATTACTTTCACGTTTTCATCATGGAATTTTGGCAAAGGCTTGATTACCTTGATGTGTTCTTCCTGAACCCCTATACCTTTGCAGATTTCTTCTATTTTTCCAAGGGCAGCAGAATCTTGTCCGCCTGTCATGGCTGTTGTTGAATTATCCAGGATGAGAATGGTTACCGGTGAATTGCTGTTGACAGCATCAAGCAATCCTGTGATCCCTGAATGCGTGAAGGTTGAGTCACCAATGGCGGCGATAGCAGGGACAAGCCCGGCATCAGCAGCACCTACGGCCATGGTAATCGATGCACCCATGTCAACACAGGAGTTGATACTTTCCAGTGGTTTCAAAGCGCCCAGGGTGTAACATCCAATATCTGAAAAAACACGGCCTTTGGAATATTCAGATAGGGCTTCATTTAGCGCCGTGAAAGCATCGTTGTGTGAGCAGCCCTTACAAAGCTTTGGAGGCCTTGCTTTAACGATTTCTGAGATGTCATCATCGAGGTTAACCGATAATTGCATGGCTTTTCCTACAATGTTTGGATTGAGCTCACCATCACGGGGTAAAGTCCCATCTAGCCGGCCGTGAATGGGTTTGCCTTTATCAAGAAAGCCTTTCAGCATTTCTTCTACAAATGGATAGCCTTCCTCCATGATCATTAGTTCTTCGCATTCTTCATATATCTTTTGGACCATGGCCTTGGGTAATGGATACTGGCCTATTTTCAGAACAGGATGGGGTACTTTCCCGGATGGAAAATTTTCCAGGAGATAATTATAGGCAATCCCTGTTGTGATTATGCCTAATTTCTTATCAGGATGGTCTATATAAAAGTTAAATCCGGATTCGTTGGATGCCTGTTCAAAATGATCCTGGTGGTTCAGCAGGAGTTTGTATCGTTTTCTTGCATTGGAAGGCAGAAGAACATATTTCATTAAATCTGAAGGAACTGCGAGCTTGTTTTGTGCTTTATCTTCTTTTCTGAAAATTCCTGCTCTGGAATGGGCAAGACGAGTCGTTATACGCATGAGTACAGGGGTGTCCAATTTCTCAGAAAGATCGAATGCATACCTCGCCATATCATAAGCTTCCTGCTGATTGGTTGGTTCCAGGATGGGTATTTGCGCAAACTTCCCGTAAAACCTTGAATCCTGTTCATTTTGAGAGGAATGCATGGAAGGATCATCGGCCGAAACTACAACCAGACCTCCGTTCACGCCGGTGATAGCAGAATTAATAAACGCATCGGCAGCAACATTCAAACCAACGTGTTTCATACATACCATGGATCTTTTTCCTGCATAACTCATTCCGAGAGCAATTTCCATGGCTGTTTTTTCATTGGCAGTCCATCGTGCTGTGATACCCTTCTCTTTTGCTTCCTTTGACCTTTTAACGTATTCTGTGATCTCTGTGCTGGGTGTGCCCGGATAAGCATAAATGCCTGAAAGCCCCGCATCAATTGCCCCCTGGGCAATTGCTTCATCACCAAGTAATAGTATTTTTTGCATGCTTAATAATTGACCGTTTACGACAAATCTATAAAATTTATCAGTAGCAGTTATTCATGCAATAAAGGCTCCGGCTTATTTATAATTAATTTAATTAATTTTGCGAAAAAAGATGCAAAAATGAATTTCCTGGCACATGCTTATTTATCTGATGATAATCCTGAGGTTTTGTTGGGTAACTTTTTTGCAGATGCTGTGAAAGGCAAACATATTAATGACTTTCCTCAAGGAATGAGCACAGGGATCAGATTACACCGGCTGATTGACAGCTTTACTGATATCCACCCGGTTTTTATTCAAAGTAAAAGAAGGATTCAGGGTAATTATGATAAGTATTCCGGAATTATTGTGGATATATATTACGATCACTTTCTTGCATGTAGATGGAATCATTATTCTAAAAAACCATTGAAAGTATTTACACAATATATTTATCAATTGTTGATAGCAAATTATAATTTGTTGCCGGCAAAGTCCAAAAGGATTTTACCTTTTTTAGTAACACAGGATTGGCTTACAAATTACAGAAACTTCAATGGCTTACAAAGGGTGTTTGAAGGGATGGACAGAAGGACTCACAACCGATCAGGTATGAAGGTGGCCGTTGAGGATTTGAAATTGAATTATAAGCAACTGGAGGATGATTTTAAGCTGTTCTTTCCTGATATCATATCACAAGCATGTAATTTTTTACATGAAAATGATTTAACATGCAATGGAATAAAAGAAAGGGTAGCCTGATAAGCCACCCTTCCAGAAGATGGTTCGTAACTACTTTTTCAGGAATTTCCTGCAAAGAGTTAACTTTTGGTTATGAATTTGGATGAAATACGTTCCGGGTGTCAGCTTAGAGAGATTCAGCATTTCAGTCTTTTCAGGTCCGAGTTTTAATCCTTCTTCCGAATATACATTCCTTCCTGAAATATCATAAATGTTTAAACTTACTGTTTGCTTTGCGGAAAATGATAAGTATATTTTATCTTCAGCAGGAACAGGATAAAGATGAACAGAATGACCGGTATTTAAAGGTTCCGTGACATAGGCTGGTGCACCAGAGTAATAAGCGGTGGTATCAGTTCCTGTTAGTGAATTTGTGAAATATGTAAGATCAAACAATGGTTCTTTGGAAGAGCTGCTATACCATGCATAATTTTCTAAAGTTTCAGTATTTGCATATAAAAACATGGCTCCCATAAAAAAGGAATCAACTTGTGTATAATTGCTTTTTATCCTGAGTATATTATTAAACGTACCTTCAGGTGTTATCAAAGTACCATGGGCATCTGCTGTAAATGTTTTGTCACCGGATTGACTGACTGTCATTGTTTGCATGGTATATGATCCCCGGTATGTATCTGAGTATGAGTCCCCGTAATTAAAGGGATAGTTCATAACCCTCACAGGATCAGTATAATGAATCACAAACTGAAAACCTGATTCCTCTGCAGCAACGCCAACGTTTTCCATATAGCTGGTGGTTATTTCTGCAAAAGAATAACTGTTGCTACCCATACTAAATGCGGCATCTGCATCAGGAAACTCTCCACCAAAAGGTGTACTCGAGGGAGCGACAACAGAAGTTTGATTGGACTCTGTAACAGTTACTCCTGAATAATTCCATGTTTGTCCTGCTCCTGAAGCTCCTTCAGAAAGACCATCAGCATCGACAAAATTGAGATTGAAAACATCTCCTACCTGAGGTGCATTGCCTGCAAATGTTATGGTAGGTTGGGAAAAGCTTTGAGAAAGCGTAAATATGAAAGCCGACAAGAAAAGTAATACTTTTTTCATGACATTCGTTTTGGTTAATAATTATGATTTAAACAAATATAATAAAATTTGATGTGTAATTCAAGTTTTGATATGATAGAAGGAATAAAAAAACTTCCTGAGCTTAACATTGGATTATTTTATCATTCTGAAAAATTGTATTTTTGAATGGATATTAAACGCTAATATTCTTTTGTCATGGAGTATGATAAAATCGATGTCTTAAAAGAGGTAGAGATATTTAAAGGTCTTGACGATGAAGCACTGGAGCAGATTTCGGAATTCCTGGAAGAAGTTGAAATAAAACGGCAGCACGGCATAATAAAAAAAGGTGGCTCTGGCGATGCCATGTATATTATTGTTGACGGCCAGGTGAGAATCCATGACGGGAACCATGTTCTTTCCCGGTTATCCAATTTTGATGTCTTTGGGGAGTATGCACTTATTGATGATGCCGACAGGTCTGCTTCCGTGACCGCTGAAAAAAACACCAAACTGCTTAAGTTATACAGGAAAGACTTTGAGAAACTAATATCAAGGCACGTTTATTTGACCCAGGCCATCCTGAAAGTTCTGATTCAGCGTATCCGATACATGAATGAGCTTGAGGAAAAACTGGCAAAAAGTTATATTAAAATTCAAAAGCAAAAGAAGGAAATTGAAGAACAAAACGAAAATATTAAGCAACAAAAGCAAAAGTTTGAAGAACAGAATTTTGAACTTCTTAATATTAATGAGGAAAAAAATCATTTAATCGGTGTGATTGTGCATGGGTTGAAAAATCCATTGTCAAGCAGTCTCTGCATGGTAGATATGATGCAGGGAGACGGTGCATCATTGAATGAAGATCAGTTGCATTACCTGGATATTATTAAAAAATCGCTTCACAGGATGAATAAAATGATCAATGAGGTCCTGGATGTCAATGTGATAGAGTCTAAAGTTTTACAGTTGAAAATTAATAAGATCAACCTGAGAAATATCATTGGAGAGATACTTGACAATCATCGTTTGACAATAGAACAACGATCCCTTGAGCTCATTGAAGAAATAGAAGATGTTCACGCTGACCTTAATGAAGTCTATATTTTGCAGGTTGTCGACAATTTGTTGTCGAATGCCATTAAATTCACACCTTCGAAAAAGAAAATCCATGTTAAATTGAATAAGGCTGGAAAGAAAGCCAGGATCATGATCAAAGATGAGGGTGTTGGCATTCCAAAAGACAAATTAAGCCAGGTGTTTAACATGTACCAAAGAAAAAGGTCATTGCTTTCACAGGATGAACCGGACCCCGGACTTGGTCTTGCTATTGTCAAGAAGTATGTAAAGGCAATGTCTGGTACTGTATGGTGTGAGAGCCAGGAAGGAGATGGTGCAACTTTCTATGTTGAATTTCCGGTTTCTTCTAACTGATGATGGTGGCAATGATCTTTCTTTGTCCACCATGATTTCTGAATTCACATAAATATATTCCCTGCCATATTCCAAGGTCGAGTTTTTTATCTTTTATCGGAATGCTTATTGAAGAGCCTGTCAGGATTGATTTGATGTGTGCAGGCATGTCATCCGGTCCTTCCATGGTATGTGTATAATCATGATGGTTCTCTGGTGCAAGTTTATTGAAAATGATTTCCAAGTCAGCTCTGACGGAGGGATCTGCATTTTCACTGATGGCAAGTCCGGCAGAGGTATGGCGAATGAATAGGTTCAATAATCCTGCTTCCGGAAGGTTGCCCAACCCTTGTTCTACATACCGGGTTATTAAATGAAAACCTCTGTTGAATGATGGAATTTTTATTTCAAATTGTTGAGTCATGTTGAAAAATTTAATGAACTACTTTAACATCCAGAGCATTCCGTAAAGCATTGCCCATGATCATAAATGCCAGTACCATGATCATTATGGCCAATCCTGGAAATATGGCCAAATGTGCTGCATCAAGGATAATATATGAATAGTTTTCCTTGATCATCGTACCCCATGAGGGCATGGGTGGTTGGACGCCTATGCCCAAAAAGCTTAATCCTGCCTCTAATAAAATGGCAGTTGCAAAGTTTGCAGATGAGATGACGATGACCGGCCCCAGTACATTTGGAAGAATATGTCTGAATATGATCCTGAAATTACTGAAGCCCAATGCTTTTCCGGCTTCAACGAATTCTCTTTCCCTGAAACTCAGGATTTGACCACGAACCACACGTGCTACCTCTACCCACATAGTAAGGCCTACTGCAATAAAAACCTGCCAGAACCCCTTGCCAAGTGCAAATGTTATGGCAATGACCATTAGAAGGGTTGGGATTGACCAGATAACATTGATAAACCATACAATAAGATGATCGACCCAACCACGGAAAAATCCTGCAAGGGCTCCAAGTGTTATTCCTATGATCAAAGAAATAAAAACAGAAATAAATCCAACTGAAAGGCTTACACGGATACCAATCAATAACATACTCAAAATGTCCCTTCCGAATCGATCGCTACCCAAATAATAGGTTTTGGTTATGATGTGATCTTCAATAAGTCTGCCTTTTAACTGGTTCAATGAAGCCTCCTTTATGGACCCATCAATCAGGGGTATCTGAATATAATCATTATTAAAAACGATGCTTTGTTCTTCATCAATCGGGTATATTACATCTGGTATGGAAAACTTAAAATCTCTGGCTTTTATTTCTTCAGAACCAGTGTACTCTTTAACAATTATACTCAGACTGTCAACAGAATATCCATCTATAGGGATGCTCCTGTAACGGCTCTTCTCTCCATAAAGCATTTTTTGAAATATTGACCTGGGTTTTACCTTTTCATTCTTTCTCACGCGTAACATCTCTACCTGGAAACCTGGCTTTTTCGCAGCTATTTCAACATGCTGATCATTGGCAAAAGGAGTCGAATCAGGAGTGATCAAATAACCAAGAGTTCCTATAATAATGGTACTACCAATGAATAGCATTGATATGAATCCCAATCTGTTTTTTTTAAACCTCTTCCAGGATACTTTGGATAGAGAATTTCCTCCTTGATATTTTTTCCTTCGAAAAAGCAATTCTGTAAATGTTTTTGTAAAGATACTTATTTGGATGTTTTTAAAGGTTTGGGGGAGATGTATTTTTAACCACTAAGGCGAAGAAGGATGTCACGAAGCACACAAAGGGGGAGTGATTTTTTTCAGATTTTCTGTGAGAAAAAGCATTATAATAGAATTTTCAATTTCCATAGGTTAAGTGATAGTAAATGAGGTGCTTGTGTCATGCATTCTGCTGCCTTTTCTAGTTTTCCCCCTTCGCAAATTCCCCCATGTCCCGATGTTTTTACTGGATTTCCCTACCTGAAAAAAAGGCTTAAATTCCAGCAAACGGGTAATTTCCTCCGT
>JAGYLD010000026.1 GCA_018401355.1 Bacteroidales bacterium
GGAGGGGGGCCATTCTGAAGTTTGCTTCTGAAAATGAACTTGAGACCTTTTTTGAAATAAAAGGGGATGAATTTGTTATTTTGTCCGATACATCCAAACCGCTTGCTCAAACCATTAGCGAGCTTAGTGAGGGAAGGAGATTATGGAAAATATTCATTATTTTCGCATTGGCATTTTTGCTTTCAGAAGTCCTGATGCTTAGATTTTGGAAATAGTTTATTCGGATGAAAATTCATATAATATGAGAATCACAAAAAATAATTCAATTGGTGTAGTAATTGATATGCAATCAAGGTTATACCCTTATATTCATGAACATGAGCAATTGACAAAAAATTCAGCCATATTGATCGAGGGTCTCAAAGAAATAGGTATTCCATTGGTTGTTACACAGCAATACACAAAAGGGCTTGGCGAAACCATTGATCCATTAAGAGAAGTACTTGGAGCGTATGAGCATATTGAGAAAATGGCATTCAGTTGTTGTGACGAGCCTGCGTTTAATGAAGAATTGGCTGTTATTGCAAAAAAATTTGTAATTATAACAGGTATTGAAACACATGTATGTGTTATGCAAACGGTAGTGGATTTGATAGCATCCGGTTACGCACCTGTTGTAGTGGAAGATTGTGTGTCTTCCAGAAGGTTAAATGATAAACATATGGCCATTGCCAGGATGAGGCAGGAGGGGGCAGTTATTACAACCTATGAATCCATGCTTTTCGAGCTTCTTCGCCATTCTGGAACTGATGAGTTTCGCGCAATATCTAAACTTGTAAAATAATATACCGGGTTGTTCATGGTTGATAATGATGATTTGAAAAATATTCCTGCTGATGAGGATCAAAACCCTGAACCTGAGAAAAAAGATGAGGGTTATAAAACCATTCATCTCTCAGGAATGTACCAGAATTGGTTTTTGGATTATGCCTCTTATGTAATATTGGAAAGAGCTGTTCCTGATGTTTATGATGGGTTGAAACCGGTACACCGCAGGATCTTGCATGCAATGAAAGATCTTGACGATGGAAGGTATAATAAGGTGGCTAACATAATCGGCCATACCATGAAATACCATCCACATGGGGATGCATCCATCGGTGATGCTTTGGTTCAGCTCGGACAAAAAGACTTGCTAATAGATACCCAGGGTAACTGGGGGAATGTTCTGACAGGCGATAGTTCTGCTGCACCCAGGTACATTGAGGCCAGATTGTCAAAGTTTGCACTGGAAGTAGTATTTAATCCCAAAACAACACAGTGGAAATTGTCCTATGATGGTAGGAACAAAGAGCCCGTAGCCCTTCCTGTTAAATTTCCTCTTTTACTTGCACAGGGCGTTGAAGGTATTGCCGTTGGGCTTGCATCTAAAATATTGCCACATAATTTTAATGAACTGGTTGATGCCTCAATAAGATATCTGCAGGGTAAAGACTTTATTCTGCTGCCGGATTTCACCACGGGAGGATATGGGGATTTCTCGAAATACCAGGATGGTGCAAGAGGAGGAAAAGTCAGAATTAGAGCCAGGATCAATAAGGTCGATAATAAAACCCTTTCCATTAACGAAATACCATTTGGAACTACAACCTCTTCCCTGATCGACTCAATCATTGCTGCCAATGATAAAGGTAAAATTAAGGTTAGAAAAATTGATGACAATACCGCAGAACAAGTTGAGGTTATTATACATTTAAATCAGGGGGTTAGTCCTGACCAGACCATTGATGCATTATACGCTTTTACAAACTGTGAAATTTCAATTTCACCCAATTGTTGCATTATTGAAGAAGGAAAACCGCGTTTTACAAATGTTAAGGATGTTCTGAGAATTGCCACTGATAAAACTTTAGATCTTCTAACATTGGAGTTGGAGATCCGGATGTCAGAACTTGAAGAACAATGGCATTTTCTCTCTCTCGAAAAGATTTTTATTGAGAAAAAAATATACCGTAAGATCGAATTATGCGAATCATGGGAAGAAGTTATTGAAACTATTGATAATGGACTGAAACCCTATGTTAAGAAGTTTAAACGGGAAATTACACGAGAGGATATAGTCAGGTTAACAGAGATAAAGATTAAAAGGATATCTAAATATAACTCTTTTAAGGCCGATAAGGAAATAGAAAATATTGAAGGTGAAATGGGAGAAGTTACCAATCACCTGGAAAATATTATTGATTTTGCCATTAATTATTACAGGCAAATAAAGAAGAAATACGGAAAGGGAAGAGAACGTAAGACCGAAATAAGAAATTTTGATACTATTGAAGCAACTGCGGTTGCTGCAGCCAACCAAAAGCTTTATGTAAACAGGAAAGAAGGTTTTGCAGGAACTTCGCTTAGAAAAGATGATTTTGTATGTGATTGCTCAGACATTGATGACATCATTGTTTTTCGGGCGAATGGAACCTATATGGTTACCAAAGTTGCTCCGAAAGTTTATGTTGGACAGGATGTTATTCATATTGATATTTTTAAAAGAAATGATGATAGAACGATCTATAATGCTGTATACAGGGACGGAAAAGCGGGTTTTTATTATGTGAAAAGGTTTTCAGTGAAAAGCATAACCAGGGATAAGGATTATGACCTTACCATTGGCAATAAGAATTCAAAGGTTCTTTATTTTTCTGCCAATCCAAATGGCGAGGCAGAAGTGATAAAAGTCATTTTCAAACCAAAACCAAGATTGAAAAATAAAAGTTTTGAATACGATTTCAGCGAATTATCCATTAAAGGCAAGAATTCAAAAGGAAACATACTTACGAAAAAACCTGTTTTAAAGATTCAAAAGCAGGAAGAAGGTATTTCTACCCTGGGTGCAATTGATATCTGGTATGATGAAACCGTTCGCAGGTTGAATACAGATGAAAGAGGAAAGTACCTGGGGGCATTTAAAGGCAATGATAAAATTCTGACAATTATGAAATCGGGATCATATATGTTATATCCTTATGAGTTGACGGTTCATTTTGAGGAAGATATGATCTATATTGAAAAATTTGATCCTGAGAAAATCCTTTCTGTTGTTTACCAGGATGGGGAAAATGGTTATCAATACCTTAAAAGATTTGCGGTAGAAGAGTCCGGCCGGAAACAAGAGTTTTTAAACGGGCACAAAAATTCACGGATGACAGCATTTAGCCTTGATGATCTTCCGAAACTTGAAATTGAAGTTGAAAAAAAATCAGGAAAAAATTCCAGGGAAAAATCATTAGTAGATGTATCCGGGTTTATTGCCGTAAAGAGTCTAAAGGCGAAAGGGAAAAGACTTACCATGCATAAGCTGACCAATGTTCGATGGATTGAACAGCCAATCATGGAGGCTGATACAAAAGATCAGGTTTTTGGGGATGTTGCCCCGGAAAATTTAGATAAAAAGCACGATAGTTCTGAGTCAAAACCTGAGGAAAAGATTGACGGAGAAAATAAAACTGATGGTTATAAAGATGATAATAATAATGAACCCAATCAAATGACTTTTGATTTTTAAGATAGCTTTAAAATTATGAAAAATGACGATCGTGTTTTAGATGTAAGCAGGGATATTAAATGGATAGGTGTGCTGGATTATGATATTGTAACCTTTGATGTTGTGATGGAAACAAAATATGGTACGACCTATAATTCCTATTTTGTTGATGCTGATGACAAAGCCATTGTAGAAACAACAAAAGAGAAGTTTTGGAATACTTATGAAGCTAAGATCCGTAAAGTATGTAATCCAGCGGAAATTAAGTATATCATCCTTGACCACACTGAGCCTGACCATTCAGGAAACGTAAAAAATCTTTTGCGCATTGCTCCTGATGCGACAGTTGTCGGTAGTGGGAGTGCCATAAGATATCTAAATGATCTCATGGATATTGAATACAATTCTATGGTTGTCAAGGATGGTGATACATTGAGCCTGGGAAACAAAACTTTACGTTTTATCAGTGCACCCAACCTGCACTGGCCTGATTCCATTTATACATATGTTGAAGAGGAAAAAGTATTGTTTACCTGCGATTCATTCGGAGCCCATTATTGTGATGAGGAGATGTTTGATGATAAAGTTGGAGATTACACAGAAGCTTTTAAATATTATTTTGATGTTATCCTGAAACCATATAGCAAATATATGGTCAGGGCCATTGAAAAAATTCGGCCTCTTGAGATTAAGGTCGTCTGTCCGGGGCATGGACCAATTTTAAGGTCAAACTGGAAAAAATGGGTTGATATTTCTGATCAATATGCGAGAAAATATCTTGACAATCCGAAGGAAAATAAAGTATTCATTCCATTTGTCTCTGCGTATTACAAAACTGGTATCCTGGCAGAACAAATTGCTAAAGGAATAAAGGAAGCTGGAGATATTGATGTTGAAGTGATGGATATTGAAAACGCATCCCTTGGTGATCTGGATGCAAAAATGACAAGTTCAGCGGCAGTTATCGTTGGATGCCCAACCATCAATCAAAATATTTTGTTGCCAATCTATAAGCTTTTTGCTGTTATAAATCCGGTACGAGACCACAAAAAGCCAGCTGGAGCTTTTGGTTCCTATGGTTGGAGTGGTGAAGGTAAAAAGCTTATAGAACAAAATCTAAGCAACCTGAAACTTAAGGTTTTTGGTGATGGGGTTTTTGTTAAGTTTTCACCGGATGATGAGGAACTCAAAATCGCTGAAGAATATGGAAAGGCCTTTGGCGAAAATTTGCTGGCTAAAGAAAAATAATTTCTGGTTTATTCAGTTTATAGAATACTATTAATACCATTTATGCTTAAGAGTAAGCCTCCAAATATTTTCTTCCTGCTCGTGCCAATCCTTTTATTGGTAGCAAGTGCTTGTACTATTGAATATAAAATGGCAAGGCACTATGTGAAAAATGTTGAAAGGCCGAATGTTCTCTATATTGCTCCGGATTATATTTTTAAAACCAACCTGAAATCGGATGAGATTGCAAGTAGTGGGACCCTAAACCAGTTTGTAAAAGATTCTTTATTATTTTACAGAAGCCAGTATTTGCAATATCTGGATGACTCTTTAGTTCTAGCCCAATTCAATAACGCGTATATAGCAGAATTGAAGGCATTGGGTATTAATGTGTATACAGAACAGGAAATGGATGCATTCCTTGCGAAGGAAGATGCCTCGTTTATCATAAATATTGCCCAGATGGAATTTGAGGAATATAACATACCATATCGGGACGAAGAGTCTTTTGATGGGGTTGTTTACTATAGGGAGATTGACCTAAATGCTGTTGGGCTGAACTCCTGGTTTGAAATTTCAAGGATGAATCATAATGAGGACCCGGTTGTGCTCTTTGCGAGTCATTACGTTATCGATGAATATGAAGGTACATTTAAATTTTATCCATTTACTGGAGAGATATCGCATCATTATTCTGTCGATACTATTGCAGTAGATGATGTATATGATCTTGTTTCTTTTCTTGGACAGAAGTATGCTGGTTATACATTTGATTTTCTGATGAATATATACATATACAACAATGCTCCGGAAAATGTCAATCTCCAGTTATACTACCATTACGATCGAAAACGAAATACTTTTGTTCCTGTGGATGATGACCGCTTTGTTCCTTTGGATTAGTTAAGGACGTAAAAGAATTTTTCCAAGGCTCATTTTTTTTATATATTGAAAAAGGGCTTTTTCATAATCTTCCAGTGTATATTCATTTTGAATTTTCGTCGATAGATTCCCGTCTATGATCATTCGTTGTAATTTTTCAGAGATTGAATCGAAGCGGTCCTTACCTTGTATTGCAAGCCAATGATTGAGGTCCCAGCCCTTTAATACCTTTTTATGAAAAATAACTTGTAAGGGATTTGCATTCCCAAGTGGTTTGCCCGATAGTCCACCATAGACTAAAACTGTAGATTTATCAGGCAAGCAATTAAGCAATGTGCCGGTCATATCCCCGCCAACGGCATCCAATGCCAGGTGTGCATTTAGTTTTTTAGCAATAATGGTCAATTCTTTGTCAAAATTTTCCTGTTCCTGAATGAGTATCCATTCTTCACCCTCCTCTTCCAATAATTTTTTTAGCTCTGGTTTTCGTATTATGTTAATTACCTTAATGCCCTCTTTTCTTGCCATTTGTCTTAATAAGCCTGCAACCTGGCTCCCGGCGGCATTTAGAATAACTGACCGTTGCCTTTTTTGTTTGATTTCTTCCATTAACCCGTACGCTGTAAAAGGGTTTATGCTGAAACATGCTGCTTGTTTCTCCGGTAAGTTTTTCAATATTGGTATGCAATCTTTCGCATCAGCAACGAAAAATTCGGAATATGTGCCCCAGCTCATCTTTTGCGTGAAGCAACTAATGCGTTGGTTCTTAAAATGCATGGCATTCGATCCTGTATCTACTACTTCTCCAGTAGCTTCAAAGCCCGGTATTGCAGGAAGGGGCTTCTTAATGGCATAGCCCCCCTGGATAAATGAAATGTCAGAGGGATTGATAGGTGCTGCAATCATTTTTACCAGAACCTCGTCAGGCTGCAATTCAACGTGTAGGTCCCTGGTGCTTATTGTCATGCTTTTTGCGGCCCTGACTATATTACTAGAATAATCAGGTAAACTGATGCTTTTTATTTTCATGGTGACTATGGTTTCCTTGCATAGGGAAATATGTCCTGAGTTGCAAAATCATTTTTGATAAATTTAAAATATCCTGCCATCGCAATCATGGCTGCATTATCGGTTGTGTATTCAAATTTGGGAATGTACAGATTCCAATCCATTTTTTGTTTCAGATCATTCAAATAGGAGCGCAATGATGAATTGGCTGATACACCTCCGGCAATGGCAATTTCTTTTATGCTGGTTAGTTTGCTTGCTCTAATCAGTTTTTTAATGAGAATGTCAACAATTGTATGCTGAATGGAAGCGCAAAGATCGTGCTTGTTCTCTATGATAAAGTTCTCATTGACCTTCAGCATATCTCTAACAAAATATAAGATGGATGTCTTTAAACCACTAAAGCTGTAATTTAATTCGGGAATCCTTGGTTTTGCAAAGGAAAACTTTTCTGGATCTCCCAATTGTGCATGTTTATCTATTTCAGGGCCGCCCGGATAAGGCAACCCCAGGATTTTTGCCGCTTTATCGAAGGCTTCTCCCGCTGCATCATCAATGGTTTCACCGATGGTTTCAAAATTGTATGGATCGTCAACCCGAACAATCTGAGTATGTCCACCGGAAACAGTCAAACATAAAAATGGGAAATTTGGCACTTTGCTTGAAGCATTCTCTTTTATAAAATGTGCCAGGATATGAGCTTTCATGTGGTCTACCTCAATCATAGGTATATCCATGGATAGAGAAAATGCTTTTGCAAAGGAGGTTCCCACAAGGAGAGAACCCAAAAGTCCTGGACCACGTGTAAAGGCTACAGCATCCAGTCCATTTTTACTTATATTTGCAGTCTTTAGTGCATGATCAATAACAGGAATGATATTTTGCTGATGTGCCCTTGATGCAAGCTCTGGAACCACACCACCATAATGTTTATGTACAGACTGATTAGCAATGATGTTGGCAAGGATTTTGTAATCCTTTATTATGGCTGCAGAGGTGTCATCGCAGGAAGATTCAATGCCTAGAATGGTGATGCTCATGTTTAATAGTTCAAACCTGCAAAATTATCAAAAAAAGGATAATTCACATATTGTCCGTTTTACTTGTGGTCCTGATCATGGTCCCCCTCACTTTTATTTCTCTTGCATGGGATCCGATGGTGCAAACAATTTCTGCCCGCTTATCAGGAGCATATCTTTCAAACTTTTTTGAAACTGAAGTCACCATTGGTGGTTTAAGAATATCTCCCTTGCTGGATATTGACTTGGAGGAGGTTTTTATCCAGGATTTGCATGACGATACCTTATTGTATTCCAAAAGTATGATACTCGAAATGGGTTTGCCCAGCATTAAAAAACATATTGTGAGGGTTAAATCTATAAATTTAAATAATGCATATTTGAACCTGGTAAAATATGAGGGTGATACGTTAATGAATTTGAATTTCATTACCCGGCACTTTCAAACTAATACCACTACTCTTGAAGATTCGATCGACTATAATTCCTGGGAGGTTAAATTTCAAGGACTGGATTTTTCACGTGTAAAATTCCGGTTGGATGATCATAATAAGCCCTATAAGGAAGAAGGGATGGATTATGCCCACCTTGAAATAACACTTGATAAGCTAAAGGTTCATGATGTTGAAATACTGCAGGATTCAATCTGGTTTACAATCGATGAACTGATTTGTTTTGAAAAAAGCGGAATTCAGGTCCATTCACTCAAGGGAAACTTTAATGTTAGTTCTGTACAGCTAAAAGTTGATAACTTGTTGCTAAAAACCTCCAATTCAGACCTTGACCTGGACTTTAGTTTTGTCTATGATGACTGGATGGCGTATAAGAATTTTGTTAATGATATTGAGATATTTGGCGATATACGACCTTCATTACTGAATCTTAAAGATATTGGGTATTTTGCTCCCAGTATGAGTGTTATGAATGATCCTGTTAGGATTGGAGGAAAAGTACGGGGCAAGGTCAGTAATTTGAAAGCCAGTAAATTCAGGTTTGCATTTGGAAAGTACACCCATTTCAATGGCAGTATAACCATGAATGGGCTTCCTGATGTAGAAAACACATTTACGCATCTTCGTGCTGAAGAAATGAAAGTGTCAACCAAAGATATTGAAAGCTTCCTGATTCCTGGGAAAATAAGCAGATTAGACGTTCCTGATATTTTTGAGACCCTTGGAATAATTGATATAAAAGGAAGCTTTACAGGCTTTTATAATGATTTTGTTGCATACGCCAGTTTTAGCTCCAGTATTGGCAAAGTGACAACCGACTTGATTGTAAAACAGGATCCGGTCGTTTCTGTGCATTATGATGGAAAAATTACTGCTGAGCAATTTGATATAGGAAAATTCCTGAATGTAGAAGATTACATGGGTAAGATGAATTTAACTGCCTTAGTTGATGGTCATGGACTTGATTCAGAGACAATATTGGTGCGGTTAAATGGGATGGTGAATTCAATGACATTGCTGGGAAATAACTTTAACCAGATAGAAATTAAAGGGGATTTTGCTGAAAAAAAATTCTCCGGAAGCATGAATATATTGGATGAATTTATCAGGATGAAATTTGACGGGAGTATCAATTTTGCTCCTTCTGTGCCCATATTTGATTTCTATGCAGATATTAATAATGCCAGGCTTTATGATCTGCATCTTTCATCCAGGGCAGCAGATATGGACTTGTCAACCAGGTTGAGGTGTAATTTTATTGGAAATAAACTTGATGAAATTGAAGGGAAAATCTACATAGATAGTACGAAATTCATTGAAAACGACAGGGAATTTTCAATGGATCATCTGGCACTTGTGATGGTCCGGGATAGGGGCTTAACCAAAAGAATTTTTATGCATTCTGACTTTTTGGATGCAAGTGTCAAGGGTGATTTTCTTTTTAGTGAAATAGGCGATGCAATCATGAAATTGACTGATAAATATATCAATACTGATCTTATTGGCCTTAATGTTGAAAACACCGTATCGGATCAACAGTTTGTCGAGTTTGAGTTTAACTTTTTTAATACTGCACAACTTTCTGAATTGTTTTTGCCAGATCTCCTGGTTAAGGAGGGTACGGAAATAAAGGGCTCATATTTTGGAGTTGATGCCTCCCTGAATTTAATACTGAATTCACCCGAAATGAAATATCAGGGTTTAAAGTTTAAAAGCATTGGATTGTCTGCGAATACTTATCCAAGGTATTTTGGGATAAATCTTTCGAGTCAGCAGGTAATATTTCAGGAATCAGTCAGAGGAGATTCAATGCTGTTTGGATTGGACAGTTTGGTCCTTAATACGAATTTGCGCCATGATAGCGCACTTTATGAAATAAAATGGAATGACAGGTCTTTAGCTGACAAAAATATTGGAAATGTTTCGGGATATGTTGCAATGATTGATACAGGATACAGAATAGCCAGGATAACACAGGCTGATGTAATTGTTAATGATAGCTCCTGGACAGTAAATCCAGATAATGTGGTAACCTTTGATGCTAATACAATTCATTTCAAAGATCTTGAATTTATTGGAAAACATCAGTTATTTGGTGTTAATGGTAGATTGTCAGATAATATATCGGATACATTAAACCTGAATTTTAAAAGCTGGTATATATCTAATTTTGATATGATAATTAATCGAAAGGGATTGGACTTTGATGGTATAATTAATGGCAATCTGAAGCTTTCAAATCTTTATGATGTGCCTGCCTTTATTTCTGATCTGAAGATTAAAAGGTTATTTATGAATAAAGTTTTGCTCGGAGATGCTCTGCTGAAAAGTAAGTGGGACCCTGCTCTGGGAAAAGCGATGTTGGATGCAGAAATTATTTATCATGGGAATGTAGGCGAAAGTGTTGTGGTTGATCTGGACGGATTTTATATTCCTGGAAACAATGAAAACAACTTTGATATAGACCTGAAGCTTAACAATTTTAAAATCAAAGCCTTCCAGCCTTTCATCGATAAAACACTTGGTGATCTGAAAGGGGTTGCGAGTGGAACATTTGAATTGAGGGGAACAACAAATGATCCTTTATTTACCGGATCGCTGAAGTTGATGCGTACGTCATTCAGAGTCAATTACTTAAACACGAAATATGAGTTTGCACATCAAATAAATTTTGATAAAGCAGGACTGAATTTCAATGATCTTGTGGTTTATGACACCCTTGGCAATAAAGCTATTTGTTCTGGTGAAATTACTCATGAAAAGCTAAAAGATTTCAGGATTGATCTGGATATTCAGCCACAGAATTTTATATGCCTTAATACCAACAGATACCAAAATGAGCAGTTCTATGGATCTGCCATAGCTTCTGGTTCTGTGCGGATATATGGGGAATTCGATGATCTGAACATCGATGTAGATGCTGCCACCAACGAAGGCACCGTTGTGAGTATTCCTTTGAACACAAGGGCTGATTTGATGCAGAACGATTACATCATTTTTATTAACACTGAAAATTATGCTGATTCTATTGAGAATAGTGGCAGGGGGATCAGCGTCAGAGGATTATCTCTTGATTTGAATTTGAAGGTTAACAATGATGCAGAAGTATTGATATATCTCCCGGACCAGATGGGTAATATTTCAGGAAGAGGAAAAGGAAACATTCAAATATCTATTACTCCGTCCGGCCGTTTTAGCATTGTAGGGGATTATACAATTAATAACGGAACCTTTCTATTTACGATTCAAAACCTGATTCGAAAGAGATTTGAAATATTGAACGGTGGAAAGATTTTGTTTACCGGGGATCCATATAATGCCAGTTTAAGTATCAGGGCCTTATATAAAGTCAAGACCAGCATCACAGGGTTAAGTCCCACTCTTGATGAGGTTTATGCTGGCGAGAGGATCAATGTGGATTGCATTTTGTGGCTCAGGGAAAAGTTGGTTAATCCTGAAATTAAATTCAATCTGCGTTTTCCAAATGTGAAAGATGTGATACGACAAGATATTTATGCACTCATAGATACCAATGATCAGGCTGTGATGAACCAGCAAATGATTTCATTATTGATGCTGAATAGTTTTAGTTATACTTCAGGAGGTAATTTGGGTGCGTCCTCTTTTAATCTTATTGGTAATCAACTAAGTAATTGGTTGTCTCAAATATCACGGGATTTTGATGTGGGGATTAATTACCGGCCCGGGGATGAATTAACCGAAGATGAAATTCAGGTAGCTTTGTCTACTCAATTGTTTAATGACAGATTGGTAATTGATGGCAATATTGGAGTTTCTTCTAGAAATAATAGCAATACGCAGAATGCCAGTAATATTGTTGGCGATGTTAATATTGAATATAAACTGCGAAAAGATGGAAGAGTGAGGTTGAAAGCTTTTAACCGCTCCAATAATATTAGTTCATTGGAAGATATTGCCCCATATACCCAGGGAGTTGGAATATTTTACAGAAAAGAGTTTAATAAATTTGGGGATCTCTTTATCAGAAAAAATAAAAAGAAAGATGATGAAATATAAGATTAAAAAATCATTCGATTTCTATTTCATTTGTTTGTTAATCCAGGCAATGATTTTTTTCCCTTCTTTATCTAATGGACAGATATCTATAGACGTGAATGATATGCCTAAGCAAGGAGATACGATTCGTTTATCAACCACCATTGATCTTGATGGAATTGATTATGAGGTAACAGGAAGTAATATTACATGGGATTTTTCATCACTGGGTTATCAGATCCAACAAGTAGATACATTTGTAAGCACAACTTCAACACCAATATTTTACCAGATTGTATTTAATCCATTGGTTTCTAATCTTGCAAGGAAAGGGGGGGATTTTACTTTTATTCCCGGTTTTTCTATAACTGACATTTATCAATATTTTAATGCAGAATCAGTTTCATATAAAGAGGTCGGATTGGGTGTCACTTTGGAAGGGGTTCCTTTACCAATGAAATACTCCAATGATGATGTTATCTATAGATTTCCCCTTTCTTATGGTGACAAGGATTCATCAATGGCAATATTTGAGTTCAGCTTTCCCGGGTTAGGTTATATTGGAATCGAGAAGAAACGAAATAATATTGTGGACGGCTATGGTTCCCTCATTACACCTCTGGGGCAATTTGATGTTATCAGATTGCATTCTGTGATCCAGGAATATGATACAGCCTATATAGATTCTCTTGGTACTGGCTTTGGAATAACCAGAAATTACGAAGAGTTTAAATGGCTTGCAAAAGATATGGGGATTCCTGTTTTAACCGTTTTCAGGGAGGGACTGGCCATATCTGCAACTTACCAGGATGTATACAGGCCTGTATTTTCAATTGGAGAATCTGTTAATTTCCTGAACGATATTTCGATTTTTCCTAATCCTGCTGATAAGAGCTTTAATGTTGCTTATTACTCAGAAACAAACCTCGAAGTCAGGATTGATTTAATAGCTGTTGATGGTAAAATTGCCAGCACTTTAGGTTTTGTTGATCTGCATAGAGGTGAAAATAGCATCAATTTGAAGATTGACAGCGATATACCAGATGGTGTTTATGTTTTAAGGCTTAAAGGTGAAAATGCCCAAATCTGCCGGAAAGTAATGATCAGATAGCTTGTTATTTGATAATTTTATCCAGAACATCACTTGCAGCTACCTTATGAACCATGATGTTCATCATTTTTAATTTGATGTAATCTTCCCTGATAAAGCGGTAGCCCTTATTGGGTCCATCAAAGGCTCCACTGCCAGAATCCTTTACCAGGTACCATTTCCATTTGTCTTTTTTTGTATGGCCAACCAGGTGCATACAATGGTCATCGGTGGTACTGCGATTGCTCAACCTATATTCTCTTGCATCCTCATTTATTAAATGGGGTGGTATGTCAAAGTCAGGGATGATTCCTATTTCCTTGTATTTGTCAAAACCAGGTTCTGAAACATCGCCGCATATTGAAATGGTATATCCATTTTCCAAAGCCTTATCAATGATGTGGATCATCTCATCCACATGAATGTTGTAATACTCATCACAATGCCACCAATTATCGGGTTCAATCAATTCTCCCATTTGGTTATATGGCTGGGATTGTGTTGACATGAAGCTGAAATAGTTTTTGGGAGCAAGGCCGGTAATATCATTTAGAAACTCCATTGGTGTCATTGTTATTCCCTTATATGTAAAAGTCTCTGGAGGAGCTCCAAGATAATGATTGAGTATGGATATAATGGTTGATTCTACCCATTTGGCATTCCATGCCTGTGATTTTTCAAGGGAGGAAAGGAAAGTATTCATTTCTGTGAACATGGCACTGTGATTATGAAATTCCTGACCTGTTGGTTTTCCGGGATAAACTGTTTCAGGAACTATACCATACATATCCATAATCCTTGGAACACTGGTAGCTTCAGATCCTTGCGCAAAATATACATCACCCCGGTTTTTTATATAAGCTTTCGCCCTCTCCACATATTCCCAATACACAATATACATTTCGGATAATTTTAGTTTCTTGCCAGATATCCTTTGTATCTCTGATTCCATCATGGAAATTGTAGCAAAACACCAACATGTACCTGTTGCTCCCTGAGAAACCGGTGGAAAATGATCAGATATTTGAAAATCAGAAGTGTCTGTGGGATAGCTGATTTTATCATAAACAATCGAATAAGATTGTTTTTCACTGCGTTCAGCCTGAATTTTTGCTTGCAGAATTTCATTTTGGTAAAATCCTGGCTTGGCAGAAACATATTTTCCATGCTTTTGTGCATGTGCAAAATTTGGCACAATAAGAAAAGCCACCAGAACAAGGATTGGATAATTTCTTTTTATCATAATGATTTTGATTATATGCTGTCCAAATTTATAACTAATTTTACATCTATGAGTTTTGCCATTTACAAATCATCAGCAGGATCAGGAAAAACTTTTACATTGGTCAGGGAATATCTCCACCTGGTATTAAAAAAGCCTGAAAATTTCCGTCACATCCTTGCAATTACTTTCACTCATAAAGCCGCCAATGAAATGAGGGAAAGGATTATCGAAACACTGAATAAATTGTCGACAGAAGATGATGATCTTGATAAGGGAACAAAGTCAATGTTTAATTATCTCGTCGAAAGTACCGGGATGGATAAGGCAGAAATTGCAAGCAGGTGCAAAACGGTTTTGGGTCTTATACTTCATAATT
The DNA here is from genome assembly GCA_018401355.1 of Bacteroidales bacterium. GTDB lineage: Bacteria > Bacteroidota > Bacteroidia > Bacteroidales > B18-G4 > M55B132. The sequence goes on from JAGYLD010000026.1 coordinate 14,775, forward strand.
ACAGTGATTTTGCAATAAGTACCATTGATAGTTTTGTTCACAGGATAATCCGGAGCTTTGCTTTTGATTTGCGACTCCCCTTAAACTTTGATGTGGAGTTGGATGAAAACAATTATGTATCAGAAGCGGTTGATCTGCTGATCGACAGAATTGGAATAGATGAATTGGTTACTAAAATCCTGATCAGGTTTATGGAAACCAGGATCGAGGAAGAGGAAAACTGGAAAATAGAGAACTTAATAAAGAAATTTGCCTTCCAGTTACTTAAGGAGGATGTCTATCCATTTCTTGATGAGTTAAAATCCATTGATTCAGAATTATTGTTGCAAACAGATCAGTATCTTAAAAAAAATATCACCGCCTTTGAACAGTCATTGTCAGCCATAGGGAAAAATGCATTGGATATTGTTGAATCCAATGGTCTGGATCAGAAATCGTTTTATCAGGGTAGCAGGGGAATAATCAAATACTTCATGTATTTGAAGGATGGCAAAATGGATAAACTTAACCCCAACACTTATGTCCTCAAAACATTAGACAAAAGCGATTGGAGCTCCGGGAATTCAGATTCGTATCAAAAGGACAAGATCAAGGAATTGGTGCCTTCGCTCAGGAATCTATTTGAAGAATCCCAAGAATTGCGCAGAAGGGATGAAGAAAGATTTCATTTATTTCAGTTGCTGAGAGAAAATCTTTATCCGGTAGCGATGCTTAACGAAATCAGTCTTATATTCGATGAAATAAGGCATGAAAAAAATGTTATTCATATTTCAGAGTTTAACAAAAGAATCGCAGATGTAGTTGCACAGCAACCTGTACCTTTTATTTATGAAAGGGTTGGTGAAAAATACCAACATTATCTTATAGATGAGTTCCAGGATACTTCACTACTGCAGTGGTCAAACCTGATTCCATTGATTGAAAATTCCCTCGCTGAAAGAAATTTTAATATGATCGTTGGAGATGCAAAGCAATCAATTTATCGCTGGAGGTCCGGTGATGTGGATCAATTTATCGCATTGCCTCAAATAATAAAAAGGTTTGATGATTCAGTTCCTGAAAATAGATATACAGTGTTTTCTGACCTGGGAAGAATATTAAACCTGGATACGAACTACAGGTCAATGTCAGAAATTGTAAAGTTTAACAATGATTTCTTTTCAGTTATTAAAGATCATTTTCCGGAAAGGGTCAAAAAGGTATACAAGGATGTAGAGCAGAAAAGTATCTCTGGAAAAGAGGGGGGATTTGTTGATATTACGCGTTTCGACAAAGACCTTGTGCAAGAAGACTATAATATTGAAACCGTTACTAGGATTAAACAGGTCATTGATGAACTGATTGAAGATGGTTACGGATATTCTGATGTTGCGATAATCTGCCGCACGAAAAGCTCTGGTAGCCAAATTGCATTGTATTTACTCAACGAGGGAGTAAAAGTGATTTCAGATGAATCCCTGATGTTGAAATCCTCTCCAAAAGTTGGGTTTATTAACTCCTTTTTGAAATGTGTTGAAGATTCTGAAGATCAAATAAATGTGGCTGTAATACTGGAGTATTTTAAAGAAGAGGGGATGTTGGATGGAAAAAAACTACATGACTTTGTCAATGCTGCTGATACGGGTCATAAACACCTGACACTTTTTGAGATTTTAAAACTTACAGGAATTAGTATCAATTTTAGGTATCTGGAGTCTCTACCTGTTTATGACATGGTTGAATACATAATCAGGGTATTTGGCCTCGATAAAACCTATGACCCTTTCATTCAATTTTATTTGGATAATGTATTGCAATTGGGGTCCCGCAATCTTCCAGGGCTAAAGGATTGGCTGGATTGGTGGGATGAAAATGGTTCATCACTTTCTGTTAAAATGCCTGAAGGTATTGATGCTATAAGAATTCTTACAATCCATAAGTCAAAAGGATTGCAATTTCCTGTTGTTATCTTTCCCTTTGCAGACCTCGAAATTGGAGTGAAAACCTTTAGTAAAAAGAATGCATGGGTTTTGCTATCTGACAGAGAGTTTGATAATATGAAAGTTGGCTTGTTGCCAATAAATAATAAATTATTAGAAACAAGATATAAAGATTTGCATGTTGAGGAATATGAAAAAACATTCCTTGATACGATTAACCTTGCTTATGTTGCGATGACAAGACCAATAGAAAGGTTGTATGTCCTTCAAAAATTGCCTCCTGATTCGAATAATACAGTTTCATTAAAAAACCTCTTAGAATATTATCTCATTGAGAAAGGATATCCTGAAAAAACAAAATCTCTTTCTTTTGGAGTAAGATCTGCACGAAAAATAAAATCCGGGGAATCAGTTTCTGTTCATTTGATCAGTTCGATTAGCAATGGGGGTTGGCGTAATCGCATCCTTATCAGTAAGATTACTCCCGACCAATGGGATGTGTTTGGAGGCGAGGATCATATCGAATGGGGAAATCTTTTACATGGCATCATGTCGTCGATTCGTAATAAATCTGATCTAAACCAATTGAAAGATCAGGTTTTTAACCCTAAATTGGATAAAGCCAGAAAACATCTTCTGAAACTTTTTAGCAATAATGAGATGGATTTACTTTTTGAATCCGGATGGAGTGTTCTTACCGAGCAGGAAATTAAAGATAAAAGCGGCAGATTCTATCGCCCGGACAGAATAATGATAAAGGACAACAAGGCCAGAATCATCGACTTTAAAACGGGAGCTCCAAGTAAATTCCATCAAGATCAGATGGATACTTATGCTGGCATTTTGAGGAGCATGGGTCTGGAGATTGAAACTTCACTGTTGATTTATCTGACAGAACCATTGAGGATTGTTCGTTTATGAACAAATTGAATTCATCAGCGGACAATTGAATTGAACAAAATGCCTGCCGGTATCATTTAACTGTCTGTGCTAAATGTTTTTATGCTGTATGGCATGCAATTAGTAAAACTTGTACAAATAATATTCACCAAAAAATTGAAAAATGAGAAAAACAATTGGACTTCTAATCGTCTTTTTATTTTCACTGAGTGTTTATTCGCAAAATGAAACACGTCTTTTAAGATTTCCTGCCATTCATAAAGACCAGGTGGTTTTTAGTTATGCAGGAGATTTGTATACCGTTCAAAAACAAGGTGGCATTGCTCGTAAATTAACCAATGATCCGAAAGGGTATGAGATGTTTGCACGTTTTTCACCAGATGGCCGCAATATCGCATTCACCGGGCAATATGATGGAAATACAGAGGTTTATGTTATGCCTTCCACAGGAGGTGTGCCTGAAAGGATTACATACACTGCAACATTGGATCGTGATGATATTTCTGACAGAATGGGCCCGAATAACATAGTTATGACATGGAAGGATAATGACCAAATTGTTTACCGGTCAAGAAAGAAATCTTTTAACGCCTTTAAAGGGCATTTATTTATTGTCTCAAAAGAAGGTGGACTGTCTGAGCAATTGCCACTTCCTGCCGGAGGCTTTTGCAGTTATTCGCCTGACAAAACCAAACTTGCTTTTAATAGGGTTTTTAGAGAATTCCGGACCTGGAAATACTATAAAGGCGGAATGGCTGATGATATATGGATCTATGACTTTGAAACCAGGGTAACGGAAAACATTACCGATAACGAAAATCAGGATATTTTCCCTATGTGGCATGGTGAAAGTATCTACTATCTGTCGGACAGGGACAGGGTCATGAATTTGTTTGTTTATAACACTTCAACCAAGGAAACACGAAAGCTTACAGATTTTTCAGATTATGATATTAAATTTCCATCCCTGGGTCAGGAAGAGATTATCTTCGAAAAAGGGGGTTTCTTATATTATTTTGATATAGATACAGAGGAAGTTATCAGGATCACTGTGATCATTGCAGATGACTTTGTCAATGGAAGAAATGAGATGCGGGATGCAAGTAAAAACATTAATTCATATGCCATATCACCTGATGGGAAACGTGTCGTCTTAGGAGCACGTGGAGAGGTTTTTTCCGTTCCAGTTGAAAATGGTATTACCTGGAACCTTTCACAGAGTCCGGGAGTTCACGACAGAAATGTTGAGTGGTCTCCTAATGGCCAGTATATTTCATTTATCTCAGACATGACAGGCGAGGATGAGATATATATGCTCAATCAGAACGGGGAAGAATTGCCCGTTCAACTTACTTTTAATAGCGATACATATAAATACAATCCCATTTGGTCTCCTGACTCTAAAAAACTATTGTGGTCAGATAAAAAACTCCGGTTACAATATCTTGATGTGGAAACCAAAGCTGTAACAGTTGTTGAAGAAGCCAGCGATTGGGAGATAAGGTCATATTCATGGTCTCCTGATAATAAATGGATAACCTATGTTTTACCAGATAATAATTCGTCAAGTAAGGTCTGGGTATATAATATGGATACAAAAGAAAAGCAACCTGTGACTGACGAATGGTATAATTGTGGAAGTCCTGTTTTCAGTGAAGACGGGAAATATCTTTTCTTTACATCCAACAGGGATTTTAGCCCGATCTACTCCTGGACAGAATGGAATCATGCATATGGTGATATGTCTAAAGTTTACTTTGTAACCCTCGAAAAAGCTACAAAATCTCCTTTTGAGCCTGAAAATGATGAAGTCAGGATAAAAGTTGATGACAAAAGTAAAGAGGAAAATGGAAAAGGTAAGAAAGATGATGAGAAAGAAGATGAAGAAGAGGGGGTTAAAGTAAATATTGACTTTGATGGTATAACTCAGCGTGTTATTGCTTTACCGATAGATGCAGGACAATACTGGAATCTATCCGCCCCTGAAGGATATGTTTATTATATGAGAAGTTCATCAAAAGATGTAAAACCTTCAATCAGGATGTTTGACCTGGATAAAAAGGAAGAAAAAAAACTGGGAGAATATAATGGCTATCTGATATCCTTTGACACTAAAAAGATGATGGTAATTAATAGCAGAAAGTATGCAGTGATAGATTTGCCAAAGTCATCAATTAAAATAGAAGATTATATTGATTTGTCTGGCATGAAATACATTACTGACTTTAAGGCTGAATGGAATCAGATTTTCAGGGAATCATGGCGTCAGATGAGAGATTTCTTTTATGCTCCCAATATGCATGGAGCAGATTGGAATGCCATCTATGATAAATATAGTGTTTTGGTTCCTTTTGTGAATAACAGAAATGACCTTAATTACATCATTGGTGAAATGATTGGAGAGGTAAATGTTGGGCATGCCTATATCAGCGGAGGTGATAAGCCTGAACCTGATAGGATAAAAACAGGTTTGTTTGGTGCTGAGATCAGTAGGGATGGGAGTGGATACTACAAGATTGATAAAATTCTTAATGGGGAAAACTGGACAAAAACCAAACGTTCTCCATTAATGGAAGTTGGTATTGACGTTCAGGAGGGTGATTTTATCATTGAAATAAATGGTGAGCAGACAAATGAAATGGAAAACATTTATGAGGCGATGGTAGGTAAAGCTGGTAAACCTGTTGAGATCACTGTTAATGATAAAGCTGAAAAGGATGGAAGCAGAAAAATTATTATCAAACCTATAGATGATGAATCTGACTTGTATTACTATAACTGGGTTCAGGAGAATATCCGGAAAGTTAATGAGGCAACCGACGGACAGGTGGGATATATTCATATTCCTGACATGGGTCCAGGTGGCCTTAATGAATTCGTCAAGTATTTCTATCCACAACTTAGTAAAAAAGCATTGATTATTGATGACAGGGGAAATGGCGGAGGTAATGTGTCACCTATGATCATTGAGCGATTGCAAAGAGAATTGGTGTTGTTGAGAATGGCTAGAAATACATCAACCTATACAATGCCACGCCAAATGATGGAAGGTCCCAAAGTTCTCTTAATAGACAATTATTCTGCCTCTGATGGTGATCTTTTTCCATACCAGTTCAAAGCACTTAAACTTGGAAAGGTTGTTGGGGTAAGATCATGGGGCGGAGTGGTCGGAATAAGAGGATCTTTGCCATTCATTGATGGAGGTTCGTTGAGAAAACCTGAATTTGCAACCTTTGATCCTGAAGGACACTGGGCCATTGAAGGATTTGGTGTGGAACCTGATATTTGGATCGATAATGATCCTGCTAAAGAATTTGCAGGAGAGGATCAACAATTAAATAAGGCAATTGAAGTTGCTTTGAAAGAAATGGAAAATTTTGACTACAAAAAGGGACAACCAATACCACCATTTCCTGATAAATCAAAATAATATGATTCATTATATTTGGTAAAAATTTTAAAAAGGGTATTCAATGGAGATACCCTTTTTTTTATCTTTAGGTCAATGATCAGAATAATATTAATGCTGATATTTTTAATCCCTTTGTCTGTTTCGTATTCACAGACTTTTGTTCCGGGAGGAACGGTTTCTGGTAATTGGGATAAATTTGGGAATCCTTTTCTTGTTCAGGGTGATATAACGGTTCCCCAGGATTCAACCCTGAATATTTACCCGGGGGTAAATATAGTATTTCAGGGAGAATATGCGTTCAGCGTTTATGGAACATTGCGAATGGTAGGTTCATTGGAGGATTCTATTCTCGTGACCGCAGCAGATACAAATTCGGGATGGCGCGGATTGAAAATCTTTAATCAGGTGAATTCAAATGTTGACAGTACTTTGCTTGCATATTCCATCCTGGAATATGCAAAAAATTTTATCTCAGGTAAAGGAGGGGCAATATACACGGAAAATTCAGTCCGTCTGTTGGTTAGCAAATGTGATATTCGAAATAACGCGGCAGAATATGGTGCAGGTATTTTTTTTCAAAATGCTCCTGTAATAATTAAGAATTGCCGTGTTTGGAATAATGCTGCAACAAATAGGGGAGGGGGGTTATATCTCGACGAATCTGCTGTGGATGTAAGAAATTCTGAAATTGTTTCAAACAGGGCATTGGTAGGAGGAGGTGTTTATGTTCGTGCATCTGATGCGGAATTTCTGAACATCATCATCAAAAATAATGAAAGTGATGCAGGAGGTGGTGGGATTGTTTTGCATGACGATTCTGATGTATTGATGAACAATTGCAATATTTCAAATAATTTGGCCAATGGAAGTGGAGGAGGAATGGCCATCCTGGAAAATTCACAGTCAATTTTTAGATATTGTGATTTTTATCAGAACAGTAGCATAAAGGATCAGTTTCTTGCCTTTGGAGGAGGAATATTTATAACGGCATTTGACAATCTTCCCTTATTCATAAATTGTGTTATATCTGGAAATTACAGTGATGATGAAGGTGCTGGACTATACTCTGAATCTGATACAGAGCTTATAGGATGCCTTATAACACAAAATGAAAATGGAACAGAAGTTGTTTTAGGCGGTGGGGGTCTGTTCCTGGGAAAGGATAGTTTTAAAATTCTGAATTGTACATTTTCGGCAAATCAATCAGAATGCGGCAGCAGTATTTATTTGTGGGAGGGAGATATGGAGATATTTAATTCCATTTTTTGGGATGTTGGATCGGGATCAGATAGCAAAATTTTGGTGAACGGTCTTGGCTCACCTGCAACCACTGGCTTCTATTACACAACATTACAAGAAGGGGAGTCTTCTGTCGGGAAACTGGGTATAGTAGAACTGGTTTACGGGCCGGGAATGAAAGAGCTGGATCCCCTGTTTGTGGATCCGCAGGATGTAAATTATCGTCTACAGGATGGGTCTCCTTGTATTGATGCCGGATTGCTTGATAGTCTCGCCATCCTTATCCCAGATAAAGATCTTGATAGCATGCCCAGAGTGAACGGCTCTTTTATTGATATGGGTTGTTATGAAAATCAAAATGGGACATTTATTAACGATAAAGAATCTGGAAGTAAAATTCTGGTTTATCCTGTTCCTTTTGAAGATATTCTTTACATTCATTCGCTCAATGAAATAATTACAAAAGTTGAATTATATTCAGGGGCAGGAAAAAATTGCTTGCCCGGCCCAATGATTAATGCAAGGCAAGGACAATGTTCCTTTTCTTTAAATACAAGCTCCCTGTCGCCCGGGGTGTATGTTTGCAGAATTTCAACTGCAGATGGAGAAATATTAAGGGTGGTAATAAAAAAATAAAGCAGCTTCTTTTAGAAGCTGCCTTACCATCATTGAATAATATTTTATGCTTCAGGTGTTGGGCCACCAAGATTAAATGGCGGCATAACATCACCTCCTTCCGGGATGTTAATTTCCCCGTAAAGAGATTCGTATTTTGCGAGGTTTTCTTTGAGTGCCCGAAATAATCTCTTAGCGTGTTGTGGAGTGAGGATGATTCTTGATTTAACACGTGCTTTGGGAATTCCCGGCATCATCTTTATAAAATCAACAATAAATTCTGAATTTGAATGCGTTATCATAGCCAGGTTTGAATATGTTCCTTCTGCTACTTCTTCATTCAATTCTATATTAATTTGATTTTTTTTCTGATTTTCAGCCATAATATTGCTTTTTATTGATTATCTACTTGCTCTTCTGTTTTGCTTCCCATCAATGCTTCATAATCATCCATGGAGCCAACAATGATATCCTGATACTGTTTCAACCCAGTGCCTGCCGGAATTAAATGTCCGACAATAACATTTTCTTTCAGGCCAAGCAGGGTATCTGTTTTAGCCTGTATTGATGCCTGAGTCAAAACCTTTGTTGTTTCCTGGAATGAGGCTGCAGAGATGAAACTATTGGTTTGTAGTGAAGCTTTTGTGATTCCCTGAAGGACTTGTCTTGCCGTTGCAGGATGTGCATCCCTTGATTCAACAAGTTTCATATCACGTCTCCTAAGCATGGAATTTTCATCACGCAATTTTCTGGCACTGATAATCTGTCCTGCATTGAAGTTTGGTGATTCGCCCGGATCCAGGATGACTTTTTTGCCAAAAATTTCATCGTTTTCATCCTGGAAGCCTATTTTGTTAACAAGTTCACCTTCGAGGAACTTAGTATCTCCGGGATCTTCCACCTCAACCTTACGCATCATCTGTCTTACAATAACTTCAAAGTGTTTATCATTGATTTTCACACCTTGAAGACGATATACTTCCTGAATTTCATTAACAATATATTCCTGTACCTTCATCGGCCCTTTAATCGCCAGGATGTCTGCTGGTGTTAATGCTCCTTCTGACAATGGAGTGCCGGCTTTAACAAAGTCATTTTCCTGAGCAAGAATCTGTTTGGATGTTGGAATAAGATAACTTTTTTGTTCTCCGGTTTTTGATGTGATGATAATTTCTCTGTTACCCCTCTTAAGCTTTTTGGAGAAAGATACCACCCCGTCAATTTCCGAAACCTTTGCAGGATCTGAAGGATTCCTGGCTTCAAATAATTCTGTGACCCTTGGCAGACCTCCGGTAATGTCCCCGGATTTTCCTATAGCTCTGGGAATTTTAACGATGGATTCTCCTGCATTAATATCAGAATTATCTTCAACGGTAATGTGTGCTCCTACAGGAATATCGTATGATTTAATGATTTCCCCCTTTTTGTTAACTACGTGAATGGTTGGGTTTTTAGATTTTTGCCTGGATTCAATAATCACTTTATCTTGATAACCAGTCTGCTCATCTGATTCCACCCTGTAGGTCCTGCCTTCTATGATGTTTTCATATTTGATCTTTCCGGTCGCCTCAGAAATTATTATTGCGTTCCAGGGATCCCACTCACATATTAAATCGCCCTTATTAATTTCAGATCCGGATTTAACATACAGGTGCGCTCCATATGGTATATTGCTTGAGGTTAGGGTGATCTGCGTCTTTTGGTCTATGATGCGCATTTCTGCTGATCTTCCAACAACAACATCATAAGCTTTGCCTTCTTCGTCTTTAAATGGTATTGTTCTTAATTCGTCAATAGTTAGCAGACCATTATATTTTGCATCAAGTTTAGAGGCTACTGCTATGTTCGAAGCTGTACCACCGACGTGGAATGTACGAAGTGTCAACTGTGTTCCTGGTTCACCGATGGATTGGGCTGCAATAACGCCAACTGCTTCGCCAACCTGAACCATTTGCCCTGAGGCAAGGTTTCTTCCATAGCATTTTGCACAAACACCATTTTTAGATTCGCATGTTAAAACAGATCTAATCTCTACTGATTCTATAGGTGATTCTTCAACAGTTTTTGCAATTTTTTCATTTATTTCCTCACCAGCCTGAAGAATTAATTCTCCTGATTGTGGTTGGTAAATATCATGCAATGCGACACGGCCAAGGATTCTGTCATAGAGTGTTTCAACGATTTCTTCGTTTTTCTTTAGAGATGAAATTGTCAGGCCACGAAGGGTTCCGCAATCCTCTTCATTGATGATAACATCCTGGGCAACATCAACAAGACGGCGGGTCAGATAAACATCAGTTTTAAGCGCAGTATCGGCAAGACCTTTACGTGCACCGTGTGTTGAGATAAAGTATTCAAGAACAGATAAACCTTCCTTGAAATTTGAAAGAATGGGATTCTCAATAATCGCTCCACCAGTTGCACCTGATTTTTGTGGTTTAGCCATCAACCCCCTCATTCCAGCGAGCTGACGAATTTGCTCTTTTGACCCCCTTGCACCACTGTCAAGCATCATGAATATCGAGTTGAAGCCTTGTTTGTCAATGGTTAGTTTTTGCATGAGGCTTTGAGTAAGCAACGAATTGGTATGGGTCCAGATATCAATGATCTGGTTGTAACGTTCGTTATTGGTTATGAACCCCATGTTATAATTGTTCATGACCTCATCAACCTCGTTATTCGCTTCATCAATCAAATCTGTTTTGTTCTCAGGGATCAAAACATCTCCCAGGTTAAAAGACAAACCACCTTTGAATGCCATATAAAAACCGGTACTTTTTATATCATCAAGGAATTGTGCCGTCTTTGCAGTACCTGTTCGTCGCAGTATCTTTGTTATAATATCACGCAAGGATTTCTTCGTAAGCAATTCATTAATATAACCATATTCTTTTGGTACGATTTGATTGAAAAGCACCCTGCCTGTGGTTGTTTCTGTCATTCTTTTTACAGGATCACCATTCTCATCAACATCGTCAATCAAAACATTGATTATGGCATGAAGATCAACCTTTTTTTCATTATGGGCAATGATTACTTCTTCAGCTCCATAAAATTTTGTTCCTTCTCCTTTTACGGGATTTTCCGGAACGCTTTTTCTGGCTTTGGTAATATAATACAATCCAAGTACCATATCCTGGGATGGAACTGTAATTGGTGCGCCATTAGCAGGGTTGAGAATGTTATGAGAGGCAAGCATCAATATTTGTGCTTCCAGGATGGCAGCATTTCCTAAAGGAACGTGAACAGCCATCTGGTCACCATCAAAGTCGGCATTGAAAGCTGTGCATACCAATGGGTGTAACTGAATGGCCTTACCCTCAATCAGCTTTGGTTGGAATGATTGAATACCTAAACGGTGGAGGGTAGGTGCACGGTTTAGCATAACCGGATGACCTTTCATTATATTCTCAAGAATATCCCATACGACAGGATCCTTGCGGTCAACAATCTTTTTTGCCGATTTAACTGTTTTAACAATGCCTCGCTCTAAAAGCTTTCGAATGATGAAAGGCTTAAACAATTCAGCAGCCATTGCTTTTGGAATCCCACATTCGTTCAGTTTTAATTCAGGACCAACAACGATAACTGAACGGCCAGAGTAGTCAACTCTTTTCCCTAGAAGATTTTGTCTGAACCGTCCTTGTTTACCCTTCAAACTGTCACTCAAGGATTTTAGTGCTCTGTTAGAGTCGGTTTTTACGGCATTAGCTTTCCTCGAGTTATCAAACAGGGAATCAACAGCTTCTTGTAGCATCCTTTTCTCATTCCTCATGATCACATCGGGTGCTTTAATTTCAATAAGTCTTTTCAGACGATTGTTTCTGATGATAACCCTTCTGTAAAGATCATTCAGGTCAGAAGTTGCAAAGCGGCCTCCGTCCAGGGGTACCAAAGGTCTTAATTCTGGAGGTATTACAGGAACTACTTTTACGATCATCCATTCAGGGCGGTTTTCGATTCTGGTATTTGCTTCACGGAAAGATTCGATTACCTGTAATCTCTTGAGAGCTTCTTGTTTCCTTTGCTGTGATGTTTCATTATATGCTTTATGTCTTAACTCATAAGAAAGCTTGTTGAGGTCAAGACGGGCAAGCAGGTCATGAATGGCCTCAGCCCCCATCTTTGCAATGAATTTATTTGGATCACTATCCTCAAGGTATTGATTGTCTGGAGGAAGAGCTTCAATCACTTCAAAATATTCTTCCTCAGTCAGAAAGTCCATATGTGTTAATCCGTCCTTTTCCTTTATCCCCGGTTGAATAACCACATATCTTTCATAATAAATGATCGATTCAAGCTTCTTGGTTTGAAGGCCAAGCAATGCTCCTATTTTGTTCGGTAAAGACTTGAAAAACCAGATATGGGCTACCGGCACCACAAGTTGGATATGTCCGGTGCGTTCCCTTCTAACCTTTTTTTCTGTAACTTCTACACCACAACGGTCACAGATGATACCTTTGTATCTGATCCTTTTATATTTGCCGCAATGACATTCCCAGTCTTTAACAGGACCGAAAATTCTTTCGCAGAATAAACCGTCTCTTTCAGGCTTATACGTTCTGTAATTTATTGTTTCAGGCTTTAGAACTTCGCCGTAAGACCTTTCAAGTATCTGTTCAGGTGAAGCTAAACTTATGGTAATACTTGAAAAATCACTGGATATTTTGGAATCCTTTCTGAATGCCATATGATAAAAAGATTTTTATTTATCAAATATAAATTTGGATAAGTGAATTGTTCTAAATGTCAAAAGTTACATTCAACCCCAGGCCTCTTAATTCATGTAACAACACATTGAATGATTCGGGTACGCCTGGTTTAGGCATAACCTCGCCTTTGACAATAGTTTCATAAGCTTTGGCACGACCCTGAACATCATCAGATTTGACGGTAAGTATCTCCTGCAGGATATTTGAAGCCCCAAAAGCTTCAATGGCCCATACCTCCATCTCACCAAACCTTTGACCTCCAAACTGGGCTTTTCCACCAAGTGGTTGCTGCGTGATAAGAGAATATGGTCCGATTGAACGCGCGTGCATCTTGTCATCAACCATATGATGCAGTTTAAGCATGTATATGAATCCCACAGTTGTTTGTTGGTCAAACCTTTCACCGGTTTCGCCATCAAATAGAAAAACTTTACCGTCTCTGGGAAGATTAGCCTTCTCAATTAATTCATTGATCTGGTCGTAGGAGGCTCCATCGAAAATAGGACAAGCAAATTTTAATCCTAGTTTACTTCCTGCCCATCCCAGAACCGTTTCATATATCTGCCCTAAGTTCATCCTTGAAGGTACGCCCAACGGATTCAGTACAATATCAACAGGGGTTCCGTCCTCAAGGAATGGCATGTCTTCTTCTCTTACGATCTTTGCAACAATACCTTTGTTACCGTGTCTTCCTGACATCTTATCGCCAACTTGAAGCTTCCGTTTCCTCGCTACAAAAACTTTTGCCATTTGAATAATTCCATTTGGCAAATCATCCCCAACAGTTGTAATGAATTTTTTCCTGTTGTAAATACCAAGAAGTTCCTTAAACTTGATGTTATAATTATAAATTACTTTTTTTATAAGATCATTCTTCTTCTTGTCAGTCGTCCATTTATTCGGATTGACAGTAGTGTAATCAAAAGCCATCAAAGATTTTTGCGTAAATTTTGATTTTTTGGGAAGCAATTCTTCTTTGAAATTGTTATAAATGCCTTGAGATGTTTTTCCACTTACAAGAACCATTAGTTTGTCAACCAATTTTGACTTGAACTCCAGGATGGTTTTTTCAAAGTCACTGTCAAGGTTGGCAATAAGCTCTTTTTCTTTGGTTTTAAGCTTTTTGTCTTTTATTGCTCTTGAAAACAGTTTATTATCGATGACAGTTCCTTTCATTCCCGGAGGTGCTTTCATAGAAGCGTTTTTTACATCTCCTGCTTTATCCCCAAAAATGGCACGAAGCAATTTTTCTTCCGGTGTAGGATCACTTTCTCCTTTAGGTGTTATTTTTCCGATCAGGATATCACCTTCATTTACTTCTGCTCCTATGCGGATCAAGCCATTTTCATCCAAATCCTTGGTTGCTTCAGCACTAACATTCGGGATATCGTTTGTAAGTTCCTCAACACCTCTTTTTGTATCCCTTACATCCATCGTGAACTCTTCAATATAAATTGAAGTAAATAAGTCTTCTTTTACAACTTTTTCGCTAATAACAATGGCATCTTCAAAATTGTATCCTTTCCAAGGCATGAATGCAACAAAAAGGTTTCGTCCAATAGCAAGTTCCCCCTTCTCTGTAGCATAACCTTCTGTCAGTACTTGTCCCCTGGTTACCCTGTCTCCCTTTTTGACAATTGGTTTCAAGTTAATACAGGAGCTTTGGTTGGTTTTTGTAAATTTGGTGAGGGTGTATTTTTTTACATCATCATCAAAGCTAACCAATTTTTCTTCTTCCATTCGGGTATAACGGATGACGATCTCATTGGCGTCAACATATTCGACAATGCCGTCTCCTTCGGCATTGATAAGGATTCGAGTATCCCTTGCAACATCCTTTTCAATTCCTGTTCCAACAATTGGTGCTTGGGGCTGCATAAGAGGTACTGCCTGTCGCATCATATTTGATCCCATGAGGGCACGGTTTGCGTCATCATGCTCCAGAAATGGGATTAATGATGCAGCAATAGATGCAATTTGATTAGTGGCACTGTCAATAAGGTCCACCTTTTCCCTTTCAATAATTGGGTAATCAGCCTGATATCTTGCTTTAACTTTTTCCCTGATCATGGCACCATCTTCATTCAACAAAGTGTTGGCCTGGGCAATGATCTTGTTTTCTTCTTCTTCAGCACTCAGATAAACAGGATCCTCGTCTTTAGCAACCTTTCCTTCATAAACCTTGCTATAAGGTGTTTCAATGAATCCAAGCTTGTTGATTTTTGCATATACGCAAAGTGATGAGATAAGTCCAATATTTGGCCCTTCAGGTGTTTCTATTGTGCACAATCTTCCATAGTGGGTGTAATGCACGTCACGAACCTCAAATCCGGCTCTTTCCCTGGAAAGACCACCCGGTCCTAATGCGGAAATTCTTCTCTTATGAGTTAACTCAGCCAATGGATTGGTCTGATCCATAAACTGTGAAAGCTGGTTGGTACCGAAAAATGAATTGATTACTGAGGATAAAGTTTTTGCATTGATCAAATCAGCAGGTGTGAACACTTCATTATCCCTTACATTCATCCTCTCCCTGATAGTTCTAGCCATCCTTGCCAGCCCGACTCCAAATTGAGCATATAATTGCTCCCCAACCGTTCTGACCCTTCTGTTACTCAGGTGGTCAATATCATCTACTTCTGTTTTGGCGTTACTTAACTCAATTAGGTTCTTAATGATGTAAATGATATCTTCTTTGGTCAAGACCCTCACATCTTCAGGAATTTCCAATTGCAGCTTTTTATTAATTCGGTATCTTCCAACATCCCCAAGGTCATAACGCTTATCAGAGAAGAACAATTTTTCGATAATGCCTCTGGCAGTCTCTTCATCCGGTGGTTCAGCATTTCTCAGTTGACGGTAAATATACTCTACCGCTTCCTTCTCAGAGTTTGCAGTATCTTTTTGAAGCGTGTTGAAAATAATAGAGTAATCAATTGTATCATGGTCATCCCTGTGGAGCAGAATGGTTTTAACACCGGCATCAACAATGAGATCAATATGTTGCTCCTCAAGTTCGGTTTCCCTGTCTATGATCACCTCAGTTCTTTCAATTGAAACAACTTCTCCGGTGTCTTCATCAACAAAATCTTCGATCCATGCCCTTATAACCCTTGCTGCCAATTTTCTGCCTAGAACTCTTTTCAAGGCAGCTTTGCTAACTTTCACTTCTTCAGCAAGATCAAAAATTTCCAGGATATCTTTATCACTTTCATATCCAATGGCACGAAGCAAAGTCGTCACAGGAAGTTTTTTCTTTCTGTCGATGTATGCATACATAACATTGTTTATGTCAGTTGTGAATTCCATCCAGGATCCTTTAAAAGGAATAATCCTTGCCGAATACAATTGTTGTCCGTTGGCATGAAGGCTTGTACCAAAGAAAACCCCTGGTGACCGGTGCAACTGAGACACAACTACCCTTTCAGCACCATTAATTATAAACGAACCTTTGGGAGACATATATGGGATCATGCCAAGATAAACATCCTGGACTATGGTCTCAAAATCCTCATGCTCTGGGTCGGTACAATATAACTTAAGCTTTGCTTTTAGAGGTACGCTGTATGTCAGACCACGTGCAATACACTCTTCTATGGAATATCTGGGTGGATCAATATAATAGTCCAGAAATTCCAGGACAAAATTATTCCTCGCATCTGTTATTGGAAAATTTTCACTAAACACCTTAAACAGTCCTTCGTTCATTCGATCTTCCGGATTGGTTTCCAACTGGAAGAAATCCTTGAATGATTGTAACTGAATATCAAGAAAATCAGGATATTCCGTGTGAATTTGAGTCGATGCGAAATTTATTCTTTCAACTTTTCTGGCTGCCAATTTATTTGGATTTT
>JAGYLD010000027.1 GCA_018401355.1 Bacteroidales bacterium
AGGCACTGGTCTTGGTCTCATTCTTTGCAAAGAATTTGTTGAATTGCAAAATGGTTCTATAACTGTTGAGAGTGAACCTGGAAAGGGTTCGGAATTTATATTTATCATTTCTTATATTCTTGGTAAAGAGGAAGATGCCCAAACGATCAAGCACGAAATAACCGATGAACTTGAATCGTTAAAAAATATCAGGGTATTATTGGTCGAAGACAATATTATTAATCAGGTTATTGCAAGTAAGTATCTTATGAAATGGGGAGCGATTGTTGATGAAGCTGAGAATGGCGTTGTTGCAATGGAAAAGGTGAAGAAAAATTCATATAATATAGTACTTATGGACTTGCAAATGCCTGAAATGGATGGATATGAAACTGCAAAGGCAATCAGAGGTCTTGATGATAAGACTAAGAGTGGAATACCCATTATTGCCCTTACTGCTTCAGCATTGCTGGAAGTCAGGGAACAGGTGATGAGTGTTGGCATGAATGATTATATCACAAAACCATTTAATCCTGTTGATTTGAACAGAAAAATAACTAAATACGTTTATAATAAATAACATTGTTGTAATGTTGCGCACGATCAAATTATTTTTGATTATTCTTTTTGTTGCTGCCGGGATTAAAGTATCATCTGAAAATATCGACAGTTTGCTTAAGAATCTCGATGATGCCAAAGGAAGCAAAAAGGTTGAGTTATTACTGAATATCTCGGAGGCTTATCTGAATTCTTCAGGAGAAGATGCATTAATTTTTGCAGAAGAAGCCCTTACGCTTGCCGAAGATCTGAAGAGCAATGCCTATAAGGCCAGAGCACTGGAAAAACTTGGTAATGCGCATAATATTCTTAATAATCACGAGATAGCAATTCGTAATTATGAAAAATCTCTTGAGATTTTCAATGAGTTAAACGATGAATCAAAAATTGCGGATGTTCTTAGCCACCTTGCCATTGTTTATTATATGATCAGTGAATATTATAATGCCCTGGAATATGGCCGACAGGCATTGAATGTTAATGGTGCCTTGGGTGACAGCAGTAAAATATCCGAATCATACAATACATTGGGGCTCATATATTGGAAGCTTGGCGATCTTGGAAAGGCGCTTTCAAATTATATGGAATCTCTCGAATACAGCAGTGAACAAAATCATAATACGATAAACAATATCGGTATTATATATGGTGTTCAGGGGAATTACCAGAAAGCCCTCGAACATCAGTTGATGGCTCTTGAAATCAGGCAAAAAATTGGCAATAAAATTGGAGTTGCCGGCTCATTAAATAATATTGGTATTATATATAACCGATTAAATAAGCTTGATACAGCACTTATTTACTTTCTGGAGGCACTAAAAATCCGCAAAGAAATTGGGCAGCCCTGGAGGCTTGCAGGAGCCTACAACAATGTAGGGTCAATATACCAGGCCATGGGTGAGTTCCAAAGGGCACTGCATTATTATCGCCAATCCTTGTCAAGCAGCAATGAAGCTGAAAATGCATATGAGTTTGCCAATACTCTGCTTAACATGGGAAATGTTTTTCTGGAAATAGGTGAATACGATTCTGCCAGGATATATTTGCAGGATGGCGTATTGCTTGCCGATCGTATCCAGGCAAAAACCTTGTTGCGAAACGGTTATTTTGCTTTATACGAAATGTTCAATGAACAGGAAGATTTCGATAATGCATTAAATTACTACAAGGCATATTCAGTTGTGAAGGATAGCCTGATTTCAGAACAGGGTAAAAATAAGCTTGCTGAGCTTCGAATTAAATATGAAACGGAAGAGAAGGAGAGAGAAAATGAAATTCTGCGAAAGAATAACAGCATTCAAAACCTGAAGTTAAGCCGGGAGAGAAACATTCGGTATTTGTTCAGTGTCATCCTTGTGCTGACCATCGTTTTGATTGTATTGTTATTCAATCGTTATGCAACCAGGAAGCGGACAGCAAAAATGCTGACGGAAAAAAATATTCAGATCAATAAGATAAATATGGATCTGAGAAAGTTGAACAATGAGCTTGAAGAAAGGGTGAAGGAAAGAACAAGGAACCTTGAAGATGAAATCTACGAACGGAAGCAGGCAGAAAAAATCCAAAGGGTACTTTACCGGATCGCAAGAGCTGCAAGTACAGCCCTTTCTCTTAAAGATCTGATCCATACTGTTAAACAAGAGGTTTCAAAGATACTGCAATTGAAGAATTTTTTCATTGCTTTGTATGACAGGGAAAGTGATAGCTTGTCCCTTCCTTTCTTTGTTGATGAAAAAGATGATTTTGATGCTTTTCCTGGTGGAAAAACTCTTACATCCCTGGTTATCAAAAAGAAACAGATGATATTGCTTAAGCATGAGGATATTCTTCAAATGATCAATAGCGGAGAAATCGAACAGAATGGGTCAATTTGCAAAGTATGGCTTGGGATTCCTCTCCATTCCGAAGGTGAAATCATTGGTGCTTTCGTTGTTCAGAATTATGAAAACGAAAATGCATTTGCAAAAAATGATATTAAGGTTCTTGAGTTTATTGCTGACCAGATTGGTATTATCATTGAAAGGAAGTCCTCTGAAGATAAATTGAGAAGAGCCAAAGAAAGGGCAGAGGAATCGGATAAGCTGAAAACTGCCTTTTTAACCAATATGTCGCATGAAATCAGGACACCTATGAATGCCATCATAGGTTTTTCAAACTTACTGATGAAACCCGACCTCGAACAGGATAAGAAAGGCGAATATATTGGAGTGATCAGAAATAATACTACATCATTGCTGAAAATTATCGATGATATTATTGATACTGCAAGGCTGGAAGTTGGCGAAATTAAAATTGAGGAAGAAAATTTCCATGTGAATAAGGTTTTGGATGAACTTGCATTTTCTTATGGACAGCAATTGAAAAAAATGAATAAAGATGTTGAGTTGATTGTAAAGAAGCATAAGGAAAATGAGAACTTTACCATACGCACTGATCCTTATCGTGTCAGACAGGTTTTGTCAAACCTGTTGAGTAACAGTATAAAATTTGTTGAAGAAGGATTTGTAGAGCTTGGATATGTGATTATTGATGAAAAAATACAATTTTATGTTAAGGATACTGGCATCGGAATAAAAAAGGAAAAGCACAAGGTTATCTTTGACAGGTTTCGTCAGGCTGAAGAATCTTATACACGAAAATATGGTGGAACAGGTTTGGGATTGTCCATTTCCAAAACGCTTGTTAATATGCTGGGAGGAGATATATGGCTGGATTCCGCAGAGGGAAAAGGCACAACCTTTTATTTTACCTTGCCTTTTCATCATGTTGAAAACGTTGTGGTTCAAAAAGATCCTTCCCGAAAGAATTCTCGAAAACAGTATAATCTTAAAAATTTTACCATACTAGTAGCTGAAGATGTTGCTTCCAATTTTGAACTTGTAAAAGAGCTTCTGGAGATTACTTCTGCCAAAGTCCTTTGGGTGAAAAATGGCGTCGAAGCCATAGAAAAATGTAAGGCAAATGGGAAAATACATCTGGTATTAATGGATATTAGCATGCCGGAAATGGATGGTTTGACTGCTACAAAGGAAATAAAAAAGTTCAGGAAAGATTTGCCTGTCGTTGCGGTCACGGCTTTTGCACGACAGGAAGAAAAAGACAAGTTTCTTAAAGCAGGTTGTGATGACTATATAGCCAAACCTATCGATGAAAAGCTGCTTTTGGAATCAATATATCACTTATTGAAGAGGGATTAAGATAAATTTCTATTATCTTTAAAACAATTATTAATCAAAAATCAATAATTATGAAAAAGGTATTGTTTATAGTAGTATTAATGGTAATATCTGGAAGTATTGCCATGGCACAGTATCAAAAGGGCAGTTGGATGTTTTCAGGTTCCGGGTATTCAAACCTTGGAGGAATTAAGTCAGAAAATACCATCCCCAATTTGCAGGGTGATATGAACCGTAACTGGATATTCGGTGATATTATTGTATCGACAAGAAATGCTTTCTTGCCGGTTAAAAACCTTGCTGTTGGTCTTGATATACAATTGGACATTGAAGGAAAGGGCTGGGAACCTGAAGATATGAACAAGAGTAATTACGATAAGAATTATAAAGAAGGAAATGGAACAACAAATATTTTTGCTGGTCCGCTATTAAGGTATTATATTCCGATTGGTAGAATTGTGGCTCTGTATCCTGAAGCTTCATTGGGATACAGGAGTTATGCAAATATTATGTATGCAGAAGGTGAGAGTGCTTTTATACCAGGTGGCTCGCTTGAAAAATATGAACAACGCATTGTGACTTTGGCTGGTGGTTTTGGTTTCAATGTTGGGGGAGGAGTAGCTTTCAGATTGTCAGAGCACTTTGCCCTGGATGTTACTACAAGATTTGGGGGTGGTAAAATCAAGGGAAAAACGAAAGATGAATCAGATTATCCTTCTTCAGCAGGATATGTGAAAAATCCGGAAATGGATACAGATATCACATTTGGTACGATTGATATCTTAATAGGATTTCAGATATACGTTGGTGGAAGAGATTAGGTTTGTTTGATAAAGAAAATATTATGAACCCTTTTAACTTGAATGTTGAAAGGGTTTATTGTTTGTCACTACCAATAGAAATATAATTTTCCAAAAAATCAAAATGAATGCTTGGGTAAAGTTTCGATTCAGCCGGGGGGAATGTCAGGCTTTTCATATCTACATTGTAAAGAAGATTGTATTTCTCAAGGATGGGTCTGAATTTTGCTCCACCAACACTTCCCAGCCCATGGTAAAACAATAATCCAAGTTCATCGTCCATCATTTGTGATTGAAAGATGTCGATGTATTCTTTTTTCTTCTTCCTGGAAAGATTTGAATTGTCAATGTATTTAAGGATATGGTAAACATATCTGAAATAATGGCCTAGCTGGGATTTATGTTCCTGGTAGAAATTGTCATAAACATTTTGTGTCCAGGTCTTTAATAATTTAAGATCTGTTTCTGCACTGCTTCCGGTTTGGAGAAATATCTTTTTAGGATTGCTTTTCAGTGAATGCAAAAGCATATAATATGCTGAATCTTTATTCTCAATCTGGTTCTCAATATCCTCATCAAGGTCTTGCCTCAATTTCCAGAATAAAAAACTCAGGTATTTTCTTCCTGTAATATCTGTGTAAGTATTCTCATCATATCCCATTCCGGTCATTGACTCAATGATGTTGTTCAGGTGACTGACCATGTTGAAGAACTGTGTTTCAACCTGCAATCTGTAAACCTGGTCTTTTTGAATCATTAGTGTGAGAAACAGGAGGATTACACCAGAAATGAGCCAGAACAACCCAACGAACCCTCCAATGAAATTTCCAAACTTGGAAGCAAGGTCCAGGTCGATGTTACCTCCCCAAATAAAATAGTCTTCATCACCAATTGTAAGTTTAAGGATGACAATCAGCGACAGAATTCCCAGGGTTATGGAGAGGTAAACCAACACATAATAAAATAAATATTTATTTCTATATTTATTTTTGAGTGGCATGGGATCATGTTTCTGAGCGTGAATTTAACAATTATTTTATGTGAATGCTTTGAAACACCTTAAAATAGGCCTAAAATAAGTAAAAATACTAATGATGTATACAAATATTATAGGTATTGAGGTACTGAATTAAAATTGTTCAGCATAACTTTTTTGTTTTTGCATTAAGGCAAAAGAACATATGAAAAGCTTGTGAAGAGGTATGCTGAAGAATATTCCCGGGAGATCATGCACAAAGGTGAAAGCGATATAACCGAACACAACAAACCTTCGGAAATCTCTGGAAATTTTGTTGTCTTTATCATGAAAGGGGCAATAAAAAAACCGCCTAAAATCAGGCGGTCTTCTTATGTGAAACTTAGTAGCGAGGACGAGAATTGAACTCGTGACCTCCGGGTTATGAATCCGACGCTCTAACCAACTGAGCTACCTCGCCGTATTCAGGTGTGCAAAAATAGAAAAAATCTTAGAGATACATAAAAGTGTTTGATGAATATTTTAATTCTGTTTGATGGCTTTATGATATTGAACGTTTCGCTCTTTTAATCCTTCTAAAATAAAATCAACACATTCCGGCTTCCTGGCAATAAATTCCGGTGGGTTAATGCCGGGATTGGAATACTTTCCTTCCAATAACATCCTTACTGCCATGGTCGCAGCATATCCCGTTGTTCTGGCCATCGAATGTACCTTCATCTCTTTGTCATATTCATCATACAGATCATATTGAATGGTTTGGGCATTGCTGTTTTTCCTGCCCTTAACAATGATTCGCATAATGGTGAGGTCTTCATCACCCTCTTTTAGTTGCCATTCATCAAACAGGATCCTGGATGTAAAATCTATGGGGGATATTGAATGATCTCGAATTTTGACAGGTTTATTGCTGAAAAATCCCGAATTTTTAAGTAAGGCTATCTTCTTAATATGTCCTGGATAACGCAGGGTTTTTTCTATCATATCCGGTACATCCATTGTTTGGATCAGGCTTCTTAATCCATCGCTGTTGAATGCTTCCAGTTCTCCAACGGCTGGGAAATTTATAATTTCCGGGTCAGTCAATGCCGGTTTGGTGATCATTTTTCCGTTTTTAACTAACCTGGCTGGCCTCATATATTCCTCGATGACATCTGCCGGACTGAACACGGCTTTATATTCCCATGGCTGAATTCTTTCTTTTGG
The DNA here is from genome assembly GCA_018401355.1 of Bacteroidales bacterium. GTDB lineage: Bacteria > Bacteroidota > Bacteroidia > Bacteroidales > B18-G4 > M55B132. Next base: position 6,696 of record JAGYLD010000027.1, read on the forward strand.
CAATCCTCCGACATAAATTTCTATTTGATCAGTCTCTTCGAGATCATTGGCGGCATGTGCAGATAGCATATGGCTCATTCCCGGTGCAACACCCATATCACAAATAGCTGTTACGTTAATGCTTTTTGCCATGTCATCAAGCTCAAACATGTTTTCAGGGAAAAAGGATATATCCACAACAGTCTTTTGAGATTCAATTATGGTTTTCAGGGTTTTATATCCCAAATTTCCAGGAACTGCTGAAAGTACCAGGTCATATGATTGAAGCAATTCTTCAAGGGCATTCATATCTGTTACGTCGATGCGAATTGCCTTTTCAATTCCATGACTTTTAAGAAGATCCAATTTTTTTTTGTCAATGTCGGCAACGCTGACCTTTAAGTTTGCATCCGCATGAAGGTCAAGGGCCATAGGGGTTCCTACCAGGCCGGCTCCAAGGACGAGTACATTTTTCATTGCGTGATGATTTTATTGTTTCTTGTTCTGATTTGAGACGTAAACACTCCTGTTATCACGATGATCATTCCAATAAGTTTGTTCATAGTAAATTGTTCAGATAATATGTAAAACGAAAATATTGCAGTGATAACAGGGATCAGATTTGTATATACATTGGCCTTATTAACGCCAAGGTGCTTAATTACAAAAGTGAAGAAGATAAATGCTCCGGAAGATGCAAATACAGCCAGGAAGATGAGCGATCTTATGGCATTCCTTGAAGGGGTTATACTTAAAAATTCATTAAAATCCATGATCATGAATACAGGTATCATATATACAAAACCTATCATATTCTGATAGGTGATGATCGTAAGTGGCGAATAATGACAGGTTAGTTTTTTCAGGAAGATGGAATATCCAATGGCTGTCAGAACTGCAAGCAGGAGAAACAAAAAACCGGCCAGCGGAATGGTAAAAGTTAAGTTCTTATTGATCAGCATCACAACAACTCCAACAAAAGATAGTATGATTCCTGCAAAATTGAAATAGGATAATCTTTCTTTTAAAAAAGCATAGGTAAAGATTGGAGTAAAAACCGGGATGGTTGCAATAATAACTGCACTTATTGTAGGGGTTGTCAGTTTTAATCCATAGTTTTCACCGATAAAGTAAAGGAATGGATTGAACAATGCAGACAAAAGCAACAGTTTTATGTGTTTTTTGCTGATTTTTTCAATAAATCCCAGGGGTTTGAGTATTACATAAAGAAGAGCGGAAGATATGAATAACCTTATAAATATTGTTGTCAGTGGACTATAAAATTCAAAAACCTGCATAGACCAGACAAAAGACATTCCCCAAAAAACCATGGAAAAAATGGCTGCAAAATAAACCAGGGGAGGGATTTTATTTTTTTTTATATTCATTCAGGAACGATCTGGTTCATGCAGAACTGTTGTATTATGCTTAAGCGTCCTCAGGAAGATCGTTATCAGAAGTGCTGCTGCCGTAGCAAAAGTTGAAATTCTATCCCATTCGAAATGATGGTAAATAAAATAAAATCTCAGGTGATCGATAAAAGCAAACGATAATACGTTTGCAAAAAATCCCGAGTATTCACGTCTCAAAATGCTTTTGACCGAAAATGGCACGGTCCCTTTTTTATATTTTGAAAAAGACGGAAAAAAGGCCGGTACTTCAAGTGACCATGAAAGGTATTTTTCCCCAAATTTTTTCTCCAGGAATCGTTCCTCAGCAAACATTATCCTTTCATAATACAGCCAGAAGGCAAGACTGATGATAACTATGAAATACACATTGAATGTGAAAACAGTAATTCCTATCCACATAAGGTAGTTACCCAGATAAAGCGGGTGTCTGACGATTGAATAAATTCCTGTATTATTTAGCGATTCTGCTACCTGGCCGTTTTTTGTATTTCTTCCTGATGTTCCTTTGGGCGTTGTTGCGATGCTTACCGCCCTGACGATAAATCCTGTTAAACTTAAAATCACCGCCAAAAGGGTAATAACAAGTTTAATGTTATCGGGAATGTTTTTATAAGGTGTGAAATATACAACAGGAACGGCAATAATAAACAAAATAAGCGGGAAAAAACTACGATGTTTAAAGAGATAATTGCCGCTTTTTTCAAAAGAGTGTATAAGGGCCATGGTTATTACATTGATGTGGGCAAAAGTATGGATTTTTTTCAGTACCATGAACCACCATAACTTTTAGTTTGGCTTTTATTGTGTTGATTTTTCACTGTATCTTTAAGTTTATTATAACAAAAGTGTAACAATAATTTTTTTGCAATGTCTTTGGATAAAAAAGAACACAATTCATCTAAGTGGGATTTTGATGATCATTTGATTAGAGGTTGCAGAATGAATGACAGGAAAGCACAGTTGGAATTGTATAAAAAGTATTACAAAGCTATGTACAACACCGCATACCGGATAGTCAGAAAGCAGGCAGGCGCAGAAGATGCCATGCAGGAGGCTTTCCTGGATGCTTTCCAGAAAATAGATACATACAGGGGGGATGCAACCTTTGGTGCCTGGCTAAAAAAGATTGTTGTCAACAAAGCCATCAATTATGCCAGGCTGGAAAATAAACTAAGTTTTGTGGATATTGAGGAACAAGACATCCCGGAACCTGTTAAGGAAGATCCGGTAGAAACACTGTCATTTAAAATTGACAGCATCAGAGAAGCCATAGAAAATTTGCCTGATAGATACAGGATTATATTGTCATTGTATCTTCTTGAGGGTTATGATCATGAAGAGATATCCGGCATACTTGACCTCTCATACAATGCAACCAGAACAAAATATTCCAGGGCAAAACAGAAGTTATTATTGTCCCTTCGGAATATGAGTAATGTTTAACTACAAGAATTGATTATGAATATCCTGGAAAACAGAATAAAAAAAAATAAAGAATCATTTGATGTTCATGAGCCCAGTGAAGGCCATATAGGCAGGTTTTCTTCTAAACTAAAGGAACTGGATGAGGGCGAGGGTGAGAATAAACTGATCAGATACAAACCATTGATCAGAGTGGCTGCAATCTTCATTGTCCTTATTGCCATTTCCGGTCTGGTGCTTTTATTGGTTCCCAGGCAACAGAATGGAGCCTATGCTGCGGAACTCCCGCAAGAATTGAGGGAAGTGAAATTGCACTATGAATTCCAGACCAGGGAAAAACTTGATCGCCTTGATCAATGTAAACTCGATGAAGGCCAGGCAGAAATGGTCCGAAGTATTGCACAGGATGAACTCAAAATAATTGATCAGCAAAGTGATCAGCTTATGGAGGAATACCAGAAAAATCCCGGGAATGAAAAAGTGGAACAGGCCCTGATAAAAAATTTTAAATCGAAATCGGAAATATTAGATAACATACTTCAGAGAATTTGTGAACTGTAAAAACCAAAATATATTGCAATGAAAAAATTATCCACATTTTTGTTAATGATGCTAGCCCTGATAATTACATCGGGCATGAACGCGGAGGAATTTAAAAAGACATTCAAGGAAAAATATGATGTCAACAATGATGCATTGCTTACCATCGATAACCGCTTCGGTGATGTAACATGTATGAACTGGAATGAAAATGCAATTTCTATAGAAGTTGTTATAACTGTTGATGCTTCTTCTCAAAAGAAGATCGATTTTGTGCTTTCAAAAATTGATGTTGACATTTCAGGAAGCAAGGACAAAGTGTCCGGAGTGACATCGGTTGGAAATATGAGGGGCAGCAATAGTTTTTCAATTGACTATTTCATTAAAATGCCCAAAAGTTTAACTGTTGACCTATCCAATAAATATGGTGATCTTATAGTAGAAGAGTTGGAGGGGAGTAGCACCATCAATGTTAAGTATGGCAATCTCATCGCTCAGAAGCTTCTGAACGAAAGCAACAAAATCTACCTGGCCTATTCTGATAATAACTCAATTGATTATGTTAAAATGGCGAATTTAAGTTTGAGTTACTCGGAAATACAGATAGAGCAGGCAGAGGAACTTGATTTTAAATCGAAATACAATGAAATAGACATTGAAAGTGTTTCATATGTAAATGTTAGCTCAGGTTATGATGAGTATAACATCGAAAATGTTGGAGTAGTCATAGCCAACTCGAACTTTACGGAATTTGAAATTGAAAGTTTGCAAAAAAAGTTTCAAGCTGAAATGGACTATGGAGACCTCAGTATCGAAAGGATCGATAATGGTTTTGAGAAAGTTGCAGTAACTGCGTCCTATACCGATATTGAACTCGGGTTTGAGTCAGGATCAAGCTATAGTTTGTTGATTGACGAAAGTTACAGCAGTATTGACTTGCCATCAGAAAGTAATATAAAAAGAACTGAGAAATCATATACTTCCTCACGTTATGAGGGAGTGGTAGGGGGAAAGAAATCTTCTCCTGGAAATGTTTCTATCGAAATTAGGCATGGTTCAGTAAATATTGAATAAATAAAATCTTAATGTTATGAAAAAGTTAAACAGTATACCGATATTATTAATTCCGGTTTTCCTTTCTGCAACACTATTGCTTTCTGGTTGTGTGCTTGCTGATGGTGTTAAAGGAAATGGAAAACTTGTTAGCGAAGCACGTGAAATCCCTGGATTTGATAAAATCGATGTAGGGGGAGCCTTTAATGTATTTTTAAAGCAAGGCAATGATGAATATCTTAAATTGGAGGTGGAAGAAAACCTGATGGATCTTGTTGTGACAAAAGTGGTTGCAGGAAGACTCAAAATTTATTGTAAGGAAAGTGTTGAGCCAACGGAGGATATGAACGTGTACCTGACTTTCAAGGATCTTTCCGAGCTTGACATCAGCGGAGCCTGTGAATTGAAAAACGAGAATACTTTAAAGTTGAATGAGTTAGATCTTGATGCAAGTGGTGCCAGCGAAATTATGCTGAACCTAACCGCTGATTATCTTGATGCTGATTTTAGTGGTGCCAGTGAAATTGAGCTGACAGGAAAGGTTGGAAAAATGGATGTTAACCTCTCCGGCGCCAGTGAATTGAATGCCTACGATCTGGAAACCGACTTTTGCGATATTACCGTGAGCGGTGCAGGTGATGCCAGGTTATTTGTTAATAAAGAGCTGGAAGCAGAAGTTTCTGGTGCGGCAGACATCAGATATCGCGGTAATGCTTCAGTGAGTTCAAAGGTTTCAGGCGCAGGCAGCATACGAAAGAATTAAGCGTTTATTTCTGAAAATTATGGTCTGAAAGCCCGGCTAAGTCCGGGCTTTATTTTTGACGTAAGTGAATAATGGATAAAACCTGCGGTAAACACGTAGGTTAAAATGGCGTAATTCACTCATTGACAAGCCCTCTATTATAGTATATTTTTGAACCAGCGTTGAGGGTAATTAGCAGAGAGAATCCTCATTTCACCAATGCTCTTTAACAACAAAGACGCTATGTTTTGGTTAATAGATGGGTTTTGGTACTTGATGTTGCTCGCTTAACATGCTGTTACGCTTTTTTCCATAATTTTTGGGTTAGATGTTATCGTTCTTTATCAGAAAAATTCAAAACAGAATACTTGAGGATATCACAAAAAAGCCAACCTATTAAACCTCTCCTTAAAAGTCCTGTAGAAGTGAAGATTTGCCTGGACTCTGTGATTACCCGAAAACGCTTCCTCTGACTAATCAAAAAGCCAACATATTTTTTTCAAAAGGGAATGCACCCCGAACCATAAGGTTCGGGTTTTTTTTGCTTTTCTATTACTGAATCATATCCAGGAATTCTGTTAAGTCAATTATCGGTATTCCATGTTCCTTTGCCTTTTTTAATTTTGCCGGTCCCATTTTGTCTCCGGCCAGAACATAAGAAGTGTTGGATGATACTGAAGAGACAATTTTTCCTCCATTGTTTTCCACCATTTTCATTAATTCCTCTCTGGAATAATCATTGAATACTCCGCTGATCACAAATGATTTTTCATCCAATTTGGCTTCTTTTTCAGAGGTTTCGTAAGACCCTTCCATGCGAACGCCACTATTCTTAAGTGATTTTATTAATTGGATGTTGTCAGGATCATTAAAGAATGTGATCAAAGAATTTGCCATTTTATCTCCTACTTCATCAATTTCAATAAGCTCATCATATTCTGCACTTACGATTCTATCCATGCTTTGGAAGTGCCTGGCAATTGTTTTTGCAGCTGTTTCGCCAATGTGTCTGATACCTAAGGCAAACAGTACTTTTTCAAAAGCCTTTTCCTTAGAGTCTGCTATACCTTTTAATATGTTTTTTGTAGTTTTTTCCCTGAAACTGATTTTTTTCGTTTTCGATCCTTCAGTTTTAATTTCCTTTTCAAGCCCAATCAGGTCTGAATAGGTTAATTTGTAAAGATCTGAGGGATCTTTAACCAGACCATTTTCATAGAGCATTTCTATTTTCCCTTCCCCCAGACTTTGGATATCCATGGCTTTTCTGCTGATAAAATGTTCTAACTTGCCTTTTATCTGAGGTGGGCATGATTTGCTGTTGGGACAAGCATATGCAGCCTCTCCCTCTTCTCTGACAAGGGGTGTCCCGCATACAGGGCATTTTTTAGGAAATGTCACGGGTGAGGCTTCACTGATCCGCAAAGATTTGTCAACACCTGTAATCTTTGGAATAATCTCGCCACCTTTTTCTACAAGCACATGGTCTCCCAGATGCAGATCGAGTTTGGCAATGATATCGGCGTTATGCAAGGATGCCCTCTTTACTTTTGTGCCGCTTAGTACAACCGGTTCAAGGTTTGCAACGGGTGTTACGGTACCAGTCCTGCCTACCTGGAAATCTACAGAAATAAGTTTGGTGACAGCTTCCTCTGCTTTGTATTTGTATGCAATGGCCCATCTGGGTGATTTGGCTGTAAAGCCGAGCATTTCACGCTGCTGAAAAGAATTTACTTTTATTACGATACCATCAATATCGAACGGGAGGTCCTGTCTTGCTTCATCCCAATATTTCAGGAAATCAAAAATATCGTTGATGTTTGTACAAAGTTTTATGTTATTGGACGTTTTAAATCCCCATTTTCTGGCTTCAAGGAGATTTTGATAATGATGGTTATTAGGCAGGTCATCACCAAGAAGATTGTATAAAGTACAATCCAGTTCCCGTTTAGCCACCTCTGATGAAGATTGCATCTTCAGACTGCCCGATGCAGCATTCCTGGGATTGGCAAAAGGCACTTCTCCGGATTCAATCCTTTCCTTGTTGATTTTTTTAAACTGCTCGTGGGGGAGATATATTTCTCCCCTGATCTCAAATTCTTCAGGAAAATCCCCCTTTAACCTTAAAGGAATGCTTCGTATGGTTTTTACATTTGCTGTTACATCGTCGCCCTGAACGCCATCGCCCCTCGTAACTGCTTGTTTTAGTATTCCATGCGAATATGTTAACCCGATGGCAACTCCATCATATTTTAGCTCGCAAACGTATTCTAAATCTTCATGGATAACTTTTTTTATCCTTTTTACAAAATCTTCTATCTCTCCCTCGGAATATGTGTTGGCAAGGGATAGCATGGGGTATTTATGGACAACTGTGGGAAATTCTTTGGTTATTGTACCACCGACCCTTTGGGTGGGAGAATTTGGATCTGCAAGGCTTGGATATTTATTTTCCAGTCCGATTAACTCTTCCAGGAGCATGTCAAACTCATAATCACTGATGGTTGGACTGGACAACACATAATAATTGTAATTATGTTGCTCTATCTGTTCTGTCAGTTCGTCAATTCTTTTCTTTGCATCTTCTGGAGTCATAGCTGACAATTTTAAATGATGATACCTGCTGATTCCCGGGGTGAGTCTATCGACCCTTTTTAAAAGCATCGTTCCTGTATATAATAATGACATTATTGGCATTTACAGGATTTAGCCAGTGCATTACCTTATCTACCAATCCGGGTTCAACAGTTGTTTCATAAACCAAATCAGGATACATGGATTTCATTTTGGCAAGCCTGTCATCCATATTGTCTTTTTCGATAAAAAGGACAAATTGCGGGACAAGATCTTTCTTTTTAATAAAAACACTGTCGATGCCACTGGCACGGGTAGCTTTATCCACTTCAATGTAGCCGGGCCATTCGTCTGAATAATATCGTGGTAAAAGAGGAACTCCATATTTATGTGAGTGCTCAATAAGGATCATTTTTTTGTTTTCATACCTGCTCAGGTAGTACATTGATTCAACATGTGCTTTTTTTGAGTATGTCGTAGAAATGACCGGCAGAAGGATGAGATTTATTATCCAAAAGAATATCCAGGAGGCTTTTAAAAGCTGTTTGTTATTTGTCCAGAATCGGGAATTTTTGATAAAATCTTCCCATCCCACGACACCCAGCATGATGAAAAAGGGAAGCACAGGGAGGATAAACCTTTCCTGTTTATTGGGAAAGACTGAATGAAAAACCAGGAACAACAATGTTGGAAGAAAGATGATCAGGTGCTTGCGCCAGGATCGAAAAAAACCGAATAAAAGGAAGAAGCTTAACGGAGGTATCAGAATCCCCAGAATAAGCAAAAGGTACGTATACCAAGGGCTTACAATATAATCTGTAGAATGGATGATGTTATGGTTGATATACTCTGTTAATTCGCCAAAAGGATATCCCCAGATAAAGATATCTATTAGTCCCTGGACAAGAGCAATAGTCAATATATAACCAACCCCCAGCAGAATTGCCTTGAGCCATTTGCCATGGATGACCATGACGAGTCCTATTCCAAAGGAAAAAATTATTGTTTGAAACCTGATATTAAAGGCCAGTCCCAGAAGCATCCCGGCAAGAAAAAACAACCACTTTCTGTTAACTTCATTTTGATGTTTCACTACCAACCATGTTCCGTACATGAGAAAAGGAATGGAAACTATCTCAACCATATTCCTGACACTAAAAAATGGCATAAACCAGTACAGTGCCAAGAGCAATCCAGCCATTCGTGCTGCTTTCAGGTTGCTGATCCGTTCTGTTATCCTGAATCCCCAAATAACCACAATTAAAGACAAGGCTGCATGCAACAACCTTATCAGGTACATCTTAGATTGCGGGTCTGTGATGCATATTTTTTCCAGGAACCAAAATATTCCGAAGTGTATTCCTGGATAAAAGAAGCTATGTCCTTTGGGAGTTGTATTTTCACTGGAAGGGAGCCAGTTGTTATAATCATAACCATCTACCCATGACTGGCTTGATTCAATAACCAGAAAATGGTCATCGAACATCCCATATCCTTTAGAGAATATTACTGCTATGATTCTGAAAAAGATGGCAGCAATTAAAATTAGTGTAAGTGGCCGGTCTTTCCACAAACGCCTTACTGTCATCATAGTATCCTGGTATTTTATGTTTTAATATCCCATTCCCAGCTTGTCATAAAAAACTTTTCCGGTCTCTACAGGATTTATACACATGACTGGTATTTGAGCTTCGTTAAACATCATGGTCTCATCCCATTGTCCTGCAGGAAAGTCTGGTGAAAAAATATCCGCATCGGTCATGATCATAACCATGTCTGCATGAATACCTGCTGCAAATGAGATAAGTTGCTTGGCAAACTGGCCTGGTTTTTCGGCCATGGTCATCTCAAAATCAACATTTTTTTCGTTGAAGATATTTTCAATTTGCTTCGAAACGACTTCAAGCTTATTGACTATATCAGAATTCTTTGATGGCTGGCGGAATATGTATATTTTAGCTTTAAAACTATTTGCCATAAACAGTGCCCATTGTACTTGTTGTCTGGCTTCAGTAAACTCATTGATAGGGAAAACTATTTTGTTGTATCCGTCATCAAATCCTCTTTTTTGAACAACCACTGTGGGAACAGGCGACTTTGTAATAATTTTCAGTGCATGGCTTCCAAACACATATTGAAGGCCTTTTTTGCCGTGTGTGCCCATTACCATGATGTTGGCACCGATTTCACCGGCCACGTTATGGATGATGTCAAATATACTTCCTTCCTTCAGGATGTAATCAGCTTGAATATTGAAATTGTCCTCTGCATCTTTGGTAAGTTCTTGGAGTTTCTTTTCAATATCAGCATTTGTTAAGTTATCCTTCTTCATCTGTGCCTTGGCTTCGCTATTGATTACATGCAAGATGGATAATTTGAAGCCCAGAAACACAGCGATTTCTGCACCATGATTTATGGCATTTTGACAAATCTCTGAGAAGTCGGTAGGGACCAATACAATGTTATTCAGTTTTTGTTCCATGTGATTTTTATTTGATGGTAATACAAGATAAACAAAAATATGAAAATGTTTATTATAATGGTCCAAAAAAAGCCCTCATAAATGTGAGGGCTTTTCGTTATGGTCATAAATTTCTAATAATTCACTATTTTTTTCCAATTGACCTCCCTGGGGTTGATACACATGACCGGAATTTGTGAAGTGTTGAAGATAAGGTCTTCATCATAACTTCCCAATAAAAATTGTTTAAAACCTTTTTCAGGGTTGGTCATGATCATGATAAGTTGAGAATTGTTTGATGTAGCGTAGTCAATTACCTGTTTGGTAAAATTACTTGATTTTTCAGCAACCTGGACAGAAAACGGCACTTCATTTTCTTCGAAATATTTTGTGATCACATGCACAGTACTATTAATGGAATCTCCTCCGGGAAGTTGGAAAATATCTATTTGAGCTTTGAATTGTTTGGCAATATGTGTTGCCCATTTTGTTTTTTCCCAGGGCCCTGCATCGCTGGTAATCGGAAGTACAATATTTTTAATGCCGCCTTCAAAATGCCGTTTCTGGACAACGATTACCGGAACTGGTGAGTTGGTTACAACTTTTATAGCATAACTTCCGGTTAATTTTTGCATGCCAACCTTTCCGTGGGTTCCGAGAAATATCAGCCCTGCATCGATTTCACTGGCGATTTCAGGTATAGTGTCAAAAATATTTCCTTCTTTGGTAATATATCCTGCATCGACACCCAGATCATTTTTCAGATGAGCAACCAGTGAGTTAAGCTTTTCGTCCAAAAACTCAGTGCCATGGCCCTCATTTTTGAGCATTGCTTTCGTGTTGTTGTCAATGACATGAAGCAGAATTACTTTATAATTCAAAGATTTTGCAGCAACCGCTGCCTGGTTCATTGCATTTTTACATACTTCTGAAAAATCAGTTGGTACCAATACAATGTTTTTAAGCAATGTTTCCATATATATTCTTTTTGAGCTTAAACTTAATATGCACAAATATAGTAAAATATAATTTTTGTGTATTGTTAAGTTATTATTATTTATTGATTGTTCAGTAATTCAATGATTTGATTCAAATTTCCCTTTTTTTGCTGATCTCTTAATACTTGTGCAGCATTGGTGTAATATCTGTGTTTACTAAGGAATTCTTCCTGCATTAAGTACCATTCCTTCAATTCCATTGTGTTTATATTAAGAATGTTCCATTCATATTTCAACCTGTGTGCGATCATGAAAAAGTCAATACGACCCAGATAATCAAGATCAGCATCACAAATGATTTTTTCAGGCAGACTCTTTGCAGTTTGCGGTAGTTTGGTAGCCATTATCATATCCTTGATTCCCTGGATGTCGGCCCTGCTATATCCATATTCGGGCAAGACCATTGAAGCAATTTTGCATCCTTCTTCTTCATGGTTATGATATGTGTTCATCATTCCTGAATCATGGAAAAGTGCTGCCGTTCTGATTAAAACGATATCACGGTCTGTAATATCCTCCATCCTGGCCAATCTTGTGGCTGATCCTTCTACATCAAGAACATGCTCAATATTGTGGTAAGTAAGATCAAGTGTCAACCTCTTTGATAACTGATCAAGAATATGGGCTCTTACCTCTTCAAATTTCAGATTCATATTTGTTTCTATCAATGATCAATGTTATTATTTTCAGGTGTTATTAAAACTTCTCGATGCCATCCCATTCATCTCCGTAACCTTTTTCTATAAACTTTTTGCATCGGTCCATGTAGGTTGTAACAGCCTGATCATTTGGGTTTATCTGTTGTATGCTTTTAAAAAGATCAAGTGCCACATTAAATTTTTTATCCTTATAAGATTGCACAGCTTTGCTGAATTCTGGTTTTGTTTTAGTTTTAAGGTTTTTAATATCTTCATGTTCTCCATCCAACACTTCGAAGATATATACGGCCTTTTTCTTGCCTTTTACTTGTACAATATCCAGGAAACGATAATTATAATTTGTCGGGTCACTAATATTTATTAAAGTGTCTTCTGACATGATAATTGATGCACCGTATATTTTTGTTAACCCTTCAAGCCTTGAGGTCAGATTAACGGCATCTGCAATAACTGTTCCATCCATTCTGCCTTCACCGCCAACAACACCAAGCATTAACATGCCTGTATGGATCCCCGTTCCAATAGTTATGGGGTTTTGTCCAAACTGACTAATGATATGATTAAATTCCTGTAATTTAATTTTCATTTCAATAGCGGCATTGATGGCGTCTTCAGCGTTCTCCGGAAAAAGTGCCATTATAGAGTCACCTACAAATTTGTCAATAAAACCATTGTTAACCCGGATCACTGGTTCCATGTATCCGAGATAATTATTCAGGAAATTAAAATTCTCTTTTGGAGTCATGTTTTCAGAAATGGATGTAAAGTCCCTGATGTCGGAAAACAATATTGTCATTTCCTTTTGCACCTGATCTCCAAGCCGTATCTCAGCTATACTGTCTTTACCCAAAAATTCCAGGAATTGTCTGGGAACGAACCGTGCATTGGCTTCATTTATCATTGAAATACTTACAATATACTCCTTTAGTTTCTGGGTCATGACATTATACCCTTCAGTCAGCTCCCCAATTTCGTCATTGGTTCGTACAATGCTGTATGAGTCCATTTCTCCCTGGCCTGTTCTCTGCATATTTTCGAGCAATTCCCTGACAGGATAAACAATATCCTGGGTGGTCCACCTGACAAAAAACAGCAGATAAATCAAAGCAATAAAAACACCTGTAAAAATTCCCCCAAACATAAGGAGACTGTCGAATGCATTTACATAGAACAGCTCTGATAAAAACTCCAGACTATTATCATCGGAAAGGTACATGTTATAATTTCCAATGAGCACTTCAACTTTATCAGGATTGCTGATAATGTCTTCCATTTCTTTGATTGCAGTAACACTAATAAAGAGGTAAAAAACAACGATGGTCAGGGGCAACATGGTTGTCATCGCACTGGAAACCCACAAACGGTTTCTTATACGGCTTTCCTTAAGGTTAAGGATTCGTTTTCTTAGTTCATCTTTGGAGAAAATGTGTTCTATATATTTTATGTGTACCCTGTGTTTTTGCCAATAGTAGACGAAAAGGAGGGTTAAGAGGGATGATACGAGGGTAATAAAAAAGAATTGCTCATAAAACTTTTGAGTACTTACTTGGAAATCACTTTTAATGAATAAAATAAAGCTATATAGCCTAAAACAATCTGCATGATATAAAAAAAAGAATCCCGGCATTGATAATAGGGGTTTTTAACAGATATTTACAAAAGTTAAACAGTTTTAAGTGGAATTGTTTTTTTCTTTTCTTTCCCGAAAAATAAATTTTGAAGGGCAGGTTAAATGCCAACCAACAGAAAGCTTATCAACAATAACTTGACCAGTAAGCTCACTGTTCCAGCAAATTCTCTGTTGTTTCCTGTTGGTGTTGTATTGTCACTATTCAGGGAATCCTTGTTATGTGCATTTGCAGACATGGGCATCTCAACATTAAATTGTGTTTGCGCTGCTCCTGGTCTGTCTGCTGGTGTCAAATTGCTGATTAACAGAGTCAATTTGTGTGTCAATGATAATGGCAGTGCCTTCCTTTTCAATGCGTTGCGGATCGTTGTTATTTTTTTCATCCATTCAGGACCATGCTTGAATGTAAGAATTCCTGATACAGGAAAGACAAGGAAAAAGTATAAGAGTGTAGAAATCAGGTATATTCTGAAACCAAAATATCTAGGTATACGTTGTGTTTTTTTCTTTGCCATTAGAAATAAAAAGGGAGCAAAGCTAATTCTTTTCCTAATAAGCCAACAAAAAAACCTCCTCAATATAAATTTTGAGGAGGTTTCATCGTTGGTGTATATAAAACTAATTTAAGGTCTGAACAGTATTAATGACTTCCGTGCCACGGTGAATCGCCTTCATTGTCCGGGATCATATGGTGATATCTCTCAGGTAATGATTTCTTACACCAAGTGCTACATTTTCCAGCTTGACAATTGGCTTTATTTTGAGGTAACTTCCAAGTACGATCATATTAAAGATCTTTGTTAAGCCCATTTTTGAGGCTTCATCTGCTGCATCAATCCTGTGGATGCTAATGTCTTTCTTTTCAGGATGTCTTAGATGCCGTTACCATCATAGATCAGGGTTCCTCCTCCCGGTTTTACTGATGGTTCAAACTTATCCATTGATTGTTGATTCAGTATGATGGCCGTATCATATTCAGTCAGGATGGGTGAACTAACTTTTCTATCACCAAAATAACAGTAACATTTGCTGTTCCACCTCTCATTTCCGGGCCATATGAAGGCATCCAACTGACTTCCTGTTCTTGCATAATTCCGGAATAAGCAAGGATTTTTCCCATTGACAGGACGCCTTGTCCTCCAAATCCTGCAATAATTATTTCTTCTGTCATGATTATAATCGTTTTATTATTTTACCAATTCACCATTCACCTTATCGCTCCAGTGGATAATACGGGAACATAAGGTTCTTCCCCCATCATCCACTCATTGGCTTTTGCTGGTGGGAGTTTCCAACCGGAATTACAACTGGAAACTATTTCCACAAAAGTTGCTCCGGCAGTATTCTCCTTTTGATATTCAAATGCCTTTTTAATAGCTTTTTTTGCTTTTCGAACTGCTGCAGGTGTATGAACCGCTTGTCTGCTAACTGAATGGACTCCTGGCAATTGTGCAACAAGCTCAGTAATTTTTAACGGATTGCCCATCAGAGCGGTATTCCGTCCAAAGGGGGATGTGGAAGTTTTCATGCCGGGTAAGGTTGTTGGTGCCATTTGTCCTCCCGTCATTCCGTATATACCGTTATTAATAAAAACGATCAGAATGTTCTCTCCCCGGTTACAGGCATGAATGGTTTCAGCCGTTCCAATGGCAGCAAGGTCACCATCTCCCTGATATGTGAAAACAAGCTTATCCGGCCATAATCTTTTTATGCCTGTAGCAAGTGCAGGGGCCCTTCCGTGTGCAGCCTGCTGCATATCAATATTCATAAATTCATATGCGAGAACAGAACAACCCACCGGGGCTATTCCAATGGTATCCTGCTGCATGTCCATTTCATCGATGACTTCCATAATGATCCTATGCGCTGTACCATGGCCACAACCCGGACAATAACTTAATACATTATCGGTCATCAAGCTGGTTTTCTTGTAAACCAGATTTTCTGATTTGACCAATTCATTATATAATTCGTCTCTCATTTTTTACCTCCTATTATATTTTTTTCCATTGCTTCGAGGATTTCTGCCGGCGAGTGGATGATACCTCCCATACGACCATAATGTTCAGCTTTGACCTGTCCTTCAACAGCAAGCTTTATGTCCTCGATTAGTTGGCCCGCACTTAACTCAACGCTGAGAATGCCTTTAAGGTTTGGTGCCATATCATTGAGTTCCTTATAAGGAAATGGGAACAAAGTGATGAGCCTGAGAAGACCTATTTTGTGACCTTTTGCCCGGCCCAATTGAAGTGCTTTCTGAGCTATTCTTGAACTTGACCCGTATGCGACAAAAATATATTCTGCATCATCACATTCAATTTTTTCGAAGCGGATCTCTTCTTCACTTATTTTCCTGTATTTTTCCTGAAGCTTATGGTTGTGTTTTTCCTGACGTGATGGATCAAGGTCGAGAGAAGTAATAATGTTTCTTTCTCTGTCAGAGGTTTTTCCTGTGGTAGCCCACGGGCACTTTTCCTTTATTTCCTCATCTGTCCAGCGTGGGACAGGATCGAATAATTCAACTTTTTCCATCATTTGTCCGATCATACCATCAGAAAGTATCATAACAGGATTTCTGTATTTGAAGGCAAGATCAAATGCTAAGGGGACAAAATCTGCCATTTCCTGCACGGATGATGGTGCCAGCACGATCAGATGATAATCTCCATGCCCTCCACCTTTGACAGCTTGAAAATAATCTGCCTGTGAAGGTTGTATGGTTCCAAGGCCCGGACCTCCACGTACAACATTTGCAACAACACAGGGGAGTTCAGCTCCGGCAATGTATGAAAATCCTTCCTGCATCAGACTTATGCCCGGACTTGATGATGTGGTCATTACTTTCTTTCCCGAACCGGCAGCTCCATAAACCATATTTATGGAAGCGACTTCACTTTCTGCCTGTAACAATACCATACCTGTTCGTTCCTCCGGTTTTTGGGAAGCAAGGTATTCGATTACCTCCGATTGCGGTGTGATAGGATATCCAAAATAGGCATCAACACCAGCTCTGATGGCTGCTTCTGCAATCGCTTCGTTACCTTTCATTAATTTTAGTTCGCCCATTATCTTGAAAATTTATTCATTATTAATCAATTTTTTTTCGGTATACCGTGATAACACCATCCGGACAAACGATGGCACAATTGGCACATCCGATGCAAGCATCTGCGTTTTTCATGTATGAATAATGATATCCTTTGCTGTTAACTTCCTTGGACATTGCTATGACATCGGTTGGACACGCGCCAACACATAACTCACACCCTTTGCAACGTTCAATATCAACTACAATCGCTCCTTTTACTTTCGCCATTTTAAGATATTTATTGAGTTATTAACAAACCAGTTTATTTTTATCAGTGCCACGAAATTACAATAAATTAATTTAATCATATCCGGGACTACCAGATATTTTATGGGGTTTGATCATAATTTTTATTTATTATAAATTGCAGATATCCTTGTTTAGGCCTGTTTTTTCAATACTTTTAGATCAGGCATTCACAGGATGGTCTTTTTGAAATTGTTTCAATCGTTTTTCGAGATCAGGGAACTGACTTCTTTGAACCAGCGAAACACAGGCCCTGATCCCTTCATGCCGCTCACTACCAGTAATTGAGAGGGTAATGGCGCTTATTCCATAATATATGAGTTCAGCAAGGAGCTTTTCCCCACTCATTCCAGGATAAGCAAATGTAAAATAAAATCCGTCAGCTATTAGATTGTCCTCATCCTTATCATATACAATGTAAAATCCATTATCCAGGAAAAGTTTTTTCATGATCTTGGCTTTTTTTTCATATTCCCTGACAACTTCCCGGAAATTGTATTCTCCATTGTTGACAGCTTGCAAAATGGCTGTCAAACCATACTGGGGAGAATGAGCAGTACCGGAACTCAACGAATACAATGAACCAAAAATCATAGCATGCCCAAACTGATCAGATGAATAATATCTGGTGAGGTCTTCGGATCGCCTGGAATACAAAGAATCGGAAATAACCATCATACCAATTCTCTGTCCTGCATAACTGAATACCTTCGAGCTGGAAATGAATAAGATATAATTGTCGGTATATTTTGAAACCGAGGGTTGGTAAGGTGGCTCTCCCGGTTTGGAGTAGTCTTTTCGGAAATCCATGCCAAAATATGCCAGGTCTTCCATAATGATCACATCATACTTGTTGGCCATTTCTCCTATGATCTGCAGTTCCGTATCGGTAAAGCAAATCCAGGAGGGATTGTTTGGATTCGAATACAATATTCCGGATATGTTCCCTTTTTTTAAATATGATTCGAGCTTATCCCTTAATTTTTCTCCACGATAATTATATACATCGAATGATTCATGTTTGATGCCCAGCACCCTGTGTTGTTGTTTGTGAACAGGAAATCCCGGATCGATAAATAAGGTTGTATCCTTTTTCTTGTTCATCCTGTTAATGGTCATAAATGATGCAAAGCCTCCCTGCATTGAGCCAACTGTAGGGATGCAGCCATCAGGATCAACATCAATGTCCAGGAACAATTTAACAAATCTGGAAATCTCTTTTTTTAATGGAGGAATACCAAATATGTCGGGATAAATAGCCGCAACACCTTTTTTCAATGCTGCTATTTCTGCTTGAATCCCTATATCAACGGGCGCCAAGCCCGGGATCCCCATTTCCATCCTGATAAATTTTTCACCTGTGGTGCTTTCAATGGTGTCAACCAGTTTTTTTATTTCCCTTATAGAGGCTTTGCCTACACTTGCCAATTTACTTTCTTTGATTTTTTGGTTAACTACCTCAAAATTTATAGGTGTCGCCTTCATATTGTTCCCTTCCTTTCTGTATTAACAATAGACAATTCCCAAATATATAAATTAATTTCAAAAGAAATAAAATGCGCCTGCCAATATTCTCAAATTATTGAATGATTTGGAATCAGATATCAACCCATTGCTGTCAGGTTTTCCATACGCTGCAACAGTATATTCCAACTCACCTGCCAACATAAACTTTCCGGAATAGATCTGGACTCTTGGAGCAATTCTGTATGCAAAAGACAGATCATTGAAATTGCCGTAAAATTTTCCTTGCTTTGTTTTATTGTATCCAAGATTTTTGCTGTAACCGGCGAATAAAGCATACCGGATTTTTTTTCCTTTTGTTGAGATATCCATCCAGGCAGATACCTGGGAAGTTGGGGCATATTTTATTTCATGTCTGACAGTATCTGTCAATTGTTCTATATAGCCTCCGGCCATGATGTGTTCTGTCAGGTTTTCACCAACCACTGAACCAAGTTTCAATAATATGAGAGGAATTTCTATTTTGGCAAAAAATACTGTGGCCAATGAATGGACTTTTTCTTTTGTTTTATATTCTGAACCATCAGGGGCTTTAACATAGAGGCGTGGTACAATGGCTTTGTAGTCTAAGCCAATTCCTAATATATGTTTACCTGGTGTGATCTGCAATTGCAGGTCGAGATTGGGTAAAACGGCATTTCTTAAATATTTTGAGGTTCTTCCGTCAGGACCGTCACTTGCATAGTCTCTTTGCGATGCCGCCACAGCGATGATCTTAAAAATCCCAACCTTTTGTTGAAACCGGATTTGATTGTGCCTTGAAAATGGGTGAAAAGGGGCGCCTGTGTTTAATCCGATGGTTGTTGGCCTGACGTCCGGTGTATAGAGTGGATGCCAGTACAAACCAACGAGCAAACTGTTATTTTTCCATTTAAGTTTGACATAGGCTTCCCTTAAACGAAATCCATTGTTATCAGCATTTGATGGCCCGGTAAAATCACCCTCAATCACACCGGATGTTTTGGCGCCCAGGGCCATAGGACCTGATATATTGCCCCTGATTCTGCTGGTCATTGCCAGTTGATTAAGGGAAGGGTGGGCGTTTATGTCATTGCCGTCTTTGTCATAGTTTGCATTCCTGGGAAGAAGACTCACCATTCCTTCACGGGCTTCTATGATTTGCCGGGTATCATAAAATATCTGAGAGTTAATGAAACCGGAGAAATGAATTCCAAAAGCAGACTTCTGTTTGTCCTGGGCATTTGCTATACCTGCGAAAAGAAGTACAAACAAAAAGACCAGCATATATTTATTCATGCAAACCTCCCTTTGACAGGATGCTTATTATGGGGTTTAAGGCCAGTGAGGACAACATACCAATGGTGCCGGCTTGTGGAGAAGGCATACCAGAAATATATAAAATCAAACAGATTGACAGGCCTCCAATTCCTGATGCAAGAGCGCCAGTTTTGGTTGCCTTTTTCATGAATAAGCCCCAGACAAATGGCCCGAGAAAAAATGCTCCTATGGCACCCCAGGAAATTCCCAATATGGCAACGATGGTGTCGACATTAAGAAAGGCAAGAGTAACGGATAATATGATAAAAAATGCACTGGCAAATCTCATTAGTCGCGTTAAGGTTCCATCACTGGCATTTCTGTTGATAAAACCATGGTATAGGTCTTTGGTAAGCGATGAGCTTGAGATCAATACCAGGGCTGCAAGGGTGGACATGGACGCTGAGAGGATCAGAAGTAAAATAATGACCGATAATGATTCCGGGATTACGTTGGCCAGAAGTTCAGGCATTAAACGGTCAAAAATTGGCTTTCCCCGCTCAAATGCTTCAGGGCTGGATTCCGGAGTAAGAAACACCCTCGTTGTGGATCCAATGAAATAGGCTACAAAACCAATAAGAAAAGCAAAAAAGGTTGAAGCGATTGTACCAATCCTTACAGACCTTTTATCACGAATTGCGTAAAATTTCTGCACGAGTTGCGGCATTGCAAACGGGGCAAGACTGGTTAGCATGATAATTGAAAACAACGGCCATAATCCAGGAGGCCCCACTGGTTCAGTTAATTCAGGATCGATGTTGTTAAGTGCAGAAGTAATATTTTTAAGACCTCCTGCCTCATTAAGTGTACTTGTAAACAAAATAATTACACCCGCAACCATAATAATTCCAAAGATCATGTCGATGAGTGCCATGGATTTATAGCCTCCCAAAACCATATAAACACCGGTAAAGATCCCCATGCTTATTAATGCATAAGCATATGGAAGGTTGAAGTTGGATGTGAAGAGGTATGATAAGCCCATAAAGACAGCAGCTGAATAAGGTATCATAAATATAAAAATCACAATAGATGATAAAAGCTTGAAAAATCTGCTGTTGTATCTTTTTTCAAGATATTCACTGATGGTCGAAACGTTATAATCCAGGGAGGCCCTTTTTATTTTCCACCCCATCAAGGCCCACACAACGAATACACCCAATATACCGTTAAAAAATGCGATCCAGAGACTGGAATAACCAAATCCCCAACCAATCTTTCCTGCAAAACCAATAAACAGAACGGCACTGAAATAGGCAGTACCATAGGAAAAAGCAGTCATCCATGGACCAATATTTCCACCACCCAGGAAAAAATCAGAAAAGGTTTTGGTTTTCTTTAGCCCCAGTATGCCTACGATAATGATCATTAAGGCATAAAGACTTATGACAATAACTTTTACAGTCATCAGCTTGCAATTATTGTTATTATTTTTCTATCCTGATACGGGCATCAACGGCAATGATCTGATCCTCAGTTCCGATTAATGGATTAAGGTCAAGTTCTTTAATTTCCGGGGCAGCTTTTACCAATCCTGAGAGATTGGTAATTATTCGGGCAAACATTTTTTCATCCACCCCTTTATGGCCCCTGACACCCTGAATGATTTTATAACTTTTAAGATCTTTGATCATTTGCATGCTTTCCTCCATATTTAATGGTGCATGGCCTTTGCTCACGTCTTTCAATACTTCAATAAATATGCCCCCGAGTCCGCAAAGGATCAGATGACCGAATTTATCTTCATATTTTGCACCTGCAAACAATTCAATTCCCTTTATCATGGGTTGGATCAAAACCCCGGTGGAATTCCTTATTTTCATGATTTCTCTGAAATTCTCACGTGTTTCCTTATCATTGCTTATGTTAAGACGCACGCCACCGACATCAGACTTGTGTATTGGACCAATAACTTTCATTACCAGCGGGAAACCAGTTTTTTTAGCCATTTCAACAGCTTGATTTTCTTCATGGGCCACAAATTCGCTTATCCTGGGTATTTTGCTGTAATCCAAAAGTTTTTGAACATTCTCTGGTGAAATATATCCATTGTGGGCTTTTTCAATAACACTCCGGATCCCTTCATAATCAAATTCTTCTGCATGCATTCCTACTGCGGAAGGCGGTAAAGTATTAATAACCTTTCCAAGTGCATTTCCAAAAACCACTTCATCAGAGAAATATACATGTCCTTTATCAATAAATGATTGAATCTCATCTTTTGCAGTAAAGGTCGATGGCAGAATTGGAAAAATTGGTTTTTTACAGGATCTCATTTTTTCATCCAATACTTCATAAACATCGTAGATGTTAAAGAGCCCTGGAGTACCAAATATAACAGCCATCCCGTCAATGTCATCAAATTTTTCTTCTGTGTAATTGATGATTGTTCCTAATTGATCAGCAGTACCAGTTGCCAGAAAGTCAATGGGGTTTGAAACGGAGGAACCTGGATATAGCTCTTCCAGAAGTTCATTTGCATGATTGCCTGCAATGGTCGGAATATTAATCCCCTGGTTTGATAATTCATCTGTAAGCATTACAGCCGGCCCCCCTGCATGTGTGATGATGGCCATATTTCTGCCCTTGAGTGGTTTTTGGAGAAAAATGCTTGCAACGGATATTAACTCTTCCCTTCCATAACATCTTACTATTCCGGCTTTTTTAAACAGTGCCTCCACGGCAGCATCAGAACTGGCAAGTGCGCCGGTATGTGAAGAGGCAGCCCGGCTTCCGGCTTCAGAGGTTCCGGCCTTAATGGCTGCAATCTTGCATCCTTTATTGATCAATGATCGCGCATGCTTAAGAAGCATATCCGGCTTATCAATATTTTCGATGTAAAGAAGTTTTACTATGGGACTTGTATCACGGTTGAAGGTCTCATCCATGTATTTTAGTATCTCTTCTACACCTACCTGGGCACTGTTGCCAACAGAAAAAACACGAGCAAAAGGCAAGCCTTTTGGAATACCGGCTTCCATGATAAAACAAGCTGTAGCTCCCGAGCCGGAAATAAAGTCACATCCATTCATTTCCAGTTTCGGTATAGGCATGGTGAAAACACCATGATATTCAGGAGTCATAACCCCAATGCAATTTGGACCTATGAGTGTGCCTCCAACTTCATCAATGACTCCAACAATACTGTCTTCGAGTGCAGCCCCTTCTGCACTTTCTTCGCTAAAACCGGCTGAAAGTATGATAAATCCCCTGGTGGATTTTTCTTGAGCCAGAATCTCAACTGTTTCCGGAATATATTTTGCCGCAATGGCAATGATGGCCAGGTCAACTTCAGGCAATTCGGATGGATCCTGAAAGCTTTTGATACCCTGAACCTCTGATTCTTTAAGGTTGGTTACATAGATTTCACCCTTAAAATGACCGTCAATTAGATTTTTTAAGACTTTTCCTCCCGGTTTGGTAGTGTCATTGGACCCCCCAACGACAACAATGCTGTTTGGGTTGATCAACTGCTTGGCAATCATAACAATAATTGGTTTGAGGTTGGTGTTTTATCAGGTGTGCTAAAGTATAAAATTAATTGCACAAGCAGGGCCCTGTTGATTATTTGTTCATTAATTATTATATATATCTCAAACTACTTCTTGATAAACTTTTTATTAGAAGATAGTTTGCGCATGATTGAGGAAAGCGCAAAATAGTCTGTCAAAGAATTTCTCCTTTCCATGAGACGATTTAAATACTTTGTTTTTTGTTTGTCCATAGAGATCGACTCTGCCCGGATCTTAGATTGAATGTTTTCAATGCTGATTATATCAGGAGGATTCCCATCCGTTCCTGTTTCCATATACTTGATAAGTCTGATCATATGGTTGGCAGAAACTTGCGTTTTAATTAAAAGACCCTGAATGTTACTTATAACCGGTTTTAAAAAATCAGTTTCAATGTAATATTTGCAAAATTCCTGTAACAAAAGATCCACCTTTTTGTGTGGACTGAATTGTTCGGACTGAAAGTGTTCATATACTTCGTACCGCATAACCCTGCATGTTTTAGGTAAAAGAGCTGTTTTAGACATGACCTCCCTGGTTGCTGAATCAACCATTTCTTTCCAATCCTCCTGTAATTGCTCCGGATCTATCATGGCTGTCCACTTTCCTGCAACCGAGGAAGATTCAATTATCCTGGATGATTTTTCAGTTGCAGCCTTCATAGCAGGAGAAAGAATAAACTTTTTAATTTTATCTTCAACCTCATTGTGCAGTTCCAACAAAATAAAGCGTATCTCAAGCACATATTTATTCAGGTCCAGTTCCAACCTGTTCATGTCACTCAATAATAGTTGATTGCTATACCAGAGTTCTGGAAGGCTGTAAATATTATTCCTGATGTTTTTA
Organism: Bacteroidales bacterium; assembly: GCA_018401355.1. Classification (GTDB taxonomy): domain Bacteria; phylum Bacteroidota; class Bacteroidia; order Bacteroidales; family B18-G4; genus M55B132. The sequence goes on from JAGYLD010000027.1 coordinate 30,657, forward strand.
AACCTTGCATTGCTGGCTTTTCTTTTTCTGATCTGACTGTTGATGTTCAGTATGTTTAAGTCATTACTAATTTGTTGTACTATGAAAAAGGTTTTGTTGAGAAACAACCTGTAAAGAGATTGTAAAGAAGCTTCGTTCAGCCTCGAATATTCAGAATAAAGTTTTTCTATTTTTTCGATTTCCCTTTCAATGTCTTCAGCGTCGGGAATCCTCTCCTGCAATACCTTGTCAATCCTTATATAGGCATTAAAAGCACTTTCATTGAGTTTGCGGACTTTGATAAGGTATTGAAGACTGATCATTCCCCAGTTTTCCATGACCTCATACATAGATTGATATATGGCATTCTCAAAATATGCGTTTATCAGATTCCGGTAATTAATTTCATATTTAAAAGGTTTTCCACTAAATAAAGATGCAATATTGGCCTTAAGTTTGAAGAAAAACAATCCGGGATTGTCACTAAAAGAAAACCGGAGTTGTTTTTTAGAAATAGATTGTTCACCGGCATTTAAAAC
>JAGYLD010000028.1 GCA_018401355.1 Bacteroidales bacterium
TGCCTTGGAATTAATTTAAAACAATTTTCCACAAACTGTTTGTATTTTGTAAAGGTAGTCCCTTTCAGGATCGCATTACCGCCATAAGTAGCATCGTTAAACAGGGGATGGCCAATATGCTTAAAATGGACCCTGATCTGGTGAGTTCTGCCAGTTTCCAGTTGACACTCCACCAGGGTTACGTAACGAAATCTTTTCAGAACCTTGTAATGTGTTACAGCATGTTTCCCTTTTGTGTCATCATGTATTACAGTAAATACTTTTCTGTCTCTGGGACTCCTGGTGATGTTGCCTGTGATGGTCCCTTCCTGGTTTTTCACATCTCCCCATACCAGTGCCATGTACTTTCGTTCAATATCATGATTAAAAAAAATCTTTCCAAGTTTGCTTTGTGTCAGCTCATCTTTGGCAACGACCATGATACCGGTTGTATCTTTATCAATGCGATGCACAAGGTAGGGAAAAGCTTCTTCATCACCTGATGATTTTCCGAGGTAAAATGTGAGGGCATTGACCAGTGTGCCGCTATAGTTACCATACGCCGGATGTACTACCATTCCGGCTGGTTTGTTGATGAAAAGCAGATTTTTGTCCTCGTATACAATTTCCAATGTAATATCCTGGGGAATGATCTCAATTTCCCTGGGAGGGTAGGAGAGTACTATTGAAATGTTATCGCCGGGTTTTACTTTATAGTTGGGTTTTACAGGAATAGTATTCACAAGGATATTGCCGGCTTTGGAGGCATTTTGAATTTTATTCCTGGAAGCGTTTTCTATTTTACACATCAGGAATTTATCGATTCGTAGTGGGCTTTGTCCTTTATCAACAACAAAGCGATGATGTTCAAAGAGTTCCTGATCTTCTTCCCGGTTATTGCTCATGGGTATAATTAACGGTTTATCATGATCTTTCCTGAAAAAGCCCTTCCGGTAGATTTGTCGGTAACCCTGATGATGTAAAAGCCATCAGCCAATGAGGAAGCATCTAATGTTTTGTTAAATGGGACAATTAAAATTCTCTGGCCTGTCAGGTTATATATTTCAAGAAGGTTGGTGTGGTTAAGTGATAACTGGCTGTGGTCTTCAGCTTCAATATGAAAGATCCCGTTACCTGAAGGGTTTGGGTAAATATGAAGTGATACGTTCGGTTCTGTATTTTCCTGGATGTCAAAAGGATCAAATGCTTCACCAATTACGGGCCTCATAATGATTGACCCTGTAAAGGCTGTTTTTTCCCAATATCCGTAGACGTTATAAAAGATATTGCTACTTGCGTCGTTGTAAGTGTCAAATCCAACATTCAGGTTGTCGTCTGTAGATTGTATCCAACCAATATAAAAAACATTGTTGATCGCAACAGGTTCTTCAAGATAATAGGTTTGGATCTTATACAGGCTGTTGGAGAATTTTGGTTTAAGGTCTACTTCCTTGTAAAGCAATTCTCCGGGTTCTCCATTATTATCGCGCCATACTGCCAGGTCGAAGTATTGATCGTTGGCATTTCCTTCTGTTCTGTTAAAAAACATCCTTATTGCCCTTAAAGAATCTCTTTGGTTTAGCTGGAAACGGTATGCTACTTTTCCGCCTCCAATGTTGATTCCATAGCCGGCTTCCGGTGTTCCGTCATCATAGGCAAAATAATTATAGAATTCCTGATTGAACGATAATGTATCCCCAACAGTATCTGCTGCAGTGAAGCCACTGATAACATGTTTTATCTCAAAGGCAGCACTATCTTTTCCAAAGCCCAATGGATATATGAAGTCAATAATGGGACATGCCCTGGATGCGCCGCAGGTTTCATCACATTTCTGATAGCCAAAAGAATAGAAAGGTGGGAGGTTGCATCCTCCCCCATCATGATAGAAACTGTAGCTTCCGTCAGTTGCATCAACATAATACCCATAGTCGGTGTTAAAGGCTTCGTCGTATAGATTGCTGATTACCAGGTTTATACTGTCAGCCATCGAGTTTGTAGGATCGTTTTTATACTGGGAATAAGGCATGGCCTGATATCTTCTTAACATTGTCGGAGCCCTTTCCACGAAACTAATATCACGATAAGTGGTATCGCTTTCTGACCTGCCAATGTTCAGATATATATAATCCACATTCCACTGGTCTGTATTGGAGCGCCAACTGGGTACATTTTGTGTGGAGAGACTGGCATAATTAAAAAATCTGAACATAAAATCTTTTCTGAAATAAGTGGCGCTGTCGGTAATTGGGATAAGTATTTGCCTGCAGTATGTTCCATAGCGGGCAAATAAAGTATCCAGTGCCATACCTTCCGTGCTCCATACCGTGTTCCAGGTATATTCCGGGATAAAAACATCTTTACAAGGCATCTGCACAGTATCGCCGTAAACATAAAACCTGTCCGCAATCAAATATTTATTGCTATCACAATAAGACGGTGCAAACAGGGTGTCGAGGGGATAGATTGTATCGCCGGGCTGAATATAGCTGCTGATAGGTATTGGTATGGAATCATAATATACAAAAACAGAATCACCACTGGGGTAGCCAAATTGCAAAACCAGGCTGTCCCAGGGTTCCGGTTTATTTCCGCGTCCTTGTGGCTGGTAAAAAAAACTAAAAAATACGGAATCCGATATATTGATCTCCCTTGGCACGGGGTCAAAGACAGAATCAAGGCGTATTGGTTTTGAGTTCAGAATGTCAGCAATAAATGGAAATGAACTGGCTTCTGGATAAAGATTACCGTATTCATCTATGGCATCGAAAGTGGCTGCACCTACATTTACTGATCTGTATGGGAAATCCTGGTTGACATATACATCCCGGTCGAGCCATCTGGACGTATCCGGGAAAATACTTTTCTGGTGGAAGTCATCAAAGAATGGGAGGGTTATTGGTTTTATCAACTCAAGCCTGCGGCTGGCACCGGCATTATTTTGTTGTATTTCTTTTTTAACGGCATCTTTTATTACAGGATTGTACTGCAGGCCTGAAAGAATTTCCTGGGAAAACAAAAAAGAAGGGATAAAGCAAACTACAGAAATGAGCAGGATGATGCGCTTCATGGTCCTCAAAGTATTGTTGGAGATGTTGTTCATACTTAAAATTCATCAAAGGTTTCCGGGGCACTCGTTGTATCTGCATGGATTGTGTCAGGCTCATAACTCCGGATTAATTTATCAAAATCGAAATTCTGATCTGATCTCATCCAGATATTTATCTCCTGGCCCTTATAAAGTGATGCGTTCTCGCCCCAATCCGGATCCTGCTGATACACTCTGCTGTGTACCGGGTCTTTGCCATCAAGGTAATAGACATTTCCAAGGTTAAAAGATGCACTGTTGATGGTGTTAACAGCTTCACTTGCTGTCTTCCCGATGACAAATGGAACTGGTACTTTGCTGTTTTTTCCAAGGCCTAAAATAAGATCAATGGAGGATCCTTTATCGATTTCCGTTCCTGGTTCAATTAATTCACCATCGTAAGTTTGTTCCAGGACGGCATTGTCTGCAAAATCCTTAACATACTCAAGCCTGTTGACCCGCAATCCTTTGGCATTAAGCAAGTTAATCGCCTGCCTGAGTGAAAGATCTATGAGGTCTGGCATGTCAACTTTCTCACTGGATTTTGCGACTGTAGTTACATAAACTTTACGGCCTTTTTTTACTCTTGCACCAGGATAAGGATTTTGGATGACAATGGCTTCCTTTTTATTGTTGGGATCATAAATGGAATCAATGACTACAAATTCGTATATTTTGTTGTAGTTCACAGCTTCCAGCTCTTCTATGGTTCGACCGTAAAAATCAGGAACAACATATGTTTCGGCGTGGTTTGTATAATATTTCAGGAACTGAAGGATACCAAGGAACAGGATGACCGTTATTACAATGGATATGCCCAGGTGTAAATAAAATTTCTTTTTTGTAAGAAATCCGAGGAAGCTCATTTTTTCTAACTTTACAATTGCAGAGTAGATTGAACAATGGGCCTTTGCCTTTTCAATAACTCAGGCATACAGGATTTATTGTCTATGCCTGCAAATATAAGAATTATAGGAATAAATAAATATTATTGAGCATTGTGCTAAAAAGATAAAGTATGAAAAAGAACATTGCGATAGTGGCAGGTGGAGATTCCGGGGAATATGAAATATCCATGCAAAGTGGTGAGGTGGTCAGGCGAAACCTCGATTCCGAAATTTACACTGCATATTTGATAAGGATAAAAAAAGGTTCCTGGAAGCTTATTGATGAAAAGGGCAATACACATGAAGTTGATAAAAATGATTTTACAGTATCTGTCGGAAAAAATAAGATCTCTTTTGATTGTGTATTTAATGCCATTCATGGTACTCCGGGGGAGGATGGAAAATTTCTGGGATACCTTGATATGTTGGACATACCATACACTTCCAGTGGCATGATCACTTCTGCTGTTACTTTTGATAAATATTTTACCAACAACCTTGTAAAGTCCCTTGGCATGAGAACTGCTCCTTCGGTATTGCTTCACAGGTCTGATTCTGTCAATGTGGATGATATTGCAGCGACCACCGGACTGCCTGTTTTTGTGAAACCCAATAAAGGGGGTTCTAGTGTTGGGGTTACAAAGGTCAGGGAGCTCAAAAATATGAAAGCTGCCATAAAAAAAGCCTTCAAAGAAGATGAATATGTTCTTGTTGAGCGATTTATTAAAGGCAGGGAGATAACCTGTGGTGTAATAAAACACAATGGTAAGATTATTGACCTGCCAATTACTGAAATTATTACCGATAATGAGTTTTTTGATTATGAGGCCAAATATACTCCCGGCGTTGCCGATGAAATTACCCCGGGAGACATTCCCAAATATATAGAGCTAAATTGCAGGGAGAAATCCCTGATGCTTTATAAAAATTTGAATTGCAAAGGGTTTGTAAGGTTTGATTTTATCTTTAATGACGAGGACATGTTTTTCCTGGAGGTGAATACTGTACCTGGATTATCTGAAAACAGCATTGTGCCTCAACAGGCAAATGAATATGGTATTTCTTTAAGGGAGTTGTTTTCGTCCGCAATTGAAGAAGCCTTAAAACAGTAAATCTATTTGTGATCATTCAGGAAGTCGACCAGTTTTTTTATGGCAACGGCACGGTGGCTAACCTGGTTTTTTTCTTCAAGTGGCATTTCTGCAAAAGTTCTTGTATCTCCATCGGGGATGAAAACGGGATCATATCCGAAACCGCCGGTTCCGCGTTTTTTGCTGATGATATTGCCCTTTATCGTTCCTTCGAATAAATATTCTTCACCCGCTTTGATGAGTGCAATAACGGTACGAAAGCGGGCTTTCCTGTTTTTAACTCCCTGCATTTCTTTCAGGACTTTGTTAATATTGTTCTCAGAGATACATTCAATGCCGGCATACCGGGCAGAATGCACCCCGGGTTTTCCAGAAAGGGCTTCGATTTCCAATCCTGTATCATCGGCAAAACAATCTGTATTGAATTTTTTTTGAATGTACCTTGCCTTCAGGATGGCGTTGCCTTCAAGCGTATGGGATGTTTCAGCAATCTCTTCCCGGAAACCGATGTCTTTTAGTCCGTCAATATGATAGTGTCCATCCAGGATTTTGCGGATTTCCCGGAGTTTATGATCATTGTTGGTAGCAAAAATAAGCCTGTTCATACTTTTCAAAAATAATAAAAAAGTATTGAACAGGCTCAATTATTTAATCATGTATTATTCTTTACGGATATTGAATTGAGGGATATGCTGAAACACTGATCTGGGGTACTTTGGCACCAAAAGTTTTATTAATAGCATCGATCATATAATATGCAATCAGCGCATTCCCCTGAGGACTGAGATGCAATCCGTCAAGTGAGAAAATATTTCCTTCAGCACCTGAGGTGGAAAAGTTCATACCCTCCAGAATGATTCCTTTTTCAGCCTTCTTCAGCAAGCTATAAACGTCAAAGAAAGCTATGTCGGTTGGATGTTTAGCAATCAGATCTTCAATTTTCGCATTATAATCATCAACAGCGGTTTTTATTTTCTGGATCTCGCCAGCAGAAAGGAAATAATTTCCTGGAATAGGAGCATACCTTCCGAGGAATTTTCCACATTGGATTGAATCGCTGAGAATGGCAAGAATGATTTCCCCTTTATCAAGCTGTCGGATGGTGCTGTCGGGATTCATGACTACCGGTGGATTCAAACCTTCATTAAACTGTATGTTTGGAACCTGTTGTGCCTGCCAGTATCCATTTAGCTGTGCGGCTTCTGCCTGGGTGAGGTAGATACCATTGTATGGAATGGTTGTAAAATATGGTGCAGATAAAATATCGGGTACGTTGGCAACGACTCCTTTACTGTTTGTTGCCCCCATTTGGATCATGGAAGAGATAACGGCATCCATGGCAGCAGCGAATCCGGGGTGTCCGAGCACCGGGTCAGGGCCCATCGTGGTTATGGCGTGCATGGGGCCTGCTTCATCACCACCGGAAAGCGCATAATCCAAAACATCGTTTGAGCCAAGCCAGATGCTGAAGAACGTAGGGGCGATTGGTGCAGCTTCATTAAGGACGGTATTGTTGGGATCACTGGCAAACCTTCCAAAAAATGGATTCATTGTGGCATATCCCGGAGTGATAACATGGTATGATTTTGCACCGGGAACTCCAATATTATTGAAAGGCCCCTGCGCTGCTACAGAGGTAGCTAATGCAGCCTGCATCTCCTGCTGTTTCTGGATGAAATTGGGATCTGAAGGATAAGGTTTGTATTGTTCTCCCTGACAAGTAGGAAGAAGTGTAAGTTTTAAATATGGTATTAAAAGTGTTTGGCCACCAACCGTTTGCGTTCCTATTCCGCCAGGATAAGTCAGGTATGGCTGCTTGAATTCTCCTCCACCAACAGCTTTAAATTGTGTTGCAAGGATATTGGGATATGCATTTTGCTGGCCTTCTTCATAAAGAGCGCCATTTGTAAATCCTGCTGTAAGAGAGTTGCCCACTGATACATACTTTGAGAAATCAGCGGAACCTTTGTCTGGTGTGAATTCATCAACTTCAGGCTGACATGAAGTGATGAATGCAATGATCAATAAATAAAATAAATATTTGAAGTATTTCATGATATTTCTTTTTTAGGTTAGAAATTATAACTAATGCCAATACCAGGGATGTTTGTCAGCACATTATAAGTGCCGCTGAATGTGTCATTGCCCTGCTCATCAAGCAGTTTTTTGTCGGCTTTGAGTCCGTTCAGCTGGGCAAATGAAAGATCTATGGAAAGTTTCTCAACCGGGCGGTAGGAAACCCCTGCTGTCCAGGCAATGGTATTCAAACTAACTGTTTCAGGATTGAAATAATCTTCGTCAACAGGTGAAGGATCGTAATAGACTCCCAGGCGAAAATCGAATTTTTCGTTTAAGGTATATTGTCCGCCAAGGCGTGTGATCCAGCTGTCTTTATATGCTTTTTTACTGGTAGAATTTAGAATGTCGCCTTCTTCTTTAAAAGTAAACGATAATTCTTCATAAGTACTCCATTGGACCCAATTCACTTCAAGGGCGAGGAGAAGCTTTTCAGAGACCTGATATGCAATACCTATATCCAGGTTGGCGGGTAAGGGGAGTTCTGCATCGAATTTGTTTTCTTTAGGAATGAGGCCACTAACCATGGTTGGCACCGTAAAGGTTGCATCTCCATCTTTAACTTCCATGCCAATCCTTGAGCGGTAATCAACACCTAAGCTAAGTTTTTCTGTTGGACGAAACTGGATGCCGGCATTGAACCCGATGTTTCCTGATGTTCCTTCAAGTTCAACTTTGGAATCCTCATTATAATTTAGTGCTCGGTTGAGGCTGACTTTACCGTAAGCGTAAATGAAACCAGCTCCGATGCTCAGTTTGTCATTGATTTTATAAGCAATGGTTGGTTGAATAAAAACTGAGAAAAATGAGATTTCCTGGATAAGGTACTTACCGGGCCATGGGATGCCATCTTCATTTTTTTCTTCCCAGGAGGTTGAGCTGCCATATGGAGTATATATTCCGAGACCTATTGTAAAATTATCCCCTATTTTTCCTGCACCATAAAGATAAAATGGTGTGCTTAAAGGATTATCAGATCTGAATACATCGCTGGAGCCTTCTTTTTGAAATGCAATGTTTGACATGATGGCACTTACACCTGCTGAGATACTGAATTTTGTCTTCATAAACGACAAGCCAGCAGGATTGTAAAAAATATTGCTTGCTCCAAAGCTCAGGGGAGAACCCACGAGCGCCATCCCTGTTTGCTTTTGTCCCTGCAATCTTACCTGATAACCGCCGGCAGTGACAGCAAAACAAAAGATTGCAATCAACAAAGTAGTCAATGTTATTCTCTTCATAGCACAAATTTTGGTTAATAAGCTGCAAGATAAGAAAATTATAAATTAAATAGTGACCTCAGAATATGATATCGGTTCAACTATTTAGAAAGTTGCGGTAATTCCAAAGTGTATTTTTGCCCGTTTTAGGTCAATGGGATTATCAAATTGTTTCCCCAACGCGTAACTGACCGAGAATATTCCTGCCCTGGTAGCAAAGCTTAACCCCACTCCAAAGCCATAGGGCCGGTCTGCAACAAATTCTGTAAGAGATTTTTTCTCGTAATAAGCTCCGTTCCAAAATAAGCTGAAGAAGGAATTGGTTTCAAAGATATATCTGAATTCAAAGGTTAATATATTATACAAGGAAGCGGAAATAGCTTCCTCATCAAAACCCCTTAATGTTTTCAATCCCCCGAATCTGAATAATTCATTTTCAAAAAGGTTTGTGCTGCTAAGAAATCCTCCATCAGACGAAACTTTCAGGGTAAAGTTTCTGAAAACCGGGATGTATGTAGCCGCCACCAGCCTGATCTTGTATTGAGTGCCAGACAGATCAATGCTATCATACAAAGCCGGATTGACCTTGTTATTTTTTTTAATTTTTTTATTACCTGCCGCCCCGGATGACCATACAGTAAACCCCTTGCGTGGATTGATCCGGTAATCAAGCTTTTCAAAATTTGCTTCCAGGCCGTAAAAATTTGTATTTACATCGGCATAGGGTGGCAGCACGGTAGCAAATTCAAGTTCAGCTGTACTTATCAAGGAGGAATTTTGATTTTCAAAATATGCTTTAACATAATTATACCCATAAAAAATGTATTGTACCCCAATGTGATTATCAAGCCTGATATAGCTTGTATCCTTTTTATACAAGTGAAATTGATAATCAAACCCGAACGGGGTTTTGAAAATATAAGGATAGTTAAAGTGCAACCTGAGGTCCTGAGAGCTTTCTTCCAGCTTCCTCCAGTTAAAATCGATCAACTCTCCTTTACCAAATATATTCAGGAGTTTGAGTTTTACATCGCCTGTTAAAAGAAGTTTTCCACTTGTTCGGTCATTGGGTGCAATCCCTATTATCCCATCAAACTGGCTGGCTTTTTTTCTGCCAAGGTATAAATATATGGCTGCAGATTCTTCTGAAAAGGCAACTTCATGCGGTGATAATGATGAAACAAAAGGCAGTTCATCCAATCGCTGTTTGATTTTTTGGATCCTTGCTTCATTGTACCGGTCTCCTGGAGCAATGCCAATGTATTGCTGAAGAAAGTTCATCGAGACCCTGGCATCACCTTTGACAATAATGCTGTCGATGAACACCATTTGATTTTTATTCAGGTTCATAGCCGCTGAAATGCTTCCTTCTTCAACAACAATAGAGTCAAGTTTTATTTCTGCGAATGGATATCCATTGTTTTCGCAGTAGCTAAGGATTCTTTTTAATAACCGTGATATGGAAGAATAGTCAAAAGTTGATGCATTACTGTATTTATAAGGTCTGTATCCTGAACCTTGCAAGATATTTTGCTCCACGTTACCAGGTTTGAGTTCCTGCAGGATATATTTTTTTCCCAGGAAGTAGTAAGCAGTAAGCTCAAGTGTATCCTGTCCGGTTGAATCAAGGCTTGCTGCAGGATATCCCATGGCATACAGTTGGATCAGGATACTTTTTAATTCTTTTTGTCTGAGTTCCCTGCTTTGAAAGTTTTTTTTATACCGTATCTTACTTTCCTGAAAATCCCCGAAGCTGATAAAAACAGCAGATAGTTTGTATGGATTTCTTTCCTGGGCCTTTACCTGACAGGTGCAGCACAGGAAAAGCATCACTGGTAGCAAGACCTTGAATTTTTGCACTTTATGGAATATCGGGGGCATAATTAATCAACGCAAATAAGAATTCCTTATTCTAAACTCCAGTCTATTTCTTCCTGATCCAGTTGCCGGAGGATCTCATTGGTCCTGGAAAAATGCCGGCAGCCAAAGAATCCTCTGTTGGCGGAAAATGGTGAAGGATGGGCTGATTTAAGCACATAATGCTTTGTCAGGTCAATGATCTCCTGCTTTGCCTGGGCATAATTGCCCCAGAGGATGAATATAAGGTTCGACTTTCTTTGGGAAAGCTTTCTGATCACTGCATCTGTAAACATTTCCCAACCCTTGTTCTGGTGCGATCCTGCCTGGTTGGCCCTAACCGTCAATGTGGCATTGAGCAGCAATACTCCCTGACTTGTCCATTTCTCAAGGTTTCCTGTTTTTGGGATTGGAATACCCAGGTCATCTTCCAGCTCTTTAAAAATATTTTTAAGGGAGGGCGGTTGACGAATTCCGTCAGATACCGAGAAACAAAGACCATGTGCCTGTCCTGCCCCATGATAGGGATCCTGCCCAATGATAACAACCCTGGCTTTATCGAAAGGTGTTAAATTAAAGGCATTAAAAATATTCTTACCAGGAGGGTAAATGATATATTTTCTTTTTTCCTGAACAAGGAAGTCCTTTAATTTTAAGAAGTATTCACTGTTAAATTCTTCCAGGAGCAGTGTTTTCCATGAGTCTTCAATTACAGGGTCTATCTTGTTCATCCTGAGTTTTTAATAATAAGCTGATCCTCAATAACAATATCTGCGTATATTTGTTGTTATTATTAGAAAAATAGGTTTACTTTGTGAAGAGTAATCTTTCTGCTTAGATCAAAAAGTAAAAATATGAAAAAACTTGTTATTATTATCCTTACGGCAATTGTATTGAGTTTTGTATTCTCATCATGCAGAAGTAATAAGCGTTGCGCCGCTTATGGAGAGGCATATAAATATCAGAAGCAACAAAATTATTAGTTGGATTACATTTTTTTGCAGCATGTAATCCATCATTCGAAAACCATTAGATGGATTAATGTTTTTACGTATTAAAATCATCTCTTCATTCCTGATTCTTTCTCTGCTTACATTAGAGGGTTTTTCCCAATATGATGCAGAAGAAGACAGCATTGCAAATATAGTACTATTAAGAAAACAGTTCTCCGGAGGGATCGTACTACATAATCTGGGCATCGGCTTAAAATTCCAAAAAGGGAAAAACATTACTTTCTTCAAATCTTTTCTTTGGGAAGTTCAGGCAGTAAGCATGAAATCTCCCAAGCAGGTTCGTATCATCAATCCCTATTTCAGCAATGCAAAGAGTTATATTTATGGTAAGTTGAACCATGTTTATATTATTCGGGGAGGTGTTGGTTTTAACAGGATGTTGAACAGGAAACCTGCCTGGGGTGGTGTGGAGATCAGGTATTTTTATTTTGGCGGCGCTTCTGTTGGCATTACCAAACCAATATACTTATACGTCCTTAACTTCACTTCTTCCATATATGATTACAGTATAGAGGCCCGGCAATATGATCCCGAAAAGCATTTCCTTGATAATATATACGGCCGCGCACCTTTTTCTATGGGTTTGAACCAAATGAGATTATATCCTGGTTTATATGGTAAGTTTGGATTCGATTTCGAATTTGGCGAATACAATTCCAGGATAAAGGCACTTGAAGTGGGAGGGATCATTGATGTTTTCCCAATTGGAATTCCTGTTATGGCCTTCCAGGATGAAAAGAACTTTTTCCTGACATTATATCTTAGTTTTAGCCTGGGAAGAAGATATAATCGGCTCGGGAAAGGCACATCATAAAAAAAACCGGACCTTTTGAGAAGTCCGGTTTTCTGTATTATAATTTATCACCTATTTAAAAAGGCTAATTTTCTTTGAGAACTGTTGTTCACCATTTCTGAACCTCAGCAGATAAATGCCATTGGGCAGGTTGTTGATATCCAGCTTATGAGCTGACTGGCCTCTTGTGAATGTCATTTCCTTTTCAACCAGAACCTGGCCAACGAGGTCCATAACATATACCTGTAGCTTAGTTTGCTCATCTGCCAGATAATTGATGTTCAGATAACCATTGCTCGGATTCGGGTATACTGAAAGGCTGTTTTCACTAATCAGTTCATCAACGCTCTGAGGATCAATAACAGTAAATGACCATCTTTCACTGAAGGCAGTTGTGTCCACTCCTTTATAGGCTCTTAATTGCCACCAATAAGTGCTGTCTTTTAACAGCGGAATACCTATTTTATAATTGTTATCAGGTGCTAAAACAATTTGTGTGAAGAGCGGGTTATCCGGATCAGACTCATAACCATAAGATAGCTCATAGCCTTTTACACCAGCGACTCGATTCCATCTCAAAGTGGGTCTGATATTTTCAATTTCAGCTCCATTTTCCGGAAGTGTGAGATTTACAATATTTGTAATGGTGAAATTAAAAACTTCAGACCAGTCAGATTCGTCCTTAAGGTGATTTGCTCTGACTTTCCAGTAATATTCAATACCGAAATGATAAAACTCTATACTATCGGTGTTTGATTCCGAAATGAATACCAATGGAGCTGTGAAATCCGGATCCTCAGAGATTGCAAGGGTGTAATCGACGACTCCATCAATTGCTTTCCATTTAAATCGTTCCAACAAGGCAATATCTGTACTGCCATTATTGGGATCTTGTGGTTCAGGTGCAGCTATTGTGGAGAACGATCTGGTTGGAGACCAACCTGATGTATCGTTTGCATGGCGTGCTCTTATCCTCCATGCGTAAACTTCCCCGAAGAGAAGGTATTCCATATTTATTCTATCAAGATCACCGGAAACATGAATGATGTTATTTGGCGTTGAGAAACCTTCCAGTTCATATTTTATTATTGTACCATCTTTACCAGTTGCAAACCCAGTAGATCCTCCAAAGATATTCACGGCATAATAATCAGTTTCAAATCCAATGGTTGTGGGAAACCATTTAATACCGGTAAACTCTAAAAGAGTTCCATCCTCGCCCACTGCGTATCCTAATGATTCATCTATTAAGTTAACAGAATACAAGTCATCATTGACATTACTTTCAAATTCAATCCATTCAAAACCATCATAATACATGATTGAGCCAGATTCCCCACAAGCCCATCCAAAAGAGGCAGTAAGGAAATGAACATCAAAAAGATCTTTACTTACTGCTCCAGTTTGTTCTGACCATTCTGTACCATTGAAATAGGCCACATATCCACCGGCTCCAACAGCCCAGCCATTATTTTCATCAACAAAGGAAATGGCATTCAGGTCTTCACTTAAGGTTGCTATGTTATTCCACATGGTTCCGTCCCATTGAAGAACTACACCATTATTTCCAACCGCCCAAGCATTGTCCGTTGCCAGCATGCAAACATCATTGAGGTCTTCTTCGGTAATGTCATTGATGGTATCCCACATCGCACCCTCATACACCAGGATAGAACCCTCGGATCCAACAATTACACCAATATTTGCATCCAACATAGACAATGCAAAGAGGTCACTGTCTGTTAAAGTATCTTGCACAAGTGCAAAAGTATCTCCTGAGTAATGAACTATGGTTCCGGCATCACCAACCATCCATGCTTCTTCTTCGCTTACATTGTAAACATCGTTCAGGTTGTTTGTTGTTATACCGCTCATATTTTCCCAATAGTAAGAAGTGTCGATCTGTATATCATAGAAATCCGCACCCGTAATGCTTGCCCAACGAAGCAAGACATTAGGGGGTTCTTCGGTTTCAAAATCATCTGGTTTTATAAGTTCAATGGTGTTTAAAATAGTAAATGACCATATCTCAGACCAATTACTTTCATCAGGACCATCAATAGCTTTAACGCGCCAGTAATATTCTTGGCCAAAAAGCAGAAAGCTCATTTGGTAACCTGAAAGGTCTGTTTGAAAAACAACTGGATTGGGGAATGCCGGATCAGTATCCAATTGGAGTTCATACGTAACCTCTCCATATACACCAGACACAGCTGACCAGTTTAGTATAACATCTGGTGTTTGTTCAGAAGCTCCATCTTCCGGTTCAATGAGATTTGGGGTATACACCCTGCTTTGAGCCGCAAGTTGGATTAAAGCTATGACTAAGAGAAAAATGAGAGTTGATAAAAACCTTTTCATATTCAAAGAATTTATAGGATTGAATAAATATATACTTTACTTAACTACCACGAATTTTGATACAGACGTGTTGGCCCCGCTTGAAATGTTGAGGAAGTAAGTGCCATTTGGCATGTCTGCAGAATTTATGGTATGTTTGAGTACTCCTTTTTGTTGATTGCCAAGGGATTCTTCCCTGATCATTCTTCCGGTAATATCAAATATTGTTAACTCAACGTTTCCTTTCTCTTCAAGTGTCACCTCCACAGTTGCAGAACTAATTACCGGGTTTGGGAAAATGTTAATATTTATATTTGATAAAGGATCATTATCATGGCCAATAATACCGACGGGTTTTTGGAATTGATCGCAATAAAACATCCCACGGCCATAGGTGGCAGTATAAATAACTCCGAAGTTGTTGTTTCCTTTAAAAGTTTCAGGAATTGAATCGGTTCCGTCCCATATCATATATGTTACATCTTGTTTTTTTACCAGTTGTTGTTTAATCATGGTAACGGGTGTCTTTCCAATGCTGAAGGAACTTGGATCATCGGGCATAAACCATGAAGGATTTGCTGATGAGAAGTTTTCAGTCATATAAAGACCCTGATAAGTTCCAACAAAGGCAATATCCCCATTATTCATTTCAATAAGTGAGGAGAGTGCCGGTACATCGGGTAATGCATCCTGAATGGCTGTGAATGTAGGTGATTGAGCAAGGCCATTAGAGGATTTCATCACATTTTGTGGTTTTCCGAATCCATCAATGGTGATCAGAACATTTTCGGGATTACTTGGATCAACAGATACGGATGTGATCTTTGCATCGACAGGATCACCAGAATCTTCCCAGGTAATGGGAACTTCGGTGACAGAGATCATGCAGAATGGGCTTCTAACATCCGCACGGTCATAATCATATGCATTCCTGATATTGGATAATCTGAAAAGTTTTCCTTCTTCAGTTCCAACCCAAAGAAAGTTTGCATCAGATGAAAGGCCAAGGCAACTTGCTACACCTTCATATCCTGTATTCATTTTGTCAGCTATTTTAAACCATTCCGGTTCTTTTCCAAAATACAGGATCTCCTTTGTCATCCATATGGCATCAAGATATGAACCAACAAAATACTTTGTTGAAACGATATCTTTAATTCTGACAGAGTCATTGGGGTTGATGACAAAAGGTGCAGTAGTGTAGAAAGGATAAAACCTGTTGTTACTATGTATGCGAATTTTATCACCTGTACTGTATGCTTTTCTGGCAACGAACCATGTTGAATCCCTGCTTTGTTCATCTTCAAAATTTTCCCAATATACTGCCGGAGCCATGTAATTAGCACCATCCTGGAATGAGCTTGTAACCTCACTGCTGAAGAAAGTTGTGGAAGCATTTGTGCCTAAATCCTCGGATCTTCGGAAATTACCATCTGCCTGAGAATAAATGGCAACTTGAGGATCAATAATAGGCAATTCACATGCTCCGCCAGAGTTCTGGCTGGCAAAACCATTGGCTGTATACCAGACAGGATATCCATATTGTGCGGTGTTTGGGTTTCCAAATCCATCAATTCTGATGGTTCCATTACCAACTGTTCCTCCGATTGCCCGGCGTTTTTCTCCACTCAGGCCAATAGTGCTGAATTGTGAAGTATAATAATTTTTATGCTTTGGCTGAAACTCAAAAAGGTCTGAACTGATCAAACCAATGAAAACACCCCGGTAAGTGCCTATCAGCATCTGTTTTTCATTGCTTGGCCTGAAGATGTATTCACAATGTCTTGGTCCAACATATGAAAAGTAATATGGGCTTGCTGGATTGTTCTGGTTCCCGTTAGATTTCATGGTCCACTGGAAAAAACCATCTTCATCAAGTTTTACTCCTTCCCACATGTTTATTCCGCCAAGTAAAACTTTGTCTGGATTATTAGGAAATACAACCAGTACATTATTTTCTGTTCCAACACCTTCATCGATTCCAAAGAAATTGAGTGTTTGAGTTCCACCTGGAGCTATCATGTACCATTCCGTACCTCCATCATTTGATCGCCATACTGAATTCAGTGCTCCTTCTGGTGTTGCTATAGTTACATACATAATATCCGGATCTGTTGGAGCAATGGCAAACTCGAGTCTGCCTGCATTGTCAGGCAGTGTGTCGAGTAACATGAATTGATTGGGATCACCATTGGGTGATATATAACCCAATCCTGCATTGCCGGCGAGTAATGTGCCATTGGAACCGATCTCTATATCATAACCATTGCCTGAAAGTTCCAGAGTGTCCCCTGTTTTTGCCAGTGTCCAGGTAGTGCCTCCGTCTGAGGAATACCTAAGCCCTGTGTTGGTTGCAGCATATATTCTGTTGTTTGTTTCATCAAGAGCTATCTCATTGATGTACCACCAATCCTCTGAAACAAAGTTGGGGGCGGTAGCGGCAAGTTGTGTAAAATTAGTTCCATCTGTTGATTTGTAAATACCTGTACCAATCTCACCATTTTCAATGTTGCCGGTTCCAATATATATCGATCCATTGGCTTCCTGCATCATCGCAGAAACTTTATAAGCATTCTCCGGCCCGTTTAATTTGTACCAGGTTTGCCCAAGGTTATATGTCAAATAAATACCTCCGGTAGCACCGGCAGCATAAATGGTCTGATCACTCTGATCCTGATTGTCAAAGATCAATGCCTTTGTTTTTCCGCCAAAATTACTGGGACCCATTTCAATCCATGAAAGGGATGCTTGACTGAATAATGTATTTGAGGAAAGAAAAAGGAAAAGCGACAAACCAATTAAATAAACCAAATAGCGAGATGGTAAAATTTTATTTTTCATGTTAGTTGGGTTTGATTTTTGGTTTAACAGAATATTAATTTATTGTTAAATACATGTTAAAAGCGTGGCACAAGTTACACCTTTTTTGAAAATGAGCAAATGCTGTTACCACAAAATATTAACAAATATAAGTTAAAATATTATCTCACACAAAGATAAAAGATTTTTAAAAAATCACAATATTGAAAAAGTTAACGGCTGGCAATTATAAGTTAACGGCTCATTAAAAATACCTTTGTATTTTAGCAAATTGTATCAAAATATGAACCAATTTATTAAAAGTTAAAAAATAATGAAACATTCGTTTTTGTTACTTATTGTTTTTCTGACCTCTGCATTATCCGGCGGACTTATTTATGCACAGGAAACAGAAAGTGATACAGCCTATATTTTTGAAGTTGTTAAAGATATTGAAGTCACTGATGTAAAAGATCAAAGCCGGTCAGGTACTTGTTGGGCTTTTGCAGGTATATCTTTCGTGGAAGCTGAAATACTAAAAGAAACCGGAAAAGAATTCGATCTTTCGGAAATGTTCGTTGTCAGGTATTCCTATCCTGACAAAGCAAGAAGATATATCAGGTTGCATGGAAATTCAGTGTTTGGAGCAGGTGGTCAGGCACATGATGTTATAACTGTCATCAGAAAACACGGGATGGTACCTGAAAGTGTTTATGATGGAATGAATATTGATGAAGATGAACATAATCACGCAGAAATGGATGCTGTCCTGAAAGGAGTTTTGGAAGCCGTTGCCATGAAAAGAGGTGGAAAGATAACCCCGGTGTGGTTTAATGCCTTTAATGCAGTTCTGGATGTATACCTTGGAAAAGTTCCTGAATCTTTTATTTATGAGGAAAAGAATTACTCTCCCGCATCCTTTGCTAAAATGACAAAATTTAACCCGGAGGATTATATTGAACTGACATCCTATGAAGGTCATCCTTTCTATAAACCTTTTGCTCTACAGGTTCCGGATAACTGGTCAAATGATTTGTATTATAACGTGCCCCTTGATGATCTGATTGAAATAATGAATCATTCCCTGGACAATGGATATACTGTATGCTGGGATGGAGATGTTTCAGACAGGGGATTTTCCCATAAAAATGGATTGGCGATCCTTCCCGAAAAAAATGTAGAAGAACTGGGTAAAACAGAACAGGAAAGATGGGAAGAGCTTACCGAGGCCGAAAAGTATAAAGAACTGTATTCATTTGACAAACCTGTGACTGAAACAATTGTCACACAGGAATCACGTCAGAAAGCATATGATAATCAAACTGCCACTGATGATCACCTGATGCATATTACCGGATATTTGAAAGACCAAAATGGTACCGTATATTATAAAACGAAAAATTCCTGGAACAGTGATAGTAACGATCATGGGGGATATCTTAAGATGTCTGAACCTTATGTCAGAATGAAAACTATCGCTATTATGGTGAACAAGAAGGCCATTCCGAAAGATATTTTGAAGAAGTTGGAGGGGTAGAGATCAGAGATGAGAGATGAGAGATGAGAGATGAGATGATTTTAATTCACTCATGGTTTTTGTTTTATATGATTTCAATGGAACTTACCGGAAGCCAACCTTCACTGCCATTGGCGATTCGGATCTCATACCATTCATCTACTTCATCAATTACTTTCACTTTGGAACCTTCATGAATCACAAAAAGATCTACACTGTTTTTTGATGGAGAAGATTTTACTGTAATGGTTGGTGTAAATACAATTCCGTATTCACTGCTCCGGGCTTTCTGGTATTTTTGGTATGACATGATCAGAGAGACCATGAAGAGAAAAATAAAGATCATCCCAAACCAGAAAGTAGCTCTTCTTGAGGTTGTATTCCTGCTCATCATAAAAATGATGGCCATAAGAAAAATTCCTGTAAAAACGATCACAGATATCCAGGCCCATGTGTTGGCAGGGAAAATGTTACGCAATGTTTCCCACCATTGCACATAGAAGAGCTTGGGGACTGGTTCAATCTTATCAACCTTTATGCTGTTGGCAATTTTGAGGTTAAAGAGAATATCTTCATTTCCAGGATCAAGTTTCAGGGCTTTTTCATAATACAGGATGGCGTTTGGCAAGTTGTTGATCTTGAAATAAGCATTTCCCATATTATAATATAAATCTCTTGAAACGAGGCCGTCGGATAACACCGAGTCGTATAAAACAATGGCTTTCTGGTACATGCCTTCGTTGTATGCCTCATTGCCCATCCTGATAATATTATTATAATCGGGTTGAGTAAGGCTGGCCGGACAGAAAATAAAGAGTGATATTATGCCTAAAAAAATACTTTTTTTCATTTGCGCTTTTTATTTCTTCAGTTCCTTTTCAATTCTGGTGATGATGTGAAGTGCTTCATGGTAGATCTCATTCATTTTTGTTGTACTTTCCCCAGGAGCAAACCTCGCAAATTCAGTGTGTTCAAGCGTTTCGATAAAGGCAGAGATGGTATCATCTTTTACTTGTCTTTTTGACAGTTTATGACGAACTGTTTCCATCGATAATTCTGATAAAGGAATGTTAAACTTATTGCTGAGGTAACCCCATAAGGCCTGAGAGATCTCCTGGAAAAAGGCTGCTTCCTGTGCATCTTTCATATACTCATTGGCTTTTTTAAGGTTTTTTCTTGCTACTCTGGTGGCTTTTTTGTTTTTAACCAGTGCCGTATTTCTGCGGAGTTTCAAATTCCTTCTCCAAATGATAGTTGTCAGAAAAAAGAGTATGATGACTGCTGTCAGTATTGAAAGGTAGAATATTGAACCAAAAAACAGGTAATTGCCCTTGAAAACTTTAAAAGGCAAGGATTTTATGTGTCTTATATCGCTGCCAATGTATTGTATGTCTGATTGTGAAACGCCACTGTAAACTACATCTCCTGATACTTCATCACCTTTTGCGATTGAAATATTATATTCTTCTGTCTTCAGGGTCTTATAGCTTTTTGACCCCGGATCAAAGTACGAGAATTCGAAAGGCTTGATGCTGAAATTGCCTGGATTTCTGGGTATCAGCAAATATTCAAATGTCCTTGACCCTGAAATGCCGGAAACATTGGCCCGTATATTGTTGATCACTTTAGGTTCGTAGGTGTCAAAATCAGGAGGAAAGGAAACATCAGGATTGTTTATGAGTTCAAGGTTACCTTGTCCGCTGATGATATATTTCAAAGTAAGGGGTTCGTTTGCTTTTACTTGTGTGTTATCAATACTTGACCGGATGTTAAATGTACCAACTGCACCACTGAAGCCGGGAGGCCTGTTTTCAAAAGGCAGGGGTTTTACATTGATAACCAGAGGGTTTGACTCGATGTTGAGTTCAACATTCTGGTAGACATTGTTGAAAAAAGGGTCATTGAAGAAACTATCAAAAAATGGATCCCTGGTTCTTCTGGATCCCTTTTTCTGTAGCTGGGCAATGAGATTCACGACAACCGGCTCGATGGTGATCCTGCCAGATTTTTGAGGAAATAATGCCGTTTTCTTCATTTCGGCAACCATAAATTCCTTGCCGTCAATAAATTCTTTGTATTGTTTGATTTCATCTGACAGGTCTTTGCTCCAGAATCCCGGGAAAGAAAATCCCTTTTGGTAATTGTATTCTTTAATGGAGACATTAAAGTATAGTTTATAAGTCACAATGATCTCTTCTCCCTGAAAGGGATCACTTTTATTTGTATACGCCTTAAGAAATACCTTTTCTTCCTCATTAACCGCTGCTGGGCTTCCTTGATTTTGACTCCCTGTGGATTGCCTGGTAGCTGCATTGCTCTGAGAACCAGATGAAGTCGCCTTAAGAACCTTAACCTGAAGTGCATTTGATGTATATTGTTTCCCATCAACATTGATGGTAGCTGGCGGAATTTCAAAATCTCCTTCTGAAGTCGCCTGCAGGATATATGTCAAAGTAAGATTGACCGATTGCGACATTTTGCCGTTGATGATCTGGTAATTATGGCTGGTCGAATGATTGGGGCCGGTCAAAACCCTGAACCCATCAAAAGCAGGGCCCTTAAAATCTGTCCCCTGGGCATTAATTGTAAAAGCTACCTGAAAGCGCTCACCGGTGAGGACCTGCTTTTTTGCTGAGGCTTTAAAAGTAATATCCTGAGCTGCAGTGTTTAAGGTAAACAATGCTCCCCAAATGGTTGCGGTAATTATTAGCTTTTTCAACATGGATTTAATCCTTCGAATTTATGGTTGATTTTTCTTTTTACCAATCTTTTTCTGATTTAACACTTCTTATTTCTTTCACCTTCGCCTTTTGCATTTTTTCCATGGTCTTCTTTTCGTCATTCTTTAAAGCCTGCAACATTCTTTCAGCGTCTTCTTTTGAAATTTCCCGGGGTTGATTTTGTCTTTGCTTTTTCTGCTCCTTTTGTTCCTGCTGTTGTTGTTGATTTTGTTCTTGCTTATCCTGTTCTTGTTGATCTTGCTGATTTTGCTGTTGTTGCTGGTCTTGCTGCTGTTCCTGATCTTGATTTTGTTGCTGGTTTTGTTGTTGCTGGTTTTGTTGTTGCTGTTGTTCTTTCAAGAGACTTTGGGCATAAGCAAGGTTATACTTAGCTTCATAATCATCAGGATTCAACCTCAGGGAATTTTTAAACGATTCAATACTTGCCGGTAAAACCTGTTGTCCTATTTGAGCACTGTCCCTGGCAAGCTTCAATAAAGAATTGCCAAGGTTATAAAATGCTTTGGATTTTGTTTCCTTATCCAGGTTCATCGTTAAAACAGAATCAAAAGCCGCAGTTGCTTCTGTATAGATCTTTTGCTTATACTTGGCATTGCCAAGATTGAACAATCCTTTATGTGTTGGATTTTCCGATTGAATGGCTTTAAGGTAATCAATTTCTGCTTTTTTATAGTTTCCATCCTCATAGGAACGATTGCCTTTCCGGATAAGTTTATCTTTGCTTTGTCCGGTAGCATCCAACACAACGCTTACTGCTATTATGATAACTAAAATGTTCCTTATGATATTCATGATTATTTTTCTTTAACTTCAAATATCCTGATTTTCCTGGCGAGCCTGCCTTTTCTTTCCAGGATTATATATTCCAGTAACAACAGGATCAATCCGAGTCCGATGAAATACTGAAACTGGTCTTCATAATCTGTAAACATTTTTGTTTCCAGATCAGTTTTTTCCATTTTGTTGATTTCATCAAGAACATTTGATAATCCTGTATTGGAATTCGTGGCATTAACATATATGCCATTTCCTGCGGAAGCTATTTGCCTCAGCATATCAACATTAAGTTTTGTTATTATGGTTTGTCCTTCTTTATCTTTTTTATAGCCGATCATATTCCCTTTTCTGTTATAAACAGGTATAGGGGCACCGTCAGGTTGACCCATTCCAATGGAAAATACCCTGATGCCAAGTTCTGCAGCAGCTTTCGATTGCTTGGTGGCATTGCCTTCGTGATTTTCCCCATCGGTTATAACCACGATGGCTTTATTGTTTTTGTCATCCTGGCTGAATGCCCCGATGGCAAGTTCCAGTGCTTCTCCAATGGCTGTTCCCTGGGTGGGAACAATATCAGGGTTAACAGTGGACAGAAAGAGTTTTGCTGCGGCATAGTCTGTTGTAATAGGCAATTGTGTGTATGCATTGCCTGCGAATACAATGATGCCTATTCTGTCACCTTCCAGTTGGTCGATCAGTTTGTTGATCGATTGTTTTGCCCGGCTCAGCCTGTCAGGCCTGATGTCCTGGGCAAGCATGCTGTTGGACACATCCAAAGCAATCATAATGTCAATACCCTTTCGATGAATCTTTTCCAGTTTTGAACCTGTTTGTGGATTGGCAATTCCTAATACAAGAAAAACGAAAGCGGTCATAAGTATGACAAACTTCGTTATAATCAATCCATTGGACTGGTCAGGGATCAGTTTGCCGATGATGTTTGTGTCGCCAAAACGCCTCAATGCACTTTTCTTCCAGCGGATCATCAGTGCAAAGATGATCGTAAAAACAGGAATCATTAGTAGGAAGTACAGATATTCAATATGTTCAAACCTGATCATTTTCTTTTTCGTTATGGCAAAGTTTTTAAAACAGTGTTCCTAAGGAAAATTTCCAGTATGATAAAAGCCAGTGCCAACAAAGCATAAGGCAGAAATTCCTCATTTTTTTTCCTGAACTCAGTGACATCTATTTTTGATTTCTCCAGCTTGTCAATTTCCTGATAAATTTCCTGTAGCTTTTTATTGCTTGTGGCACGGAAGTATCGTCCATCTGTCATTTCAGCCACTTCTTTCAATAGAGCCTCGTCAATATTTACTTCAACATTTTGGTATTGTATTCCGTATGGTGTTTGAACAGGATAAGGTGCCATACCTTTCGTGCCAACCCCGATGGTGTAGATCCTGATGCCGTAGATATTAGCAATTTCTGCTGCCGATAAAGGATCAAGTGAACCGGCATTATTTTCTCCATCGGTTACCAGGATGATAACCTTGCTGATGGCCTGGCTTTCTTTGAGCCTGTTTACCGAAGTGGCGAGGCCATCTCCAATGGCAGTTCCATCTTCAATCATTCCACTTTTTATGTCCTTGAAAAGGTTTTGAATAATGCTGTGGTCTGTTGTTAATGGCGCCTGCGTAAATGTTTCCCCACTGAAGATCACAAGTCCGACACGGTCATCTGGTCTTCCTGCCAAAAAGTCTGTAGCAACGGATTTTGCAGCTTCAAGCCTGTCTGGCCGTAAATCCTGAGCAAGCATACTGCTTGAAACATCCATAGCCATTACGATGTCGATGCCTTCAATGGTAACATTTTTCCTGCTGAGGCTGGATTGAGGCCTTGCCATTACGATGATAAACAGTCCAATGGCCAGCAACCTTAGCACGAAAAGAATATGGTAGAGATATTGCCTCAAGGACTTTTTACCTGATTGAAAGGCTTCGGTACCTGATATCTGAACTGAAGGATGGTTGGCCTTCAATTTATACCAATACCATAATCCCATGAAAGGCAATATCAATAACAGGTATAAAAACCCCGGGTCTTCAAATGTTATGTTTGTGTTAAACATTTTCTTCTTTTGTTATTGTTATCTCTGTGCCATCATTTTCCGATTCTGCCTGGCTTTCTTCCACTTTTTGTATAGTTTCCCTGACGAAATCTATGGAGTTATTCAAACTCAGATCGTTTTCCAGGGGTAATGGTTTTTCTTTCGCAAATTTTACCAGGTCAGCCAGTCGGAGGGTTTGTTTAACCTTGTCCATTGCATCAGAATTAATGCTTTGTTCATTTTTCAGGCCATTGAGTATTTCATCTGTTGTCATCTCAATGGCAGGCACCTGGAACCTTTCTTCTATATATTCCCTGACAATATCTGTCATGATGGTATAATATTCCTTGTATTTGTTGTTTTGCCAGAGTTTCTTATACCTAAGCTCTTCGAGATCGTTCAAAGCAATTATATGGGGTGGAAGTTTGGGTTTGGGCCTGGCTGCAAAAAGGGGTTGATGCTTTTTCCGTTTCTTGAAGTAATAGTAAAGGAACCATGCCAATAAGCCAGCTACCACAATAGCAATGATCCATGGAAGAGCCTCTCTGAAAGTATAAGGAGCTGCCAGGGGAGGTTTTATCGGCATGATGTTTTTTGTAGAATCTATTTCAACGGTGTTGACTTTCAGGTACTGGGGAAGGGTTGAAGCACTGTTGGTTAAAGTGTCACCTTCCTGGATATAAAGAAAGGAAAGCGGTGGTATTATATGCACACCGGAATCAAAAGAGGTTATCCTGATTTTCTGGAGCATTGCCTTTATTCCTGGTGTATGACTTTCTATTGTGTCGGGCAGGGTCGCTTCAATGATCTCTATGTTCTTCGTGATGGTGTCCTGAAAAATGGGCCAGGAAATATTCAATCCACTCCGGAACTGAGCTTTCAGCTCAAGGGTTATCTGGTCGCCGATAAGGATCTCATTGGTATCAAGCCTGGCAATAACTTCCAGCTTTTGTGCATGGGTCCATAATGCTCCAAATGCGATCAGAAATGTAAATATGTAATGAAGTAGCTTCATGATCAGAATCTCGATTCTCTTTTCTTAAATAGGTTCATTAAAGGCTTAACATAATCTTTCTCAGTGCTGATGGAGGTAAAATCAACCCCTGATTTCAGGAAAAGGTTGTTGAGGTAGGTTTCATGTCCTTTCCACCAGGAAGCGTAATTGTTACGAGTGGAACGGCTGGATGTGTCAACCCACTTCCTGGAATTTGTTTCTTTATCGTAAACTTGTACAAGGCCTATGTTTGGCATCGTCATTTCCCTGCGGTCAAATACCCTAAGTGCTACAACATCATGTTTGTTGTTGGCAATTTTCAGGGCATCATCAAAGTTCTTATCCAAAAAGTCAGAGATAACAAAGGCTGTACACTTCTTTTTTATGGCATTGGTCATAAACCTCAATCCTTCTGCAATCTTTGTTTTCTGGCTTTCCGGCTTAAAGTCGATCAGTTCCCTGATTATCCTGAGAATATGCGTTGTGCCTTTCTTTGGAGGTATAAATTTTTCAACTTTGTCGCTGAAAAAGATTACCCCAACTTTATCATTATTGTGAATGGCTGAGAATGCAATAACAGCAGCAATTTCAGTCATTTGTTCTTCTTTTAACTGTATTTGTGTGCCAAATTCATTGGAACCACTGACATCGATAAGCAGCATCACAGTCAGTTCCCTTTCTTCATCGAATATTTTAACATATGGATGGTTGAACCGGGCTGTTACATTCCAGTCAATGTTGCGAATGTCATCGCCATACTGGTATTCTCTTACTTCACTGAACGCCATCCCTCTGCCTTTGAAGGCACTGTGATAATGTCCTGAGAAGATCTGGTTCGACAATCCCCTTGTCTTGATCTCAATTTTTCTGACCTTTTTTATGATGTCCGTTGTTTCCATTATTATAGACGCATAATTGCAGTTGTGTTAGAATTGGGATGATGATACCGGATCCTTGCTTCCTGCTACCTGTGTCCTGCTTTCTACGGCACTTCAACAGTATTCAGGATCTCATTAATAATTTCTTCGGTTGTAATATTCTCAGCCTCAGCTTCGTATGTGAGGCCTATTCTGTGTCTCATAACATCATGTGCAACGGCTCTGATATCTTCAGGAATAACGTATCCACGTCTTCTGATGAAAGCATATGCTTTTGATGCAAGGGCAAGGTTGATGCTGGCCCTTGGTGAGGCACCATACTGAATGAGGTTTTCGAACTTCTTAAGCTTATAATCTGCAGGGAATCTCGAGGAAAAAACAATGTCGGTGATATAGTTTTCAATCTTTTCGTCAAGATAAACTTCTCTGACCACATCACGTGCCTTGGTAATATCAGAAGTTTTCAGGATTTGCCCTGTTGAAGGAAAATTCCCTGTAATATTTTGCCTGAGGATAGATTTTTCTTCTTCTTTTTGGGGATATCCGATCACAACCTTGAGCATAAACCTGTCAACCTGTGCTTCAGGCAATGGATAAGTTCCTTCCTGTTCTATCGGGTTTTGGGTGGCAAGCACCAGGAAGGGCTCTTTAAGCGGATATGTTTGTTCTCCAATGGTTACCTGCCTTTCCTGCATGGCTTCCAGAAGGGCACTTTGGACTTTGGCAGGCGAACGATTGATTTCATCGGCAAGGATGAAGTTTGCAAAAATGGGTCCCTGCCTGACAATAAATTCCTCTTTTTTCTGGCTGTATATTAAAGTACCGATCAGGTCGGCGGGAAGCAGGTCGGGAGTGAACTGGATGCGGCTGAACTTTGCATCGATGGTGTTTGCAAGCGACTTGATGGCCAGCGTTTTTGCAAGTCCGGGAACCCCTTCAAGAAGAATATGTCCGTTCGACAGTAGTCCAATGAGTAAACGTTCAACCATGTGTTTTTGCCCGACAATAACTTTTTGCATTTCCATGCTGATCATGTCGACAAATGCACTTTCTTTTTCGATGCGTTCGTTCAGTTGTTTGATATCAGTTTCCATCATTTTTTTGCATTATTTATTATTTCGAAAGCAAAGATAACTCAGGAAAGGCTTATTATTCCTGCATTTATTGTTAAAATATGTTAAACGGGATGTTAATGTATGTTAAGGGAAATATGGAAAAAAGGTTTATTCATCCTTTTGCCAGGATACAATGTGATCATTTTCATTAAACATATGGTCATGAGAGGTTTTTACGTAATTCTTCAAGGGACATTTTAATGCTTTTCAATTTTTTTAATATTTCCAGGTCAGTCTGGATTTTATCCGGATGGTTTTTCAGATACTGCCTGGCTCCTGAGAGCGTATAACCTCGTTCCTTAACAAGATGGTAAATGATATGGAAGTTGTCCAGGTCTTGTTGTGTAAATAATCGATTGCCCTTTTTATTTTTATTTGGTTTAATTATGCTGAATTCTTTTTCCCAGAAACGGATAAGTGATGTATTCTGGTTGAATATCCTGGCTACTTCACCAATGGTGTAGTAAATCTTTTCTGGCCGGTCTTTTGCTTTTTCCTTATTTTCCGGCATATCAACTTTTTATATTATGAGAGTACCTGAGTGTCTTTTGAAGCCAGTTCAATAACCTTTTCAAATTCTGCCGGTGTGAAGTCATTGTAAAAATAATTTACCGGATCAATCTTTTTCTTATTGTAGATTACTTCGTAATGGATATGTGGCGCACTTGAGAGGCCTGTATTGCCAACGTATCCGATAATCTCCCCCCGTTTTACCTTCTGTCTTCTTTTAACGGTGATGGTTTTCATATGTCCATATAAGGTTTCATAGCCGTAACCATGGTCGATGACAACAGTTTTTCCATAGCCGCCATTACGTCCGAAAAATTTAATCACCCCGTCACCGGTGGCATATATTGGTGTGCCTGAAGGAGCCGATATGTCAATTCCCGTATGCATTCTTCTGTATTTCAAAATTGGATGGAATCGCATTCCAAAACCCGATACTATATGTCCTTTTTCTTTTTCTATTGGAAGTATCGCTGGGATACAAATCATCATTTCAGCTTTGTTCCTGGCCATTTGGAAGACCTCATCGAAAGATTTTGATTGGACAACCAGTTTGGCTTCAAGCTGATTTATTCTTTTGGTTGTTTCAATGATGATTTCAGAGTTTTTGTAGCCATCAAGTTTGGCATACATATCCACGCCTCCATAACCCCCCGAACGGATCTCATAGGGTATTGGCTCAGCTTCAAAGATGACCCTGTAAATATTGTCATCTTTATCCTGTAAATTTTGTGCTACCTGCTCAATCCTGTCCAGCCTGTCATTGATAATCTGAAATTGAAACTTGTATTGCTCAATTTCCCTGTTGAGCATTTTTTCCTTTGGAGAGTCAAAGAAAGTAAAAGCTAGTGCGATCACAACGGCAGAAAACCCTGCCCCGCTTAATAAGTATCCAAAAAACTTTAAAAGAACTGATTTTGTGGTTCGACCGACTTTTTCGTACGTTAAAGATTTGGGGTTAAATCGATAGTGTACTTTTGCCATGCTTTTTTCCTAGATGGTTAAATTCAACATATATTAACGAACGAATAAATACAAAGTTACATTATTGGATTAAATTTGCAACAATTTTAGACAAAGATTTAGGAATTTA
>JAGYLD010000029.1 GCA_018401355.1 Bacteroidales bacterium
TTAATCTATTTCTAATTTGTTTGGGTCCTGTCTGGAATCCCATATAGTAATAATTTCAATTGTTTTGTTTTTCTTGCGATAAAAAATACAGTAGTCTTGAACTATTATATTTCTTACATTTTCGATATCAGTTTTAATACCAATATCTGCATGTTTTGAAAGAATTTTTATTGCTACTCTGATTTGTTTATTAAGTTTCCGACTATAGTTTTTATTACCATTACGATGGTAAAAGTATTCTAATAATTCGTAGAGGTCAATTTTTGCTCTATGAGACCAAATTATTCTTCGCTTAACCATTTATCTGTTTCAGATTCAATTTGTTCATTAGAATACCATTCGCCCTTTTCTATTTGGTCAATTCCTTCAGTAATTTTTAATTTCTGATTTGATGAAGTCTGGTAAATTGTATTTTCCGTTTTTGTATCAATTATTATCCTTATAGCGTTTAGAAATGATTCGTCATTTATCGAAGATATTTTATGAATCAGAATATTTTTTAGTTCGAGGGTATTCATTTTTTTAAAAATTTCATGATGTCTACTTACACAAATATACAAAAATCAATCGATTAGTACTGCTAATTCTTTTGCAATGTTTGCCAACATAAAGCATTTTATCCATCGTTTCCCGGTAAATATAAACATAAAGTGAATAAGTTCATCCAGCGGGATAAAGAAAAATGGCGTCTGTAGGGAAATGATGGATAAAATGAAGTGGACTATGCCGAAGGATGCAGGGTGCAGGAACGCGGATTCTGGATTCTGGACTCTGGATGATCGCAGATCACAGAGATCAGATCGCAGATCTCAGATCTAATCTTCGATCTTCGATCTTCGATCTTCGATCATCTTCTCTTTCGCCCAAAACCGTACCATCTCTTCTTCCGTCAAAAACTTCTTCCCGGCTTCTTTCCAGATCCGTTCCATGGCCAGACTGTCGGAACGGATGGATTCTTCAAGTGCCTTAATCCTGTAATACCTCTCCGCTGCCTCCGGATGGTTTTGCCTGAACATGTACTCTGCATCCTTCTGTATCATCGCTTCTTCTGTGATCCCTCTTTCCTCCGCCTTCTCCCGTACCTGCTTCAGCCAGCTATGGTCCTTCCGTATCCTTTCCGCAAAATAGGCGGGGCCCTTTATCGAAAAGTAGGTCTCCTTGTCATTCATCATCAGCATGTACTCCGCATCAAGTTGCAACATCTCTTCCAGGCTGATGTTGCGCTGTTGCGCCTTCTTGATGATGTCGGCAAACCAGTTGTTGTCGCTGGTGATGCGAACCTTCAGGTCATGGTAACGGTCATAATCGGTCACAGGACCGTAGATCTTGTAAAGGCTATTGATGAAACCCCAGTCGAACTTGAACAGGAAACGGTCTGTGATGGTCAGGATGACCACGTCCTGCTTCTCAACCTCAGCCTTCATGTCAATGTCTTTCACCCACTTTTCTCCGTAGTAGGTGTCGGGATATACTTTGGCATTGAAATACCAGAAGGCTTCGTTCCCGAACAGGTGCTTCGGCAGACCTGCGTTGAAGATGTTCCAGTAATAGCTGTCGCCGACGACCAGCACATTGGGCAGATCTTTTCCGGTGGTGTCGCCAAAAGCCAGCCCGGGATAAGCCATTGCTTCCATCGGCGGGTCCCATAAGAGGTTCATCGTGCGGCTTACGTCATTGTCGGTCGATCGTGGTACGCTGCTTACAGCCATGCTGTCTATCCACATTCCGGGAAGGTCCAGGCCGGCTGTTTCCTCAATAAACCTTACCATCGTGTCAGCCATCAGCACTGCGCCAAAAAGGCTCCAGTGAATGCCGTTCCTGGTATACAGCGGGAAGGATTTTGCAGATAACTCACCGGTACCCGGTATTTCCAGGGTGTCCAGGAAGGCTTTGGTGGACTCCAGGATGTCGTCTCCTGCCTCCGCTGCTTTGAGCTTCTGGTAATATTGGTTCAGATCCAGGAAGTTCAGCCCATACCTTTTGGCTGCCTCCCGGTATGCGTCGTAGTTGGTCGGTACCACGCTGTCGGGTTTGTGCTCCCGCCTGAGATATTCCTGGTAAAACCTGGCCTTGCTTGGCTCGAACACCAGGATAAGCGCTATGCCATAGGCTTCCTTCAGGTGCTCCTGGAGAAACTTCATCCTTCGTATGTTCTTGTCAATGAAATCATAACCCATGAAATCCTTACCCTGCAATGCCCTGATGTAATCGCTCTCAAAGAGGTAGCCGTTTTTCCCGACGGTCACGCCTTCAGCATTGGCATGCCTGTACAGGGAATAGTCAAGCTGGTTGTTCAGCCGCACCAGCAAAGGCCTGAGCCCCAGATTCTGTTCAATATAGTTGTCGAACTGTTCCTGGTAAGTCCCGCTGAACCAGCCTGAAGTGCTGAAACCTGGTTTTTTTGCCAGGATGAAGTCCCCGTCAAGCGGCCGTATGCCGAGCAGGCCTGTTGCCTTCTGTATGGCCGGCAAAACCAGCAGGAAAAGGATCAGTACAAACAGTATTTTTTTCAGGATGCTGCTCATCGTTAAAAACGGAAATAGATAAACGGGTTAAATCCTGATGATGTTATGGAAGCCACGCAGATGATCAGGAAAATGACCGAAAAAGCTACCATAAGGTATATGGTGCTGTTCTTTTGTTTTTCTCCCAGGATCTTCTCCTGCCAGCGCCCGATGGCGGGCACCCCTCCCCAAAGCGAAAAGAAGGCTCCTATGATCAGGATGGCATAGAATTTCTGGTCGGGGTGGACATCGTTCCAGCCTCCCTCGAACGAGAACATCCTGCCCAGGTAATGCCAGGCAGCACCTATATCTTCTGCCCTGAAAAACACCCACCCGACCAGCACGATGAGGTAGTTGATGATGATGCTCGGCACCTTGCCGATGGCTTTGTAAAACCGCAGCAGGAAAAGCCTGTCGGCTACCAGGAACACTCCGTGAAAGGCTCCCCAGATCACGAAATTCCATGCTGCTCCGTGCCAGAAGCCGGAGATCAGGAACACCACCCAAAGGTTAAAATACATCCTTCCTGTGGAAACCCGGTTGCCGCCCAGGGGGATGTACAGGTAATCCCGCATGAACCTTCCCAGCGACATATGCCAGCGCCTCCAGAACTCTGTTATACTCTGGGAAATATATGGGTTGTTGAAGTTCTCAGGAAAACGGAATCCGATCATCCGGCCGATGCCGATGGCCATGTCGGAGTATCCTGAAAAGTCGAAATATATCTGGAAGGAATAGGCAATAATGCCCATCCAGGCTGTGTACGATGAGATGTCGCTGCCCTGCATGGCAAAGATGCGGTCAACTTCTTCACCAAGGACGTTGGCGATCAGCACCTTCTTCGACAGCCCTATGATAAACCGGAAGAACCCTGTCAATCTGTTGTCGGTAGTCTCATGTGCCGACCGGTCCACCAGCTGGTCGGCAATCTCATTGTACCTTACGATGGGACCGGCAATAAGCTGCGGGAACATCAGGATGTACAAAGCATAGTCGGTTACGCGCTTCAAGGGTTCGTGGACCTTCTTGTAAACATCAACGGAATAGGTCAGCTTCTGGAAGGTGAAAAAGGATATCCCGATGGGTAAGGCAACCCTGATCCAGCCAAATTGAGAGAATCCCAGAGATTCCAGGATGACATTGAAGTTATCAACAAAGAAATTGGCATACTTGAAATACAATAGCAAACCAACGTTCAGGGCAACCGATGCAGCCAGCAGGTATCTTTTCCTTTTTCCTGCGGAAACATCCATGAACCGGACAATATAAAAATCAAGCACGATCGAACCCAGCACAATGAAAATGAAGGTAGGCGCGCCCCACGTATAAAAGAAAATACTGGCCAGCAGGGCGAAAATATTTTTGAACCGTTTCCCGAGCAGATAATAGATGATCAGGAAGGCGGGAAAGAAATACAAAAGGAACAAACTGCTGCTGAATACCATAATCTCAATTTGTATTAGTCATTGTTCTGTTGAACGACCCATAATGCGTCAAGCCATACCATTTCCTCAAGCGGGATGTCCCTGGCTTCTGCTTTTTCCCGGACCTTCGCCAGCCATTCGGGTGAACCTTTTATCCGGTCGGCCACATCCTGGATCTTATCTTCATATTTTAGCGCGTAATAGGCATTCTCATAAAAGTCGTTGGCCATCTTCGGAAGGTTGGCTTCGGTATACAGGGTCATGATCACATCATATTTCCTGAGTTTTTCGGCAAGGTAAGCCTTGTCCATCTTTACGGGCCCCGTTGCGCCGGTGCTGAACCCCTGACTGTTATAATACCAGAAGGTGCATTCCCCGAAGAGCTTCTGTGCATG
This sequence comes from Bacteroidales bacterium, assembly GCA_018401355.1. Taxonomy (GTDB): domain Bacteria; phylum Bacteroidota; class Bacteroidia; order Bacteroidales; family B18-G4; genus M55B132. The sequence goes on from JAGYLD010000029.1 coordinate 4,324, forward strand.
GCCCTGCCCCAGGATCTGCCAGAAAAAGCTGTCGCCGATGACCAGAACCTTCGGCCTGTACTTTTCTTCTCCTCTGTAATAAAAACGGGGATACGACATCTCATCGCAGGGCAGCTTCAGCAGCAGGTTCATCCCTTCTGCCACGTCATAATCATCGTAGCGCAGATCTCTTGTCCTGACCACCTCATCCCAGCCAAAATCCACCAGGTCCTTGCCGGTTTCATATTCCAGCCTCTTCATCAGGGTGTCCAGAGCCAGTCCTACACCATACGTGCTCCAGTGTATGCCATATCTGGGATACAGGATATGGCTGGAAGTGTCTTTCCATAGCCCGAACAGGGTGTTATAATCCAGGATGCCCACCGAATTCCTTATCAAACCCGAGGTGTATGCGGAGTGGTTGGTGATGGGGGAGGGGGACATCGTATCGTAAGGTGCCGGGAAATATTCGGGATAGAAATTCCCTTTGCCCGGCGCGAACAATGGAAGCAAAACCACTCCCTGCTGCTCCAGCCACCTTTGTACGGTCCCGATCTTCTTTATTTTGTCTTTGATGGCTTCTTCGCCCAGGAAATCCAGACCGAGATACCCTTTGATGTAGTTGGTCTCATAGAGATAATTTTCCTTTCCAACCAGTACACCTTTTGCATTGATCTGGTTGAACATGCTGTAATCCATTTGGTTGTTTAACCGTACCAGGAAATTGCGGAACCCGATGTGGTCCTCAAGGTAATCATCATATTTGGATTGATACTCTCCTGAAAACCAATTTTTCCATTTAAAAACCGGCTTTTGTGATGATACAACGGCTCCTTTGAGGGATCGCTCCGGAATTTTAAATACTTCTTTCTGAAGTGCCGGCAAAACAAGCAGTGCCATGATCAGCAGAAACATGGCTTTCTTGATGATATTTTTATTGTTTCCGGATGGTGGCATCCCTAAGCTTTGTCTTCGGAATAATACTTTTCAGGATTAAGTGGCGACTCAGGGATCAGTGAAGAATGATGTTCCAAAATCAGCCATTCATCTTTATCCTCTTCCTTCATGAACACGAACGAATATCGTGCAGGTACCATAATCTTTTTCCCGTTTTCCGTCCAGGAAAAAGTGTAAAATCCTGAATTTATGGCCACATCACCATAATCTCTTAACAATTCATCGGTGAATTCAACTGCAATGCCTTCTTTTGAGGCAAAATTTTCAAAATATTCCAGGATTGTTTCCGGCTCGTCCCTGCGAATTTGCGACAATGTTCCCATCAAGACGCCACTTGCATGGTAAAGATTTCCTATTCCCTGAACATCGCCTGACTCCAGGAGTTGCTTCCATACCTCCGTTGCTTCGTCAATTTTTGTGATTTTTATTTCTGCCATTTTTCGATGTTTTGAATATGACAGCAAATTTAGTTTTTTGATCGAAAGGATAGCTATGACCAATTGGATTAATTTGACTTAATGGCTTTACCCATAAGTTTTCGTCCATTCAATTCAGCCATTACATAATAAATTCCATCAGGAAATCCTGTGAGATTGATCGTGTATTGTCCTTTGTTTCCGGGAAAAGTTTTTGTGACTATGATCTGTCCTGTATTGTCAAATACCTTGAAGGTTTTGAAGTAAGATGCGTCTTCATCGAATTGAACATGGAATTTATCCCGGCAGGGATTGGGGAATATTAATAACTCTTCTCTATTTGCTTGTGTTCCCGGAATATTGCTGTATGAACTGTTAAACTTAAATCCTTTGTAATGGAAAAGCCCTGCCTGGCCTGTTGCTCTTATGAACAGATCTATATCCTGATAGCGATTCTGAGGAATAAAGTCAAATAATCCGTTCTCTGAGAGCTGGATTTCCGGAGGGTATACCACTGGATGAAATTCGGCCATAATATCCTGATCGTGTAAATACGCAGGAAAGTAAATCGATTTATAGTGGCTTTGATCTCCTGCAGATATTCCTGTGTAATCATGATGAAGATCATTTTCTGATCTCTTTTCCAGGAAGATTTTTATAATACCGGTATCATTGATGTATACAACAAATGATCTTGGAATGGTATCGTTGTAATATATCTGTGAAGCTTTCCAGTGTATCCATGCTTCCTTGTCGTTTCCCTGGTAACGGATTCCTTCATTTTCATCGATAATTGCATAATGCCTGTCCGGCCATGCAGCAATGCCATGGACATTCTTCAGCAGCAATTCCGGATCGTACTGGTAAGGCCAGGGGAGATCTTCATCCTCCAGCATGATGAAACCGTCAACATGCACAAAAATTGTATCATATGTACATCCATAAAACGGAAAACCGAACTCCAGGGGAACCATGGTTTTGCCATCCTGCAGGTATTCCGGGGTGATGTCTGCTCCCTGTATCTGCGGCACCTCCTGCTGTAGAATGCCTACCTGGTATTCCGGGACCAGTTCCCACTGATAGGGAGGGACTCCCCCGGTGCAGGTCATTTGATGCACATAGGTTTCTTCTGCAATGGCCACAGGGAGTTCATCATCCTGGATTTTTGGCCCCTGAAATTGAGGAATATATTTAATTCCCAGGATGGTTTTTCCATTGTTTTGAATATCAACAGTATCATATATTGAAGAAATTTCCATGACTGAACCACCCGTGTGTTCAAACATGGAAAACTCCAGTATACTTCCCTGTCCCAGATTTAACGGGTCTTCTTCATCAACGATTAGTTGAAAGAATGAAGTGTCTGTGATCGGTGCATAACTTAATAATGGTGTCACATCCAAACCGAATTCGATGGTTTTGTGTTCTTCGGTGGTATTTCCTCCCTGCATGTACTGGCTGCCTCCCTGAAAGTTGAATATGGGGTAAGCAATGGTATGAAAAGAATTGCTTTTTTCTGGTTGTGTGATCCCTGCCGTCACTCTGATCTTGTTCCTGGAGGTATGTTTTAACCTGACTTTGTATGTCAGCTTTGGTTCATAGTCTTTGATGGCCCTGACAACATGCACCGCATGGTTCCATATTCCTCCGTTTCTGAAGCTTTCCGCCAGGGTCTTGTACATCATATAGCAAAAGCCGCTGTCGGCAAACTGGGTCCCGCCGAAAAATCCATCTGAAAAGATCAGAGCGCCTTTTTCCCAATCCCGCATGTCGATAATACTGTCACCGTTTATGTCGAGGTGATTGGTGATTTGCCCGTCACCATTGTAATCCCAGCAAACAGAATCGTTATATCCCACGATGGTCATGGCATGGGTCGGTTTGTTGCCCCACTCCGGGATAACATGTTTCCCTGCCTCAGGTGACCCTTCCGGTATCACTTTTGTATTCCAGGGACTGCATGCATAAAAACAGGCTATCCCTCCAATACTATCGCCTTCAAGGTGATTATGAAGGTATTGTTTTAGTGTCTCCAGGCCTTGTTCCGTTCTTACTTTTATCTGATATAATCCTTCAGCACGGTTAAACATCCCGTTCAGATATTTATCATAGCCGGATATCCACCAGGATGGGTCACTTGAAACACCTCCATAATCAGTTACATTCATACAGCCGCATTTTTTCAGGATCTCCACACTATGATGATAGGACACTCCGGTCCAACCGTACCCTCCATTCATAAAATTGAATGTGAAATGTGATGGGTATTGATTTTCAGGGATATGGGACGAGAGGTTTCTCAAACGGTTGATTTCATAGCCAAATGCATAACTTACTGCGCTGAGCTGCCCGCACTCCGTACCGACCTGTTCCAGTATGCTTCTGAAATACCGGTATTTGGAATTGTCAACAAATCCAGGAAGCTCAATGCTCCGGAGGTTGCCGGGAAACTTGAGCTCAGGAAGGGCTGAAAGCAGGGTTGAATCAATTTTTGATAGAGCTCTTTCCTCTTTCATCTGGGAAAATACTTGCTGACAAATCAATATCGCAACCATGAACGAAAGTATGGCAGAGATTTTTGGCGTACTTATTCTTACGAGTGAGATCATGGTTAATGTCTTATCTGTTAATTGATCAGCAATACTTTCCTGGTAATCCTCAGCTCATCGTTTTCAAGAATGATAAAATATACACCATTGTGACATTGCTTTCCTGTTTCATCAACTCCGTTCCAGTAAACTACATGTTTACCCGGATTTAATTTATGGCCATCATGAATACTGGCGATCTTTTTTCCGGTAACATCCCAAATTTCAAGGGATGTAACTCCTTCACTGGCCTGGTTCCATTCAATCCGCAGGCTCGAACTGAAAGGATTGGGATATATGCTTAGCTGTGTTTCAAAATCTGGTTCTTTCTCTCCCAGTGCATGGTCCACGGTGAGGTAAACCGGGATTTCTTTTTTTACCTGGAACTGTTCATGGATGATCAACCGTGCAAAATAGTCTCCGTCGGCCATACCCCCGGTGTTGATGGTGATGAACTCTGTCAATTCATCATTTCCCGGAATGGTTCCGGATGAATCAGATATACTCAGCCATCCATGGTTCTGGCCCAGGTTCATGATCTCCAGTGTGCCAGGGTGTTCATGCGGTTCGTTCCCGTAAATGTCGCCATAAACGGTGTATGGTATTTCTATCTTATCGGTCATTTCCGGCATGGTGGTCAGGGTGAGGGTTGCTGTGGCCACCTCGCCGCCTTTGACCACACCCCAGCCGGAAGCATTTTCCCCAAACCATGACACGGTGCAACCATAGCCCATGCTGCCATCATAGATCATATCTCCTTCAGAGCCTCCGGTGAAGTTGGAAGCAGTTACCACCCCAGCCTGGGGGGGTACTGAAAGCACGATCTCCCTGAGCCATTCATCATCATCACTGGTATTGTATACTGTCAGGTTCAGGGTGACTTGCTGACCGGTGTAGGCGGCTATAACATCAGCCATTAATGCTGAACCATATATGTTCCTTGAGCCGCGGCTGACTGCTGTATCCTGGTTATATGATACCATAACTTCAAATCCATTGCTTCCCCAGGAATTGTTTGCCATGATCATTGTATCTGTATCTTCATTCTCCGGCAGCATAAGCTTATGTATGGCTTCCGGGTTGTACTCCAGCTGGTGTACAACATCAGTACAGGAAGGTAGGGTGATGTAATCAATCCAGGCAGCATCATATCCGCGGGAAACGCTGCTGTCTTTGTGGTAAAGCCATTCCAGACGATGGTTCCCGGCTTCAACCGGGAAAGTTTCCTGTGACCAATCGACTTCACCATCCCAACGGGCTATTTCATTATCATCAATTAGGAATGCCAGGTAATCCCAGTTGTCGTTGTTTTCATCATCTTCACAGCTGACCCTTTTATAGAAACTTATCTCACCATCTTCCAACACGTTAACATCCAATATGAGCGATGATTGCTGGTCGTGATGGATACGTCCGGACCTGGCACTGAAAGCACCTTCCTGGAAAAATACATTTTCAATTTCCCAGTCCCTGTCGTGGCCAAAGCCCCATGAAAAAGTTGTAAAATCACCTGATTCAAAGTCTTCCACGTTAAGCCCTATCTTGAGGTTGAAACTGTCGACTGCGGTATATCCAAAATTATTTGAAAAAATGGTTTCAAATTGCGATGTATGCCCAATCGGCACATCTTCAGAGACAATTACCCGAAAATGCCCATAAAAGATGGAGTCTCCAGGCAGGCTGATGATGGTGTCCATGGATTTCTCTATGGTGATATTTGGGTCAGGATTTGTCAGTTCTGAAAAAATATTTTCTGCAGTTGCGCTTCCCTGGTTTTTGAAACCAATCAGCATGCTAGCGGAGTCGCCGGGGTCGAGGCGTCCGTTACCATCATCGATGATGATCTCTTCAACCAGCAATACAGGTGAATGTGCTTCATACAGCAGGCTGTTTTCCCATGTCTGCCTGCTTCCTGTGATGATCGTTTGTAATTGTATTCCGTGGTTGTCCGGAATATTAGGGTCTGTTATAAATTCAAAAGCATCAGGATAACTTTTCATGGTGCCTACAGGAAGCTTCCCCAGATATTCTGTGCTATCGGTTATCACAATGAATGGGTCTTCTGTCCTGATCACCATACTTGCATCCATTACCGGATTATTTTCAATGTTGAGGATGTCAACAGAGATTTTTACCGTATCGCCGTAGTCAACCAGGTTGTCACCACCTGCCGAGATGCTGTCGAGAATAACGATACCGCTGGATGAGAAAGTGAGGGTCTTGTAGTTGCTGATGAAGTTGTTGTCCTCTACCCTGAATTTCATATCCATCCCGGGGTAAGTGGCCATGATGGTGCCGGTCAGAAGTCCGTTTTCCGACAAGGACAGCTCCGGTGGGTAATTGTATCTTGTGAAGGTAACCTGGGCATCCGTTGCCGGGATCCCTGCGTTATATATCCCGGCAAGCTGGTAATGTTCATCGTTTCCATCGGATATCCCCGGGATCCAGTAAAGATCGTCTCCAACGCTGATGGTGCCGTAATGGAATGTGATGGTTCCATCGGGATAAAGGGTCACAGCCACATCGACCGCATCGCTTGTGATCGTTTCAAAATGGCATTTCCACCGGAAGGTGGCGTGTGTGCTGTCGCCTTCATACCATAAACCGTCACCCTGATAAGGAATGATTTTCATGTCCTCCGACATGAACGGGGAGATATTCCTGGTTATGGAAAACAACACCAGGTCGTCATTGAAATAGGGGTATGGGTAAAGTTGTTCATCGAACATCAGGTAGCCATCTACATGCACGGTGACTTCTGAGTAAACACTATCATAAAATGGAAAGTCAAAGTTGATGGGATGTGTGACAAACCCGCTGTTATTGTTCGACGGGTTTAGCTTCAGGTTCATGATGGCAGGATAGGTGGCGGATGAATATTCTTCTTCATAGGTCTTATCCAGGAACCAACGGTAGGGGGGAGTGCCTCCGGAAGCCATCATTTGCAGGGAATAGGGTTGGCCGATGGGACCGGGGGGCAGGTTGCTGTTCAGAATCTCTACTTTATCAAAGGTTATGGCTGTTGTGATGTCCATCGTAGTGATGCCATCTTCAACGATGGGCACATGGCTTTGATTGCAGGGAATCTCATTGCTTCCGCTGGTATAGTCCATCAATGAATAGGAGATCACCTCTCCGGTGCCTGCACCGGCGGAGTCATTTTCAATAACCTGCAGGAAAAACTTTGACGTATCCCCGCTTTCAATGTGCGTGAGCAGTGAGGTTATGTCCAGCCCGAAGTTCAGGATCTTATTTTCTTCCGGGGAGGTTCCTCCCTGCATGTAAAGGTTTCCTCCCTGGTAATTCAGAATGGGGAATTCCAGGATGGTTTGGGGTAGCAATTGTGATGTATCAGTGCTTAATCCTGCAACTACCTTGATCTTATTGCGGGAATCATGTTTCAGGGTTACCTTCATCGTAAGCTGGGGCTCGCATGTTTCTTTGGCATCCAAAATATGCACGCAGTGGTTCCAGATACCGCCGGATCCCAGGTCGTCGGCGACGGTTTTGTACATCATGTAGGCATAACCCTCATCGCCCCAGCCCGGCACGCCACCATAGCTGTTGACCATCTTAAAGCCTCCTATTTCCCAGTCTTTCATGTCTACAACGCCGTCGTTGTTGATGTCAACGTTGTTGGTGTAGTACCCGTCGGAGTTGTAATCATAGCGTATCGAGTCGTTATATCCCACAATGGTCATGGCGTGGTTGGCGTTGCCGCCAAAATAGGTGATGACCCATTTGCCGGCTTCCGGTGTGCCGGCCGGCAATTGTGCCTGTGGTGCCATATATTGTGCATAAAAACTGGCAATACCACCGATATCCGATCCCTCCAGGTGGTCGTGAAGCCAGTGTTTCAGAACTTCAAGCCCTTCCGGTGTCCCTACCTGGATCTGCTTGGCTCCGTTGATCCTGTTGTGCATGCCATTGTAATACTCGTCGTAACCCGACATCCAGCGCTGATTGCCTCCATACGACATGCTGCCACCGTAATCCACTACATTGGGCATCCCATATTTCTTTAGTATTTTGAAACTATGCAGGTAACTCACACCAAAATAGCCGTATCCACTGTTGAGCCAGTTCCAGGCAAAATGCGTCGGGTACTGATTATCAGGAATATTGGAAGGCAGGTTCCTCTTCCTGTTGACCTCGTAAGTAAAATTGTATGCAATGCCGCTGGCTTGTCCGCAACTGTAACCATCCTGATTGAAAGCTGGTCGCATACAGGATTGGGTGGAATTGTCAACGATGGCAGGCAAAGAACGGTGAAGGTAGTTTTCCGGAAGCTGGAGCACAGGCAGATCCTTAAGTTGTTCTTTCTCGAAAGATGTTAATTCAACAAAGGTTTGTGGTGGACTGAAGCTGTCTTGCTGCGCATACAATCCCATAAATGTGATTGTTATTAAAGCAATGAATAGTAGCCGTTTTACCATAAAATGAACTTTAGATGATGGATTTTACAAAGATAAGACCCGGACCGTTGGGTTGAGGTTGCATCAATAGTACACAACATCAACTCCGGGATGCAATTGCCTGAATTTTTCAAGCCTCCTCTCGGAAATCCGTGTGTTGAAACATTCTATATATCTTAAAGATGTTATCTCTTCAATACCATTGAATTTTCTTACCCGTGTGTTGTTGAAGTAAAGTTTCTCAAGTTGTTTCATGCCTGAAAGCATATCCAGGTCTTTGATAGGCATGCCTGAAATATTCAGGTTTTGTATTTTTGTCAGATTCCTGATCGGATTAAGATCTTCAATGGGTACACTTACCATACTTAAAAAAGTCAGGTTCTTTAGATTTGTTAGTGGATCAAGGCTTTGCAGAGGATTTCCGGATACATCAAGGTGATTTAATTTTTCAAGATACCTGATGGGATCAATGTCGGTGATCCTTGTGCCCGCTGCTTTCAGGGTGTTTAGCCGGACAAGGTATCTTAATGGTGCCAGGGTGTTTATAGTAGTATTGTTGCTAATATCAATTTCCCTGAGGTTTGATATCCTGTGTAAGTCTTCCCTGCCAGGTTCTTTGTTAAAAGATACGTATTGCCTGAAAATAGCATTCCATGAATCATTTATACGACTCCACCAGCTTTTGAGTGTTGCTGACTGAAAAACAACCAGGCATTCCGGGTGTATTTCATAGAAGGGGACAACCTGTATGAGGTCTATTGGTGTTTTATCGCAATAAATCATACGGATGGCAGTGATGCCTTCCAATGGTTCAAGGCTTTGAACGCTCGTTTCATCGAGGTTCAGTATCTGGAGATTTTTGAGTTTTGCCAGAGGAGCTATTGAGCTTACCTCCGTTTCTGATATGTTAAGTGTTTCCAGGTTGATAAGGTCTTCCAGCGGAGTGATTTCTTGTATTCGTGTGTGTTTGCAGTTCAGTACCTTGAGGTCAATAAGGTCGCTTAGTGGCTCCAGGTCGCTGACCAGAGTGTAGGAAATATTCAATTCCTCAAGTTTTTCAAGTATGCGCAGAGGCTCAATGTCTGAGATCCTGCCATTATGTTCCACATTGATGCTGGTAAGGTTTGCAATTTCATGCAATTGCTCCTTTGTAGGATCCGGAGAAAGCTCGATGTACGAGCTAAAAACAAGCTGCCAGTCTATCGGTACCGTATTCCACCAGTATATCAGTGCATTAGATTCGTAAATAACGAGTACTTCGGGATTTTCTGACATAAACATATTGGCCATCTTCCCGGTAATGGCGGTGTTATCACAATAGACTTTTTCGAGGGAAGGCATACCACTCAGTGGCTCAAGGGTGCTGACAGGCGTATTGTCGATGTTGAGTGTCTGAAGGCTTTGAAGTCCTGAAAGGACACTTAGGTCTGAGATATTCGTTGAGGAACAATATAATCGTTGAAGGTTATTGAGTTTGCTTATTGGTTGGAGGTTAGAAATGTTGGTTTCGGAAAAATCCAGGATGTTCAGTTTTGCCAGTCCTGATAATGGAAGAAGGTTATCCACCCTGGACTTCCTGAAGCGAAGGTCACTGACGCTTTCCAGCCCGGTGAGTGGGGAAAGGTCGTTTATAACAGTGCTATCCAGATTGATCTTTTGCAGGTTTGTAAGCTGACTTAAGAGTTCGATGTTGTTTATTGGGGTGTAACCAATATTGAGGTCACGCAATTTATCTGAAAATCGTAATGGTGAGAGGTCATTTACCCTGGTATAACTGCAATCGAGGTATTCAAGCTGTGAAAGGTTGCGAATGGGAGTGAGATCATCCACATTGGTTCGGGAACAGTCGAGGCGTTTCAGTGATCTGAGTTGCGCTAAAGGTTTAAGTGAAAAAATATTTGAATTACCTTCTACATTTACGTCGGTAAGCTCCATGATCTTCTTAACCCTGAAGAAAATCGCATTGGTATTATAAGGTATACTGTCGAAAATGAGCCTGTAGCTGGTATCGGTTTTGCCAATAACCACGGTATTGCTATCTGTTGGGAGAATGGTACTGGTCTTTTTGATGGAAAGAACTTTTTTGGCTGTAACGATCAGTGAGTCAGAAAAGGAATAAATATCGTGAAGTGGCAGCGTGTCGTTTATGCTGACCTTCCAGCCAAAGACCGATTTCCAGGCTGGGGAGAGGTTTTTCCACCAATAGCTTATTTCTTCATTCTCATTGAGTTTTGTGGTATAAATGCTGGCAATTTTCAAATCCTGGTTCAAATCATCATAATTGATCTCAATGAACCTTTGCTGGGTGTTATCAAGTGTATCTCCTTCAACAGTGTATGCTTTGAGGTACCGGTCCAGATCAACGGTGAAAAATAATTGTCCGGATTCATTATAGCTGGAATGGATACTATTGATGTTAAATCGAAAAGAGACATTCCTGAAAAAGAAGTCAATATCTTTTAAATAGGCCTGAACATCTTTATTTACGATAGCCTCTCTTCCTTCGTCCAGGTCATCTTCAACCTGAACTTCATCGCTGGCGAACAATTTCTTGTAGCTGTTCTGGATGATGGTTTCTTTATCTTTTACAGGTGTTTCAGCGCTTCCAAGGGTGTTAAAAGAATATTCCAGGAAGCTGATGAGTTGGGTAACCTGTTTCTCCAGTTTCTGAACTTTCTCAGGATCTGCACCGTCTTTGACCTTTTCCTGGGTTAATACAAACTGAGGTGTTAAAATGAGGATAATGGTAAGCAAACCCAAAAAAAATTTTAGTAAAGATTTACTCATGATAAATGTATTTCATAAGTGTTGTTTTATCTTCTTTGTTGATCTTCAGTAGATTTGAAATGAGCCATCCGGTATTATAGCCAGGCCTGTTAAAATATGCAAGTTCGAAGTACCATCCGTCAACCTGGAAAAAGTGAAATTTTACTTTGGACACGGTTTTGAATTTAAGGGTGCCTTTTTTTAATTCATAAAGGAAAATGCTCATATAATCAGGCCTGAAACCACTCCTCGTGTAATATTCCACACTATCAGGATCGTTAAAAACCCGGAAAATGTTCATGAAGCCTAACTCATGACTTAATGGATGAAGAAACTTGCTCTGGTTGAAGGTAGTAGTATCTGGTTGCATCAGGTTCTCCTGGAAAGGAGGAAAGAACACATGACTTATCACCCATTTTGATCCGACTTCTTCTTCCTGGAGTTTAAGAAAGAGTGTTAGCTCCTGCTCCTTGCCTTCGTAGTAAAAAGTGGTTTTGAGTTCTGCAAACCAATCTCCACCATGAAATTCAAGGAAAACAGGTTCTCTTCTATCGTTAACAAGATCAATGAAAGATTCTTTCAAATCTTCTTTTACCCAGCCGGATTCTTTGTCAAAGAGGATGGGAAGGTATTTCTTTCTGAGCTTTCTGCTTCTGTATTCCCTGTCTTCCGGGAAATAGCGTTCTCCTTTGACATCTTCTTCACCATTAAACCTCCGGAAAAATTGATTTACCTGCTTTGTTTCAGCATAGAGTGCGGCTTCATCTTCAATGACTTCACCGATATTTTGGGCATAAACCGGAGAGGCAAAAATCCATGCCAGGATGATAAAGGCAAGAATCTTGATCATGTGAATTAAGTTAATGATAGTCTATTTCATGGTTTCAACCACCCGGATATCTCCTAATAACACATCCCAGAAACCTATCAGGCGGCCTCCGATCTGGGTTTCTTTGCGTTCAACATAAACAGTAATGTCCTTCTTTGTTGTGTCTTTGTAAACCAGCCCATCATCAGTTGTTCCTTCAAAACGCTGGTAGATTGTGATCACACCCACATAACGGCCATCGGGTTGAAGCTCCAGGTCGCTGATGTATTGTATGTTATACCAATTTATGGTAACTTTATCATAATTCAGGAGCATGAGCCTTTCAAGGTATTCCTTGACAGGATAATACTTGATCTCTTCGCGGTATAACGAGGAAACTCCCATCTGGGCATCATCGACGAAAAGTTCAAGTGTTCTTTCAATAACCCTCTTTGCTTCTGAAAAAGGAGTCTCTTTGCTTCCAATGATGCTGATGTATTTGCCGAGGTCCCTGATCTTTTCCATAGCCAGGCTGTCAATGGCTCTTTTCCTTTCAGGAGTGATCATATCCTGAGACATAATAGAATTGGCAAATGAGCAGCCAATGAATATTATGAATATATATAATGCGCGTTTCATAGTTTTCTGCTTATTTTTTAATGAGTTCTACATCTACAATCTTACCGTTATCATTCAGGTTAATGCTTTCAATCCTGTTAATGTTCTTCTTCTGGTCTTTCAGATAATTCAGGTATTCTTTAATGTTTGTCGGCCGGTCATAATCCGTCATCCCACCTGACTGACTGATGATGATCAAAACCGGTGCTGACGGAGAAGCAAACATGCCAAGGGCTTCGTTAATTGTTCTGTTTGCAGCATCAATACTGGGAGCTGTTGAAATTTCCATGAAATACTTATCCAGTTGTTGCTCTTTTGTTAAAACAATTTCTTTGGTGTCTTCAGCTTTCTTATTTTCTTCCAGGCTGGCCCGTTCATTTTTAAGGGTTTCTTCAGCATCACGAAGCATCATAAGCAATTCCGGGTCATCAATGCCCATGGCTTTTGTCTCTCTTAGCAGCTTTTCCTTTTCCTCCAGGCTCATATTTCCTTCATCGTATATTATCGATTCAAGGTTTTGTCTGGCCTGTTGCATTTTTTCTGCATGTTCTATGGCAGCTTGCTCCTGAGCAAGTTTTTTCTTGCTTTTGCAGCCTGTAAATCCTGCCCCCAGCATTACAGAGAGAAGGATCAATAACAGCATGTTTCTGTTAATCTTTATCATGTTCTGTGTGATTAGAAGTTTCTGTGATTAAAATCGAATACAAAAGTATTTATTTTTTTATGACGACCAGATGTAATTGATAACTTCTTTTGCATTGATATATTGTTGATTTGTAACAATTTGTTAAGCTTTCACTGGTATATAAAAATCTTTTATTATTTTCGGCCGCAAATTCGAAAATGATGGAGCAAATCAGGGAAGCAGTAAATTTCTTAAAAGAACAAGGAATTGGTAAAGCTGAGGTTGGAATTGTTCTTGGCACCGGACTTGGAAAACTGGCTGAAAGAGTTAATATTGAGAAGGTTGTTCATTATGAGGATATCCCTCATTTTCCGGTTTCAACCGTTGAGTTTCACAAAGGTGAACTTATATACGGTTCTCTAAAAGGGAAAAAGGTCCTCATGATGCACGGACGCTTTCACTTTTATGAGGGTTATAATTTAAGGCAGATAACTTTTCCGGTAAGGGTCATGAAGCTTCTGGGTATAGAAAAACTTATTTTATCCAACGCCAGTGGCTCGGTGAATCCTGAATTTAAAAAGGGTGAGTTGATGCTTCTTGACGACCACATAAACCTTCTTCCTGATAATCCCTTGATTGGCAAGAATTATGATGAGCTGGGGCCTCGCTTTCCTGATATGTCAGAACCATATTCCAGGAAACTGAATGGCTTGTTGCGCAGCGTGGCTGCGGATAACAGTATTAAACTAAACGAAGGTGTTTATGTGGTTGTTTCCGGACCCAATTTGGAAACACGTGCAGAATACAGGTTTTTCAGGACCATCCAGGCTGATGTAGTTGGAATGTCAACTGTACCTGAGGTAATCGTTGCCAACCATATGGGTTTGCCGTGTGCAGCCATCAGTGTGATTACCGATGAGTGTGATCCCGACAACCTCCAGCCCATAGATGTTCCTGATATCATTAAAACAGCGGCAGTTGCAGAAAAAGACCTGATCGTCCTTGTTGAAGGATTGCTTGATAAGTTATAGAAAAAGATCCTTTGGTCAGCGCAGTTTTAGAATCTGACCGGCTTTAGGCCTGCTTCCTTCTTCCATGTTATTCATTTTGTAGAGTCTTTTTAGCCTGATGCCATAAAGCTGTGATATGGTATGCATACTTTCACCACTTTTAATCCTATGGGTTTTTTTGTCTCCTTTTCTTTTCTTCTTTTCAAGATAAATAACCTGGTTCTTATAAAGCCTACTTTTCTTATCCAGATCGTTGTATTTATAGATTTGCCAGGAATATAAGTTGAAATCGCCGGCGATGGTTGCAAAGTCATCACCCCCGCGGGCATAAATGAACTTTATTCCATTGTTACTGTAAATGTATCTGCCTGAAGGTCCTGTTTGAATAATTACACTGGATGGTTGTACCGGATACTCGGATGACATGTAATCAGGTGGTTCAACGGTATTATTTGTTTCTGCTGATGTTGCCCTTTTCGATGACTTTTTCGTCAGGAAAATAGGGTCATTGCCCCTGTCATAAGCATAAAGTTGATATTCTTCGATGATGCGGATGAGAAGTTGGGGATACTTTGGATTTGTTGCATACCCGGCTCTTTTAAGGCCGTAAGACCAACCTTTGTAGTCAGTAATCTCTAGGTCGAAGAGTGTGGCATACCTGCTGCGTTGTGTGAGGAAAAGGGAGTGATCACGGAAAGATTCTTCTGCTGACCGGTACCGTCTGAAACATTCGTTCTTGTGGTCATCATCCTGATAAAACTTTTTGCCTCTCCAGGAATGGCATTTTATGCCAAAGTGATTGTTTGCTCTCCTGGCAAGAACGCTGTTGCCACTCCCGGATTCCAAAATACCCTGTGCAAGGGTTATGCTGGCCGGGATCCTGTATTCCCTCATTTTTTGAATGGCAATGTCTTTGTATGTTTTAATATAATCTTCGGTGCTTATCTTCTGCCCGTAAAGGCTAAATTGTTGAAAAATAGCAGGTAAAATAAAAGCTAATAATATTTTAACGTTTCCGGTTTTCATTGACATCATACTAAACGCGTACAAAAATAAAAATAGAAAGTCGCATTAAACATGTAAATAAAACTAAATTTTCACAATAAATTGTTCATTGATTTTTATAAATTGCGGTGTGGAAGTGATAAAAAAGTATTTTCCTGAACTGAACCCTCTTCAGTATGAGCAGCTTTCGCAAATGAACAGGCTGTACCGGTATTGGAATGCTAAAATAAATGTGGTATCCAGAAAAGATGTTGACCATCTTGAGGTACACCATATCCTGCATTCATTAAGCATTGCCAGGATCATATCTTTCAAAACAGGTACCGATGTTTTGGATGTTGGAACAGGAGGGGGATTTCCAGGCATACCCCTGGCAATATTGTTTCCGGATAGTAATTTTACTCTGATAGATTCGATCAGAAAAAAAATTATGGTTGTCACAGAAATTTCTGAAGCTTTAGGACTTTCAAATGTTTTTCCCGTTCACGGAAGGGCAGAAAAAGTCGGAGATAAATTTGATTTTGTGATCAGTCGTGCAGTAACAAACTTGCCATTGTTTACCTCCTGGGTGAGAAATAATATCAAATCTGAATCCTACAATGAAATTAAGAATGGTATTATTTATCTGAAAGGTGGCGATTTTCAGGATGAACTCAACGAGGTGCATATTCCTGCCAGGATTTATAATATCACAGATTTTTTCGAAGAGAAATTTTTTGAGACGAAGAAGATTGTTTATTTGGAGGTGACAGGATAACTGTCGTTCAGAGGAATCAGGTACAATTATCTTTATTTTTCTGAACAATTTTTTCTATTTTAGCGCCCTTATCCCAAAAACACAAATACGCCGCACATTATGGAAACAATTAAAAAGACATTAAAAGACTCTGCAGCACTGAGATGGCTTGTCCTCATCCTGATCAGTGGATTGACATTTGGTACATATTGGTTCCAGGATTTCTTTTCCGGGATCAAAACATTAATGATCACTGAAATGGGGATTACATCCAGTGATTTTGGATCTATCATTCAATGGACCACCTGGGCCAATGTGTTTGGTATGATCATCATTGGAGGGATAATCCTTGATAGATGGGGTATCCGTAGAACCGGTATCCTTTTTGGCTTGCTTGCTGTAGTTGGAGCATCCATCACAGCCATGGGAGCTGCAGGTACTTTTTCCGATGAGACCTCCAGCAAAATGTGGACCATGATGATTGGTCGTTTGCTTTTTGGTTCAGGACTGGAAGTGGTTTGTGTGATCGCCATGCGTACAATTGTAAAATGGTTTAAAGGGTATGAGCTGGCATTGGCTATGGCCATCAATATGGGCTTTGGCCGGCTGGGTTCCACCCTGGGAACTGCATTGTCGATAGATCTGGCAGGAGTCCCGCCCACAGTTACTCCGGCCGTTAATTTTGCAGCTACACTCATCGGTATTGGACTTTTGATGTTCCTTATTTACATCATTTTTGATATTAAACTCGACAAACAGACAAAAGGACAATTGGCCGAGGAAGATGAAGAGCCATTCAGGTTGTCAGACCTTGTTAAACTCATCACAAACCGTTCATTCCTGTTTATTGCCTTATTATGTGTAACATTCTACTCTGCAGTCTTTCCATTCATGCAGTATGCACCAGACCTTTTGATCAATAAATTTGGATTTTCATATAAAATGCCTGAAAATGCCGATGTTATCCTTTTTGGAAGCAAAGCCCTCGGTAATGCTTCAGTTTATATCGGGCTCTTCATCTTTGCCCTGGCCGTGACACTGGTTCCGGCCAGCATTAAAAACAAAAGCGGCAAAACAATTTCTCTTGTTGTTATACTTCTCTTGTTTGCCGCGTTTATTTATTCTTTGTCCGATACTTTTGCCGTCTGGCTGACCAACGGACCGAAAACGGCAAGTCTCATCCCGTTGGGCTCGATTCTTTTTACCCCGATTTTCGGAAAGATAGTGGATAAAAATGGTAAGGCAGCTTCATTGATGATACTTGGTGCTTTCCTGCTCATCTTTGCCCACCTTACATTATCTATATTTGACAATAAATTCCTGGGATATCTTGGTTTATTATCTCTGGGTATTGCTTTCTCCCTGGTACCTGCAGCCATGTGGCCATCAGTTTCCAAGATCGTTGCAGAAAACAGGCTTGGTACAGCTTATGCAGCCATGTTTACCATTCAGAACTGGGGATTGAATGCTTTCTTCAAAGGTATTGGCTGGGTTTTGGACAGGTCCAATCCCGAAGTCGTCCAGGCGCTGGAAAATGCCAGGGCCAAACTTGAAGCCGAAGGACTCAGCAATATTGAGATCAGCCAGAGATTGCAGGATATGCAATATGTAACAAGGGAAATCCCTTACTTTAATTATACAACACCCATCCTGATGCTTGTAGGACTTGGCGTTGTAGCTATGTTCCTGGCCTTTATGCTTAAACGTGCCGATAAGAAACAGGGCTACGGATTGGAACTGCCTTCCGGATCAAGCATTGAGGCCATGGAGAAGGAGCAGGAAGGAACGGTGCAGTAAAGAGGTAGTATTGAGATTGCAATTTTCAGGATATTTGGTATCAGGATTCTGAATTCTGGTTGCTTGATGTTCGAGTTTGAGTTCGGAGTCCAGAGTCCAGTATTCAGAGTCCGGTACCAATAAATTATATTTCAATCCGCTCCTTGCTCCTTGACCAACTTTATCTAACTTTGTAAAACGCAAAAACAAACATTAAATATATAATATCATGGGTAAAGAAATTTTAGATCTTGAACCGAAAGGATTGTGGAAGAATTTTTATAATCTGACACAAATTCCCAGACCCTCCAAGAAGGAGGAACGAATTCGCAGGTTTATGGTGGAATTTGGGGAAAATCTTGGGTTAGAAACTATCGAAGATGAGGTAGGTAATGTGATCATAAGAAAACCTGCCAGTCCGGGAATGGAAAACCGCAAGGGAGTTATCCTTCAGGGCCATGTGGATATGGTCCCTCAAAAAAATAGTAGTAAAAATCACGATTTTGAAAATGATCCCATCGACGCATGGATTGATGGTGACTGGGTGAAAGCCAAAGACACAACCCTTGGAGCCGACAATGGTATTGGTGTGGCTGCGGCCATGACCATCCTGGAATCAAATGACATAAAGCACGGGCCGGTGGAAGCACTGTTTACTGCTGATGAGGAAACGGGTATGACAGGCGCCAACGGTTTAAAGGCAGGTATCCTCAAAGGGGATATTTTAATAAACATGGACTCTGAGGATGAAGGTGAATTGTATATCGGATGTGCAGGCGGTGTGGATACAAATGCAGTATTTCAGTTTAAACCTTTTGAAGTTCCGCCCAACATGTCTCCCTATAAAATTTCCGTGATGGGGTTAAAAGGCGGGCATTCAGGTTTGGATATTCATCTTGGACGCGGCAATGCCAACAAGATCATGAATGACATCCTGATGCAGGCTTCAGAAAAATTTGATGTCAGACTCTCCAGCATTGATGGAGGTAGCCTCAGGAATGCCATACCACGTGAATCTTTTGCTATTGTGGTGGTTCCGGAGAAGAACAAGGATGATTTTAAAAAGTTTATTCAGGAATTTGAAAACGCTGCCAAAAAGAAATACCAGGATGTTGACCCCGGATTATTGATCAAGGTTGACAGCACCAAAATGCCGACCAGCCTTATTGATGAAGAAATTCAAAACAACCTGTATAAGGCTGTTGATGAGTGTGTCAATGGTGTGACTGCAATGAGTAAAGATATGCCCGGAGTGGTTGAGACTTCTACCAATCTGGCCATCGTTAAATCTGGTGAATCTACTATAGAACTGGCTTCTTTGCAGCGTAGCCAGGTCGATAGTGAAAAAGAAAAACTATCCGGACAAATTGCTGCGATCTTTAAAAATGCAGGAGCACAGCCCGAGATCACAGGTGATTATCCCGGTTGGAAACCCGATGTAGACTCTCTTATTTTACATGAAATGAAAGAGATCTACAATAATAAATTTGGCAAAGTGCCGGAGGTGAAAGTGATACATGCAGGACTGGAGTGTGGTATCCTGGGAGCAAAATATACAAACTGGGATATGATCTCTTTCGGACCTACAATCCGTAACCCTCACTCACCTGATGAAATGGTGAATATTCATACGGTTCAAATGTTCTGGGACTTTCTCGTTGAAACTTTGGTAAATATTCCTGAAAAATAATTTGTGAAAAACAAAAATTCCCTTACCTTTGCACCTCCAAAATTGAGAGGACCTAAGCGATGAAAAGAACATTTCAGCCATCAAGAAGAAAACGTAAAAACAAACATGGTTTTCGTAGCAGGATGTCAACCGTTAATGGTAGAAAAATTATCAAAGCAAGAAGGGCTAAAGGCAGGAAAAAACTGTCCGTTTCAAGCGAGTAATAATTCCTTTTCAGGATAAAATAATACGATATTTTTTAAGGGGGTGGTTTTAGAATCACCTCCTTTTTTTGTTTTAAATCCCAAACAAATGTATCTTCGCATGGTATGGAATTCATTTTATATCTTCTGTTTGGTTTCTTTGCTTTTATCTTGGTCCTCAGGATATTTTTAAGGTATATCTTCCCATGGATACTGCTACGCTGGGTGAAAAGAAAGCAAAGGGAGTTTGAAAAAGCGCAGGGAAAAGGGAACAGGACAGGTGACATGAATGTGGAATACGATCCCAAAAAGACAAAAACACATATTGACGAGGACCTTGGAGAATATGTGGATTATGAAGATATTGATGAAAATCCTGATGATGATAAAAATTAATATTTTCCGGAATGAAAAATTTGTCATTTAAAAGAATTGCTCCTTACATTGCAGGGATACTATTGTTTGTAATCCTTAGCGTTGCTTTTTTCTATCCCATATTGCAGGGTAAACGCCTGGTTCAGGGCGATATCACCCGGTTTAAGGGCATGTCGAAAGAGATTGTGGATTTCAGAAAGGAAACAGGTCAGGAACCTCTCTGGATGAACAACATGTTCAGCGGGATGCCGGCCTACCTGACCTCGGTACAGTTCAAAGGGAACCTTATGAGCCATGTAGATAAGATCCTCGGACTCGGTTTGCCCCATCCTGCAGATTATGTATTTATATATTTTATTGGATTTTTTATTCTGCTGTTGGTACTGCGGGTCAACCCCTGGCTCAGTATCATCGGGGCCATGGCCTTTG
Organism: Bacteroidales bacterium; assembly: GCA_018401355.1. Lineage (GTDB taxonomy): Bacteria > Bacteroidota > Bacteroidia > Bacteroidales > B18-G4 > M55B132. Next base: position 24,699 of record JAGYLD010000029.1, read on the forward strand.
CCTTTTCATCGTACTTTTTTATCATCATAGAGGCAGGCCATAACACCAAAGCTGCAGCCATCGGGTACATGGCGCCGGTGCTGGCAGGCATACTGCTCACTTTTACCGGGCAAATACCTGGCAGGGGCTGCGATGACTGCTTTATTCCTGGCCCTCGAACTGAGAGCAAATCACTTGCAGATCACTTATTACCTCCTTCTTGTGGTGGTTCTTTATGGAATATTCGAACTGGTTGATGCTATCAGGAAAAAGGGCGTGCCTAACTTCTTGAAAGCTACAGGTATACTGATTGTTGCAGCCTTACTTGCTGTTGGTACGCATATCACCAGCCTGTGGATAAGCGCTGATCATTCAAAATATACCACACGTGGACCATCTGAGCTGACACTTGATGAGGAAAACAAAACCTCCGGCCTCGACCGTGATTATATTACCGATTGGAGCTACGGGATCGCTGAATCATTTACTTTGCTTATTCCCGACTTTGCTGGGGGCTCTTCCTCTAAAAGACTAGACGAGAAATCAAGGGTTTATGATGTGCTGATAGAAAACAATATTCCGCCACAACAAGCCAGACAATATGTCGGACAACTGCCTGTGTCGGTTTACTGGGGACCGCAGCCTTTTACCTCTGGACCGGTTTATGTTGGCTCTATAATAGTATTTTTGTTTGTCCTTGCTTTGTTCCTTGTTAAAGGTAAGTATAAATGGTGGTTGCTTTCTGTCACCATTCTCTCACTCTTTCTTGCATGGGGTAAATATTTTATGGTGTTTACAGACTTTTTCCTCGATTACATACCGGGATACAATAAATTCAGGGCCGTTTCCATGACCATGGTCATTGCGGAACTTTCTATTCCCTTACTTGCCATGATTGCCCTCGCAAAAGTGATCAGAGGCGATGTGGATAAAATGAAAACAAAGAAATTTCTTAAATATTCATTGTATATCGTAGGCGGAATCTTATTACTTTTTATTTTTTTCCCGGGATTACTCTACGATAGTTATGTTGCTGCAGATATGCAATCCAGGAGCCAGCTTGTCAGGGTGGGATTTCCTGAACAAATTGCCAATTCCATCATATCTGCATTGAAGGATGATCGATTGAATATCCTGAGAATGGATGCTTTGAGATCACTGATTTTTATCGGACTCACATTTGGGGTTTTATGGTTGTGGCTGGCAAAAAAAATGAAAACTGCCTATGCTTTACT
>JAGYLD010000003.1 GCA_018401355.1 Bacteroidales bacterium
TATTTCAGGCAACAGATCATCTTCCCCTGGTTCTCCCCAGCGGTCGTCGCCATCATCGTTCCAGGTGCCATCCAGGGCTGAATAATACAGGTCTGATGGTATATCGCTGTCTTCATATCCGGATCCGGACTGGACATAACAATAGAATCCCCGGTAAGGAACATGCTGTACATCCCCACCCAGCAACACATATTCGATTCCTTTTGATTGATATTCCTGGATGATATAATAACGGATCTTTTCTTGTAAGTCCGAACCACTTACGTTGGAGTCTATGTATTCAGTGGATATAAATTCGCTTCTGAGTCCCCTGACAAGGTACATGTCCCTAAGTCCGGAAAATTCACTTTCGAATTGCGATGGGGAAACGATCAAAAGGTCATATTCATCCGTGCGGGTATTATCGGAAGGATATTTGTTGATCAGCTCCGGGTTTTGGACAAATTGTTTAATCCTATGAATGGTATTTGCAGAATTATTCAGGTTATTCAATGCTTTTTTAGCTTTATCGTCAGGACGGGTAATAACCTTGACTGTTACATTCTGGAAATACCTGATTTCCTTTTTAACCGGATTATATGATAAGGGGGTAAATGTGCACAAAGCCACTGACCTTCCTGCCAGAAAGGCAGTGGTCTGCTTGCCTTTATTGGTTTCAGGATAATCAAAATCCCTTTCATAAAGTTCAGATTCTTTATAGAAAAACTCTTCATTACCTGCCGAAAGTGGCCTGCTGGGTTGATAAGGGAACAGGGTGAATTCTCCTTTTAAGGTCATTTCATTTTCCAGGATGACTTCAACAGAAGCTGCGATTTCCCCGGGAGGAAGTAATAATTGCACTGCCTGATAAGGGAGAGATGGCTTTCCTGGTAAACCTGAGATATAAGATTCCTGAAATGATATAACTTGGTATTCTCCTCGCTGATCAATGGTTGGTTGACTGAAATGATAAGTTTTTGTGATTTCGGATGCAAGCAAAGAGAGGGAAAACAGGCAGATAGTCAAAATGGTAATTATCTTTTTCATTTTTTAGTTTTTCAAAATTTACAGTATTGCAAGATATAATTTTAGGGTAAATATTAGACCATGCAGATACTGAAAACGTTGTATTGGGTTTTATTTGGAGCCATTAAAAATAAAAGGCGCCTTAATCAGGGCGCCTTTTATAATGTTTATTTCATAAAATAATTCAAATCCCGTTTAACTATTTTTGAATGATGATGGGTTGCTGGATGGCATTGCCACCATTTTCAATGGTCAGGAAGTACATTCCTTCAGAGTAGTTTTCAAGGTTGAATTTTTGTTTGAATTCACCATTTACTTTAAAATTGGTTCTTTCATATACAGCTTCACCAAGCGTATTCATGATCCTGATGTTAATGGATTCAGGACTGTTGCTTGTGAGGTGCACATTAAATACGCCGCTGTTCGGGTTTGGATAGATCTGAACTCCGATATTGTTGAGGTTATCGCTAATTCCGAAGGTGTTTTCGACAGTCACATCGAAATTCTCGGAAACCTGCCCATCACCACAATCATTGCTACAGTATACATTGATGACAACTGTTCCTGTGAATGATTGTTCCCAGGTAACGGATACCTGATTGTCAGTTACCTCAATGGCTGATGCAGCGTTGGCCGGATCAACACTCCAGGCGTAGGCATTGGCATCTGCAACAACGGTTGTACTGTAAGTTGAAGTTGGTTCGAGGTAAGCGTCAACCTGTGCCGGTCCTGTTGGCTGTTCGGGTTGCACCGGAACAGTATTTACGATCATATCAATGTTATTGGAAGCAACAGGATATGGGATTGCACAATCCAGTCCTGAATACATTTCACAAGTAACTACATCGTCATCAGCAAGATTGGAAGTAACAAATGTACTGGTTTCGTCACCAACAACCGTTCCATTAACTTTCCATTCGAACATGGCTTCCGGGTCAGGTTCACCAGGTGTAGCAGTGAACGTTACCTCATCACCTTCACAGATATCATTTGCTGTGGCTGCAATACTCAGCGTAACATCGACAGATGGCATGATGGTCATGGTTATGTCATCAGACATTGCAGGATTATTGTTGGTACATCCTTCTGATGAAGTCAGTTCGCAGGTTACAACATCCTGGTCGGACAATTCTGTAGTAGTGAAAATGCTGGAATTATCACCAACAAGGTTTCCGTTGACATACCATTTGTATTCAGGTGTATCACCGGGATTTTCCGGGATGGCTGTGAAAACAACTTCCTGTCCTTCACAAACTTCCATGAATTCTGTTTCAATAGCAACAGCAACATCTACATATGGGTGCACTGTCATGAAAATTTCATTGGACATCACAGGGTTCACTGAAGTACAAGGTTCTGAAGAAACAAGCTCGCAGGAAACCATATCGCTATCGCCCAGGTCATTTAGATAGATGGTATCGTTGTTAACAGCAAGCTGGGCTCCGTTTACAAACCAATGTAGTGTTGGGCTGCTGCCTTCATTGACACAGGTTGCAGTAAACATTACTTCAGTTCCTTCACAAATCTCAACATTATTTGCTTCTATAGATACTGAAGGTTCAACTACCTCAAAGACATTAATAAAGTCTGGAATAGTTTTCGTATCGGTTGAATATTGGTTTGTGACCTCAAGGGTTACATCATAAGAACCCGGATCAGCAAAAACGATACCTGTTGGATTCTGTTCTGTTGAAGTAGCCGGATCTCCGCCTTCGAAAGTCCATAACCATGAAGTAGCGTCCCCGTTTGTGAGGTCAACGAAGTCGATGGCACCACCTTCACAGGTGTTGGTAGTGTCGGCTGAGAAATTGGCAATGAGTACATCTTCTACAGGGACAAGTGCTTCATAGCGGTAATAGTTTTGTTTGGTCACAGTGATAAGGACATTATCTCCAATTTGAAGTGTTGTACTTAGAGGAATGGTGATTTGTCCAAGCAATGCAGTTCCGGTACCAATAAGTTCACCATCAAGAGTAATACCAATGAGTGATCCTGGCAATGCTGAAAGAGTAATGCTGGAACTTCCGGGTGCAAATATCGGTTCGTGGATCACAGTATTATTTTGAGGCATGCTGTAATATACCTGAGTGAAGGCATCACCGTGGTGGTGGAATAAGTGATAGGTCACTTCTTTATTTCCTGTGTTATATGGCCAGCTTGATTGTTGAAGGAAGTGCTTTCCTGCAGAGTTTCCAAATGCAGGCCTTACATCCCTTGAAGCAGGGTTTGAGCCATAGTCAGGCATGAAGTTGGTCCACATGTTATCGATCATACCCCACACATAGGTGTCGTTAACAAAGGAGTATGAAGTTTCAGATGCGGCAGTGATACCCAATGCACCAGCATTGTGGTCATTTTTGGTGTGGCGGTGAAATTTTTCAGCAAAGCATTCACCACTCATATTATATTTTCCTGTGAGACAGTTGATAGAGAATACCCAGATGAGATCTTCATTATCCAACTGACCGATGTTGGAAGAATTGTATGCGGGTTCTCCCCATCCGTTTGTACTTCCATGGTCTCTGTGAAGCATCATGAAGGAGCCGGCTTCAATGGTGCTGTTGATCATTGTAGCAGTACCACCATACCATCCACCCAGAGAAGCAGGTGATGCCGGAATATATCCAAGTCCGTTTGGACCAAAATAATCTACAACAGTAGAGGTGTTTTGAGCTGTTGACCAGGTGCTTCCTGGTGACCCAGAATAAACTTCATTGATTCGTTCTGTTGATTTTCCAAGGACATTATTCCAGAATCCGCCAACAGATTCAGCACAGATCTGGAACCATCTTTCAGTTTGCCAGCCGCAGGCTGTGATGGGAGTATCATAATAATGTTGTGTTGTTGGAGGCGCTTTTTCATAGTGAATGGCTTTGGTAACCATGGTTTCCAACTGGTCGTAGTTGTTGGCAGTCATACGGGCAAAAGTAATATCCGGGAGGTGATCGCCGTCAACATCTGCATAAATATTATCGGATGCACAGTAATTATCGTAAATGGGTGAGATGATATTTACACTGCCATTGTTTCCAAAATCTCCAAGAAGAAGAACGGCTGCTGGCGCTACAGACCAGTTGTTATAAGCGTTGTTAACAAAGTTCTCAATGGCCATTGTAGTGTTACCACCAATTTCGTCAACAGGGAATACTTTTGTTAAAATACCCTGATTGGTTCTGAATTCTTTTAATGAGTCAGCCCATTGCAGGAAGTCAGAACTGGTAGGTGAAATGATAATATATTCACATTCATCATCATCTCTGTTGGGATTTAGCATACGCTGTGAATAGTCAATCTGTGGTAATATTTCATAGTTCAAAAGGGCATCTTCCAGGATTGGATCCCAAAAGCGGCTTCTCAGTCTTTCTTCACCAAACTGACCATTACCCCCTTCAAAAGTGATGCTCACTTCAAGGTCGCGGATAACGATGAGCTCTTTGGTTACAGGATTGTACTGAAAAGGAGTGATCCCCAGAACAACTGCATCAACTCCCCTGATCTTCTTTTGGTCTGAAAGTTGAACGGGTTGAGCTGGATAATAAGCATTGGTGCTGTATATAACCGGGTCTTTTTCATATATCAAATCATCTTCTGTTTCCAGAGGGATCACCGGAGCAGGAGACAGGCTGATGTTCTGGAATTTCTCCGTTCTCATGGATACAATATTCAATTTAGGAGTTGCCCCCTGAGGAATAGCAATGTAACGGCCATTACCCGGGAGGTTCGGCGCTCCTTCCTGGTTTGGAAGAAATACATTGGGCATATTGAGAACATGCATGCTTTCACCGTTGATGTCCATCAGATTCAGGTTGAACTCCTGGACTGAATGCACAACTGTAATGTTGGAGTTTTTTGACTTTACAAGGTTAAATCCTTGTTTTCCCCAACTATCGCTATACTTATAATTATCAGCCTGAACACTTGCTGTTAATAATATTGCAAGTAACAGTGCAATAGTGGTTAGTAAATTGTTTTTCATACGTTTCATAGTTTCTCTAAAATTTTTTGATAATGATCAATTATTAGATGTTACAAAATTAGCAAATTATTTTTCTTCAAACAAGTTATATCATTGAATTACAATCAATTTCCGTGTAATTACTGAATCATTGGTCTGTAATCTACATAGGTAAATACCTGCTGGTATTGAATTATCTATATCTACAGATACATGTTGGAATCCTTTATTTATTTCCTGGTCAAATAAATTATGGATTAATTGGCCGTTCAGATCAATAAGTTGTATGTTTAACCTTGTGTCTGTATCAAGATTGAGCATCAAACCAAGTTTATCTTTAACCGGGTTTGGATAAAGTATAATGTTTTCTTCTAAGTTGTTAGCAAGTTGAGGATCATTAACTCCGGTTAAAATATTGCCAAAGAAATCGAGTATCTGAAGCACCAGTTCCTCTTTGGTGGATGGGTTTTCACTGTCTATTAATGAGCCCATGGCGAACGAGGCTCCAACGGTTTTGTAGGAGCCCTCATCGTATGCAACCGCGCATCCATAATTTTCTCCTGGACTGTAAAGGACTGTAAATGCATCGTCTATGGGTTCAAGGTAATAGTTATTATAGGGAGAAAATCCTTCGACTTCAAAATGCATGCCTTCTGTGAATGTTCCTGGAAATCCTGAAACCGTATCATACTCAAACCAGCTGTCTTGCACCGGATTTATTTTGAACATTGGATGCAGGGTTGTTTGGGGATCGTCATACCATGTACGGCTTCCCTCTAAATATATCCTGCCGCCATTATTCAGATAATCAGCCAGCTTAATTGCTTCTGGTTCTGTGAGCTGGTGTCCAGAGAAAAGAACTCCCAGGAAAACAAACATAGACTTGTATTTATCAAGTTCTTCTGGGATGGAAGTAGAATAATGAGCGATCAGGTCTATGTTTTCAAATACTTCCAATATAACAGGACCGCTGTTATTGTCGGGATCAAGGTCGAGTAGAAGTGCTGCAAACTGTCCGACGGTAATATTAAAAGAATCCATCATTGTAATGTTGTAATCAGCTTCTGCCATGAAATCAAATTTTGCACTGAAACCTCCGGGTGTTGATTCGTCTGCAGAAACCATAAAAGTTGCCGACTTTGATTCTCCCGGATTGACCAAGCCATAATCAACATTATTGTTATTCAATGTAATGTAGCTGTCATCGTTCTGAAGTTCTCCGGTCACATTAAAAGCTTCAGCACCTCCTGTATTTTTAACAGTAATCTGAAACTCTGCAGTTTCTCCAGGATCAAGATGGTTATTGCCGTTTCCGGCAGGATCAACTACCTCAATATCTTCAAGTGCTAAGATAGGTGCATGGCCTTTAATCAAGAAATGGCTAAGCCAAATGCTGTCGCCATCAGTTGATTCCAGGGTGAAATGGACCAAATGACCTTCCGGAAGATGAGTGCTGACATCAAAAGAGAAGGCATCTTCAATATTTACGGTTTCATGGGCAAGAACATCTCCATAAAATTCCGTACTATCTGTGATGTTAATATTTGTATCCTGTGATAAAAGTTTCACGGAAACATTGTTTGCATCTGTGTTGCCAACATTTTGCATTCCAACAGTTAAAAGAACTGAGTCAATATAGTCCAAAACGCCATTGTTGTTACCATTGGCATCGTTGATCTCGTATGATTCAAAAATCACATAGGGAATATCCGGTGAAATAACTTCTACTTCTGCATGGTATCTCAAATAGTTAGTTTTGGTTATCACTAAATCCATAATGGTTCCGGGAATTTGAGGTTCAATAGGTATCGTTACCGGTTCACCTGTTGCATCGGCAGAAGCTAAAAGTTCTCCATCAACCGATAAGCCAATTAAGGCGCCTGAATCGGCAGATACCGTGAACGATCCCGTACCACCCAGTATTACGTTGTTATGCATTACGGTGAGGTTTTGAGGGACTTCAGAATAAAGTGTTACAAAAGCATCACCATGATGGTGAAAGAGATTGTATGTTATTTCTTTACTATTCTCGTTATATGGCCAGTTGGATTGTTTCAGATAATACTTGCCTGCAACATTTCCAAATGCTGGATATAATCCTCTGTGGTTAGGTTCCGTAGTATAAGATGGTAGAAAGTCAGGCCACAGATGGTCGTATAGGCCCCAGACATAAGTATCATTAACAAAGGAATATGATACTTCTGATGCAGCGATCAATCCCAGGGCTCCATATTCAGAGCGGTGGAATTTTTCTGTAAAACACTCACTGTACCAGTTATATTTTCCTGTCAGGCAGTTTACTGAAAACACAAAACAGTATTCTTCATTTGTCAGGTTATCAATATCACTGTTTCCATAATCCGGTTCTCCCCAACCTGTGTTGCCACCATGATCACGGTGCTGAAGAATGAATGCTCCATCATTGATGGCATTATTGATCATGGTAGCGTTACCGCCGGACCAGTTGCCAAGTTCAGCCGGTGTTGCCGGGATATATCCCAAACCATTAGGGCCGAAAACATTTAAGATCATGTTTGTATTTGTTGCCGTAGACCAGGGGTCAACAGATGGGTTTCCATCATAAATTTCATTGATTCTGACGGGGTTTTTTCCCTGAACATGTTTGAAATACCCACCAATGGATTCAGAGCATATCTGAAACCATCTCTCTGTTTGCCAGCCGAGGGCTGTGATAGGATGATCGTAAAAGTCGGGATCAGTAGGTGGAGTCCGTTCATGGGTCAGCGTTTTCCCAATCATATTGTTCAGATGGCCATCGTTTTGTGCGGTCATCCTGGCCATGATGATATCAGCCATTCCATTGCCATTAACATCTCCGTAGATGTGGTCAGAGGCACAATAAGAGTTCCAAATAGGTGCCATGATCTGGTCAGAAGCTGTTCCGTAATCAGCCATAATCAGTACAGCTACCGGTGGAATGGTCCATGTGTTAAAAGCATTATCGATATATGATTCTACCGCAGATGCCGTATTGCCACCAACTTCTGTTGTTGTCACAACATTTGTCAGGATTCCCTGCATGTTTCTAAAACGGCGAAGGGAATCAGCCCATGATAAAAATGCAGGATCATCGGGAGAGATGATGAGGTATTCACAACCATCATCCCTGTCTGAGCTTAAGGCCATTTGCTCATAGTCAATCTCAGGAAGATTTTGATAATTAAGAAGAACACTTCTCAGGATGGGATCAAACCAACGGCTGCGCAACCTGCTATCGCCAAACTGTCCGTTACCACCTTTAAAAGAAATCTCAATTTCAAGGTCCCTGAGTATAATAAGCTCTTTTGTTACAGGGTTATACTGAAAGGGTGTAATTCCCAGAACAGTGGCATCGACACCTCTGATGGAAGTTGGATCAGATAAAATAACTGGGTTGGCAGGATAATATGTATTCCTGTTATAAATTTGCTGGTCCTTTTTGTATTGCAAAGGCCCTTTTTCTGTGTCCTTTGGGATCCTTGGTGCAGGGGCAAGTTCAATGTCTTTAAGGGTTTCTTGCCTCATATTCAAGATTTTAAGTTTTGGTACAGATCCCTGTGGGATCGCTAAGTAAAATCCTGAACCCGGGACATCCGGAGCACCTTCATTGTTGGGCAGGATATTTCCAGGAAGTGCAATGGTTTGCATGAGAGATTTGTTTATTTCGACATCCTCTAAACTAAATTCGTTTAGTGAAAAGGTAATCTTCAATGAATTTGAAGTTGAATTTGTAATTTCCATGCCGCTTTGTGTCCAGGCGTCATCATATCGGAATTGCTGGGCATAAACGAATGATAAAGAAAGAACAAAGAGTAGAAGGGTGAATTGTAGTTTTAATTTCATTTCTGTAGTTAAATTTATTATTGGATGATCATTATTTTTCCCGTTAGCTTATGATTTCCAAAAGTTATTTTGTAAAAGTATAATCCGGGTTCATGTATTTTTAAATCTCCTTTAACACTCAGGGACAAAACTTTTGAGGCTGAATTATGTCTAAATCCTGAAACTTGCTGACCATTTAAGTTGAAAAAGTCGACAATAAGTTGATGGTTGTTTTCTAAGTTGAGATCAATAAAAATTCTATTGCTGGCAGGGTTAGGATAAATGTCAATGTTTTTCCCTGATGATTCAAGATCAGGCTGTCCGGTAATTATTCCACCAAAAAATTCCAGGATGGCTTCCATTAAGACCGTTTTGGAGGATTGACCATCCTGCAGTCCACCAAATTCAAATGATGAACCAATGGTTTTATATCCATCCTGCTCATTGGCAATGCTTGTACAATATGAGGGAACCTGGTTTCTGAAAATCTCAAATGCATTTGGGCCGTCGATTACAATCCTGTCTATGGAGTTATTATCCCCGGAATACGGAAAGATCATATCATCAGTGAAGGCCTCATCCTGTCCGAAAATCAATCCCAGGTCGTTAAAACCTGTATGGGCAGGAGTTATACCAAACATTTGATGAACAACTGTTTTTTGGTCATCTTTCCAGGTGTTGCCACCTTCCATGTATAGCCTTCCGCCCTTTTCAAGATATTGTGCAAGATCTTCACCCTGGGAGTTTGTCAGGATATGATTCTGATTGCTAATACCAAGGCAAAGGAATGTACATTTATATAATTCCAGTTCTTCAGGGAACGTTGTGGTATAGACTACGGGAACATCAAGTTCTTCAATGGCAGTTTGCATGGCAGGTCCTGAATTGTTGTTCTTATCGAGGTCGACGATGATAACGGGAAGCTGTCCAACCGAAAAGTCTATTGCAAAAGAGGATGTATAAAGGCCTCCGTTGGAAACCACATTTAATTCAAAGGAGATCATTTCTCCCGGTGGTGTTGATCCTTCTATTTCTATTGAGTAAATGCCTTCGGCGGTTTGACCTTTGGGGATATTGCCAAAGCTGAACACCGGTTCTGTGATTGTTACAAAGCCTGAAGCACTGCTGAGTGTGCCGGTTGCATTGATGGCATCTTTATTTCCGATATTTTTAATTTCGAGACAAAGATTTGCGGTTTCACCGGGATCAAAGCGGCCGTTTCCATTGCCGCTGGTATCATCTATGACAATACCTTCCATCATAAATTGTACGCCCCAGGTTCTGAATGGTGCACTGATGGCATCCAAATCAAAACCTGCATCATCAACAGAGGCGGCGCCATCTCCATCATCTTTGATCTTAAAGAACCTTGCTTTTTCAAGGCCTGTGGATTGGATGTCAAACTCCTGAGTGCCATTTCCTGTCCCCATTTGGATCCATGGCCCATCCATACTGGTAGCTGCGTATATTATATAGCCTTCCTGGGTGATGTCTCCTTCAAAAACATTGATATCATTGCCATCCAGGTCAAAGATCTCCATTTGCATATCAATTACTATCCACCCGTTTTTTCCTATTGAATAATAGATATTGTCTGGAGCTCCGATGACTGCCGGTGTGTTCCCTTCGTCCATAAAGTTATTGCCTGGTATCTGGCATGAAATCACCCTGTAGCCATATTGGTTTGGAGTGTCAACAGGGGAAAGCCCGAAATTAACGGTAGTCATTTCAAGGTCATTGACCGTGATATTATCGATGGTTTTTGATTCATAACCACTGGCTACGGCGGTGGCAGAATAGTTTCCACTTAAAAGGAATTTCTGATAATCGCCTGTTATGGAGTCTGTATAAACAGGGAACATGTCCTCAATAAATATTACTGCCTGAATGGGATTGCCGGTTTCTTCATCAGTAACTATTCCTGACAGGCCATATCCTGCATACTCGATCAACAAGAGCATTGAGGGTTCATTGATGTTATAATAGTGCATGATCTGTGATGGGGGTGGTTGTTTGTTGTAAGAAAGTTCTACAACCACACCATAGTTTCCCATAACGCCATAACTTGTTTCGGCAGTGGTACCATTGGTGGGATAGAGTTGGTATCCGGGGAAGTATTCAAGATCCGCATACCCTGAGTTGGAGGAATAAAGTTGGCCCAGAAATACATTTTCGGCATCTTCAGCACAAGGATTTGACCGGTAGTACCAGGGATACAAATATGCTTCAGTACCACTATGGTATGTTATGTGGATATTAAAGTGGTTTTCAAGCATGAAATCCCTGAGTGCCTTGGATTCGGGTTGAGAATAGGCTCCTGTGCTGTATCCCCAGGCATCCCACATGTAGCCCCAATCGCGATTAAGGTCAACCCCGTTTGAATTGTATCTGACAATTGCTTCAAAACCATCTGGATTGGCCAGGCAATAAATCCAGATCTCCCTGTTGTCGATGAGATCTGTGATGTAAGGATCATTTCCATATTCCAGGCAAAGCATCCTGGCAAACCTGACCAGGTTTTCAGCACCACCAATCTCATCACCGTGAATACTGCCATCAAAGGCAATCTCTGGTTCAGTCTGGTCATATTGAACACTATCGCTTATTTTCAAAGCAGAAAGTTCCCGGCCTTCAATACTTGTGCCATAGACTTCTTTTTTGCATATATCAGGGAAGTGTGTTACAAGGCTATCCATCAAGTCGATGATTTCCTGATAAGAATGGTATTCTGTAAGATTCTTTTTCAGAGAAGCGGAATGTTTGTTAAGGTCTTTAATTGTGATTTTATAATCAAGATTGGTGGATCTTAAAATTTCAAGTTCTTCAGGGACAATGTAAACCAATGCGTGATCCTGGTATACATCCCCATTTAGTTTTAATGAGGACAATGTTGCAACATCGTCCTGGGAATACAACACAATTTTTGCTTCCATCTCACCTTTTCTCCAATGGGTTTGCGAGAAGGATAAAATAAAAACGAACAGGAAAATAGAAATAAGAAAACTTTGTTTCATTTTAATTTCCATAAACTATTTTTCCGGCTTTCCGGGCTTCCCCGGCCTGGATATGATAGAGGTATAATCCTCTGCCTGCCAAGCGTGATGGATGCCAATGAATTGTATGTTCGCCGGCTTGATAATGCTTATCAGTAATAACTTCTATGAGCTGACCTGTAGAATTGAAAATTTCAATTCGCACATTACCAGACTCTCTGACATAAAAACTGATTTGCATGTTTTCCTTAAAAGGATTTGGGTAAATATGGGAGGAAATTGTATGGTTATCGTAAGAATCTTCTTCAATACCAGTAAGAATACCACCAAAGAACTCCAGGATTTCGATCATGAGTTCTTCCTTTGTCGATTGTCCATCTGATAGTCCGCCAAATTCAAATGATGATCCAATGGTTTTGTATGTACCGGGGTCATTAGCAATGCTACTACAATAATTAGGGACCTGGTTTCTGAATAATTCGAATGCATCTTTAGCAGTAGGTGTAATTATCATTCTGTCGATATATGAATTATCTCCTGTGTAATTAAATATCATCCCATTAACAAAAGAACCATTCTGTCCCAAAAGCAGTGCAAGGTCACTGTAACCATCCATTGTTCCTGTAATGCCAAACATTGGATGCACTGGTGTTTGATCGTCAAAGGCCCAGGTATCAGCACCTTCCATATATAACCTTCCATTGTTGTTGAGATAATCGGCCAGGGTTTGCCCTTCTGATTCAGTGAGTATATACTTATTGGGATAGGTTCCCAGGCACACAAAGATGCATTTGTATAGTTCCAGGTCATCAGGAAAATCAACCATCAGGCTAACGGGAAGATCTAATCCCTGTATAATAGAAGCCATTGTTGGCCCGGAGTTGTGATTTCCGTCTTTGTCAACAATAAGAACAGGAAGTTGACCGACAGTAAACTCCATGTTGAAAGTATTGCTGTAAATGCCACTATTGGCAACCACGTCCATTGTAAAATCAACGATCTCACCAGTAGGTGTTGAAGGATCTGCTGTAACCGTAAATGTTTCTGTGCCATTTTGTCCTTGCTGTAATGTTCCGAATAAAGCCGTTCCCTGATCAATGGTGATATAAGATGATGTTGTAGATAGTGTTCCGGACACGTTGTTCGCAGTAACATTTCCAACGTTTGAGATGGTTACGATCATGTCAACTGTTTCGCCTGCATCTATTCTTCCATTATTGTTACCGGATGAGTCATCGATTTCACAGGAAGACATAAGAATAAATACGCCCCAGACATGTTCGAGGTCACTAACAGCGTCGAGGTCAAAGCCTGCATCGTTTCCACTGGCAGGGCCGTCGCCATCATCTTCTATTTTAAAGTATCTTGATTGTGCTATCCCGTTGTCATAAAAATCAAATTCTGTTGTGCCCTCGCCTGTTCCAAGGAAAGTCCATGGGCCATCGATGGTAGGGCCGGCGTATATATCAAAACCTTCCTGGGTAAGGTCTCCTTCAAAAACTTTCAGGTCATTTCCAGGTTTATCCAGGATGGGTTTTTGCATATCGATGATTACGAAGCCGCCCCTGCCAAGGGAATAATTTACATTGTCGGGTTCACCAAGGATGGCGGGTATGTTGCCTTCGTCAGCGTGGTTGTTTCCCGGGATAACGCATGCAGGTACTTTGTAAACATATTGCCTTGGTGTATCCAGAGGTTCAAGTTGAAAGTCTGTTACGGTAACGTCAAGATCCTGAACAACCACATCAGTTACTTCCTGGCTTTCATAACCACTGGCAATAACTTTAATTGTATATGTTCCAGAAATGAGGTATTTATGATAATCACCGGCAGTAGAATCAGTAAAAACGGGATAGCCATCATCAACAAAAACAGCAGCCTGGATGGGTTTTCCTGTATTGATATCGGTCACTGTTCCTTCGATACCATAACCGGAATATTCGATCATGGCAATCATAGAAGGATAATTGTAGTTGTAATAAGTCATGATCTGAGAAGCTGGGGGCTGCTTGCTGTAAGAAATTTCCATAGACCAGCTTATGGATCCCATGGTACCGTAATTGCCGTCCTTTGTAGCACCATTGATGGGATACATACCGGAACTTCCCTGCCCATATTCCAGGTTGGCATAGCCTGAAACGGAAGAATAAACTCCTGCAAGGTGCAGGATATGGTCCATGTCCGGTGGCGCATCGTATCGGTAACTCCAGGGGCATGAGATATATTCTGTACCACTGTGATACGTGGTGTGAACAACAAACTGATTGTTGTACATACAATCTCTGAGGGCCCTTGTTTCAATTTCAGCAAAAATTCCTGTGCTATTTCCTTCTCCATCCCACATATAACCCCAGTCCCTGTTTAGGTCAACACCATTACTGTTGTATCGTGACATGTTTACCCTGCCGTCAGGATTTACCATGTAAAAAATCCAAATTTCCCTGTTGTCAATAAGAAAAGTAATATCAGGGTCCGAGCCGTACTCTAGGCATAATTCCCTTGCAAAACGGATCGCATTTTCCGGGCCACCGATTTCGTCTCCATGAATTCCTGCATCAAAAAATACTTCTGCTTCTGCTTCATCAACAGTTACATTATCGCTGATCTTCAATGCGCCGAGCTCACGGCCTTCAACACTTGTACCATAAAGTATTTTGCTACATATATCCGGGAAGTTGTTGGCCAGGCTATCAGCGATATCAACAATTTCCTGATAAGAATGATAAGCATCCCTGTTATTGATCCAAAAGTTCCTATAATAATTATTCAGGTCTTTTTTTACAATTTTATATTGGATTCCTGAATTTTCCAGCATGGATAGTTCTTCAGGTGTGACATATGCCAATGCATGATCCTGATAATAATCTGCATTGATCCTTAAATTCTGCAATTCGGTGATGGAGTTATTATTATAATCAATGAACACTTCCATTTCATTAGGTCTCCAGCCATTCTGGGCGATGGTCAGGGAAGTGAAAAGTAAAAGGATAAGGAAGGCAGCAATCCGCTTCATGATTCTTATATGAGTTTTAATTAAATAGTGGTAAAAAAAGGATTAAATAATCATTATATTTTTCATAGCAAAACTATATAAAAAAACATCCTCCTAACTTAGAATTTGTTTAAATAATGAGCACTAATCCAATGGTTTCTTCAATTAGATCAGACATTAAGAAGTCAGGAAAGGTTGGCTGAGCGTGCAGGTTTAAATGTATAGTTTAATATTCTTTAACAATATCAGGGTTCAATATTGCTCTGAGACCGTTTGATGCAAGTGCCTCCATTTCATTTTCTCCAGGATAAATGGCACATGGTGCAAGTTTATCCACGCGTTCCTTAATTTTTTCAATGAACCAATTATCATAAGCAATGCCTCCGGTTATAAGGATATTATCTACTTCACCTTTCAGGACAGTAAACATTTCACCGATTATTTTGGCCACCTGGTATGCCATGGCCCCATATATCAGGATGGCTTTTTCGTCTCCTTGTATTACCCGTTTCTCAACTTCCATGGCGTTATTGGTGTCAAGATAGGCAGCAAGCCCACCTTTACCGATAATCATTTTGAGAATTTCTTCCTGTGTATATTTTCCACTATAGCAAGCCAGGATAATGTCTTTGATTGGCAAAGTGCCTGCTCTTTCCGGTGAGAAAGGGCCTTCCCCGCCAATGGCATTGTTAACATCAATAACTCGTCCCTTGCAGTGTGCGCCCACACTAATCCCACCGCCAAGATGAACAACAATCAGGTTGATATCCTCGTATTCCTTGCCAATAATTTTGGCATGTTTTCTTGCGGTAGCTTTTTGATTTAATGCATGGAAAATTGATTTTCTTGGAAACAAAGGATGTCCGCTAATCCTGGCGATTTCTTCCAGTTCATCGACAACCACCGGATTGGCAATATAAGCCCTGGCATTGGGACAATCTTTCAGAAGGTCATTTGCGATAAGCCCGCCCAGGTTGCTGGCATGTTCCCCACGCGCACTTTCAAGCAGGTCATCGATCATTTTTTTGTTCACCTCATAAACCCCTGATTCAATGGGTCTTACAAGGCCTCCGCGGCCCACAATGGCAGTAACTTTTTCAAAATCAATTCCCTGGCTGGAAAGTTCTTTTTGAATAATGGATTTCCTGAATTCGAACTGATCGGCGATCTTTTTGAAGGGTTCTAGCTCGGCAGTGCTGTGTTTAATATTCTTTTCAAAGACGGGTTCTTCATTTTTAAAAACAGCAATCTTGGTAGAAGTTGACCCGGGATTGATGGTAATGATCAGATATGAATCCATTATTACAAATTAATAGAGTGTTTTACTTAGTTTATTTCTAGTGTGTCGCTGCTGCGAGGATAATACTATCAAGTTTGGACTCTTCAGAATCGGACCTGGATGTTAGTACGATAGGAGCTGAAGCACCTAAGATACAAGCAGAGACTTTAGCATTGGCAAAGAATACAAAAGCTTTGTAAAGTACATTACCTGCTTCAATATCGGGGAGTAACAATAAGTCGGCATCACCAGCAACATTACTTCTGATTCCTTTATGCTTTGCACTTTCGGCAGAGATGGCATTATCGAATGCAAGCGGGCCATCGATAAGGCAATTAGGTATTTGTCCTCTGTCAGCCATTTTAGACAACAAGGCAGCATCCATTGTGGCTGGCATCATTTCGTTCACAAGTTCAACGGCACCCAGGACAGCAATTTTGGGTTCTGCAATGCCAAGTTTATTCAGAAATTCAATGGCATTGGTCAGTATATTCACCTTGGCATTCAGGTCAGGAGCAATGTTCATGGCAACATCAGTCAATGCAATAAGCTTATGGTGATAGGCCGGAACCTCGAAAAGGGCAATATGAGAAAGGATGTCACTTTTTCTTAATCCCCATTCTTTGTTTAAAACACCTTTCAGAAGGGTAGCTGTACCAATTTTGCCCTTCATCAGGATATCCGCTTCTCCAAAATGCACAAGTTTCACTGATTTAGCTACAGCCTGTGTCAAATTGGGTTCATCGATGATTGTGGCCTTGGAAATATTGATTTTTTTCTGCTTGGCGATATTTTCAATTCCGATTTTATCTCCAATCAGGATCGGATCTATTACTTTCATTTCTGTTGCAGCCATGACTGCTTCCAAAGAATGCTCATCTTGAGCCGCTGCAACAACAAGTTTCTTCTTTGGTGATTTTTTAATGATTTCCCTGAGCTCAGACAATTTTTTTAACATGATGCCTCCTATGATATATATTTGATAATCAGTTTTTTACTTCTGTTAATTCTTTCACAGTGCAAAAATAGAAAATTATTGGCAACAAAAACAAGTAATGACCTGGTATTTAATGATTAATTAAAGGTGTGGATGATCACTTCTTGTAAATGTCTATCATATCCTGGATGGATTTTTGACAAACAGGACAAAAGTTATCGTATTTTACAGATTTCATTGTACAATCGATATAGGGTCGGTACACACCTTTTTCAACATATCCTCCACCTTCATATACGCCGATAGTTGTTTCATATTCTGGTATAGCTGGGGTTGGCACAGGGGTTTCCGCATCTACCATATCCTGCCATTTTTCTTCGAATTTCACAAGTGTAGTGATATTTGGCTCCCAGGGTTCTTTATCAAGGGGATAAAAGTCTTCAACGGCTACTTCGGAGGTATAATATTCATCACCAAGGCCGGCAAAGGCATGGCCGAATTCATGTTCAAAAAGAAAGTCCGATTTTTCATTATCGCTTGTGGCAATGCTATAAAAATTATAGATCCCTCCACCGCCGTATTTGATGTGGTTGACCAGGATTAGGATCTGGTCATATGGAGCATTGGAAGCAATGTCTTTTACTGTCTTGTAATCTTCAGTTGTCAGGTAGCGCTCGGAACCAAAAGTGTAAAAGTTTGAATTCAGCACGGTGTTCTTATAGATGTCTTCCCCGGGTATATCTGTTCCAGTTTCTTCAGACCAGGAATACACGCCCCAGATGTTAATATGATCTTTATTTAGATTGAAGGGTGATGATTCCAGGAGGTAGTCTTTAAAACGGTTACAATCATCTTTGAATTTTCTCCTATCCTTTCGTGTATATCCTTCAGGTATTATGACGATGTCAAGCTTTTCATTTGATTTTCCTGACTTGTGGACTTTAAATTTTCTGTATTTATTGTTTTTATGTTTAACTGTCTGGGTTTTATCCGGATTGTAATGTGCGGAAAACTGTTTTATCCAGTCCAGGTTTTTATTTCTACTGTGGAATTCAATTTTAACTGCATCCCTTGGCATGGGCATGCATACTGCTTCATAAAATGACCTCGATTTTGTTTTGGCTTCATCTGTTGCCTGCCATTCACGAAATAGTGTTGAATAACCTCTTGAATAAAGCAATTCACCGGTTGCAAGATTGTGCATTTCAACTTTATAGTTGCCATAATCAAAAGGATCTTTGAGGACAGTTTCCGACCCTCCCCAATGTGGCTCTTCAACGAATTCAACAAGCTTGTATTCTTCTTCCTCATGATTTCCAGAGTGCAGATAATCAATGCGAAGGGTTGCATCCTTGAAATTATAATTGAATGATTGTGTTTTAACAGTGCATGGAATGATCAGTAAAATGATAAAGAAGATATTTTTCATAGGTTTATAGTTAAACGGTGCTGTAAATTTATAAAAAAAGGGGCCATGAAGTCCTGTTCACAATAATCATAAAGAATGCCCCTCAAATTTCGGAATTTTAAGAAAACTTGTCAAAGATGATCCAACTGCCTTTCATACCGGCCTGCGTGCCGTCTTTGATGTCGAATTGTTTGTATTTCAGGAGCTAAAAATAATTGGTTTATCTGAATAATTGTTGGTAAAAAATTGTGGCAGATTAAAATGTTTTTTTATTTTTGGGTCATTGATGTATACGAATGGTATCAGCAAATCCACATATCTTTCCAAGAAAACGGTTATTCATTAACATTAAGAACCGTGATGAATATTTGTTTGCCTGATAAAATCATACTTTTTTCTTATCAATTCAAGTAATTTTTTATTCAGGACAAAATTATTATCATATCATGGAATTACCATTCGCTGAAACATATAAGATCAAGATGGTGGAAACCATCCGCAAAAGTTCTTTAGAAGAAAGAAAAAACTGGATTCAAGAAGCAAGCTACAATTTATTTAATTTAAAAAGCAACCAGGTATTTATTGATTTACTTACAGATTCTGGTACCGGGGCAATGAGCGACCGTCAATGGTCGGAGATGATGCTGGGAGATGAAAGCTATGCCGGGGCTTCTTCATATTACAAAATGAAGGATGCCATTTATGACATCCTGGGGTTTGAATATTTTCTCCCTACTCACCAGGGCCGTGCCGCTGAGAATGTTTTGTTTTCTGCGATGATCAAAGAAGGCGACCTGGTACCGGGGAATGCACATTTTGATACAACGAAAGGACATATTGAATTCAGAAAGGCCACTGCCGTTGACTGCACCATAAAGGAAGCATATGACACTTCACTCGACCATCCTTTCAAGGGGAACATTGACCTGGGAAAACTGGAGGATGTGCTAAAAAGCAATCCTTGTGAGAGGATCCCACTGGTAATAGTCACGGTAACCTGTAACACTGCCGGAGGCCAGCCTGTTTCTATGCAAAACTTGAAAGAGGTATATGATCTCGCCCAAAAATATGGAGTCCCGGTATATTTTGATTCTGCGAGGTTTGCTGAAAATGCTTATTTTATAAAAACACGTGAGTCAGCATACAAGGATAAAACCATTCGTGAGATCGTAAAAGAGATGTATCAATATGCGGATGGTATGACCATGTCCAGTAAGAAAGATGCTATTGTTAACATGGGTGGTTTTATTGCTTTCAATGACAAGGAATTGTTCAGAAAGGCCTCAACATTTAATATTATGTTTGAAGGGTTTGTTACTTACGGAGGTATGTCTGGAAGAGATATGAATGCCCTCGCGCAGGGTTTATATGAGGGAACTGAATTCGATTATCTTGATACTCGAATCAAACAGGTTGCTTTTCTCGGACAAAAGCTGACCGACTTTGGGATCCCAACACAATTCCCTTTTGGCGGTCATGCTGTTTTTGTTGATGCCAAAAAGTTTCTCCCCAATGTTCCTAAGGAAGAATTTGTTGCCCAAACGCTGGCAATAGAACTCTATCTGGAAGGCGGTGTCCGTGGAGTTGAGATAGGGGCTTTATTGGCAGACAGGGATCCCGTAACCAGAGAGAACAGGTATCCTGCCCTGGAGCTTATGAGGTTAACCATACCGAGAAGGGTTTATACAAACAACCATATGGAATATGTTGCTGTTGCACTCAAAAATGTATTTGACCGGAGAGATAAGATAAACCATGGATTTAGAATTAAATGGGAAGCTCCGATTATGAGGCATTTTACTGTCGAGCTTGACAGGATCGAATGATCCTTATCTTTGAGCTATGGCGACAGTCTTCAAAAAGGATACTCAGTATTTTAAGTTTTGCTTTTACGGCTTTTTCAAAAACTTGAGATTTTTTGAAGCATTTCTTGTGTTGTTCTTCCTGGAAAATGGGCTTAGCTTTTTTGAGATAGGGATACTATATTCTATTCGAGAGATCATACGTTATATATTCGAAATTCCTACAGGCATCATTGCCGATACAATAGGACGCAGGCGATTTATGTTAATAGCGTTTGTATTTTATATTGCTTCCTTCCTGTTTTTTTACTTATCCATGACTTTTGCTGTTTTTGTTGTTGCAATGATTGCTTTTTCATTGGGAGATGCCTTGCGCAGTGGCAATCATAAAGCAATGATCATAGAATACTTGACAATGAAGGGTTGGCAGAATGACAAAGTACATTATTATGGAAATACCAGATCCTGGTCTCAATTTGGCTCAGCTTTGTCTTCCATTGTTGGTGGTTTTATCGTTTTTTTCACAGGAAGTTTCAGGGATATTTTCCTTTTCTCCGTTATTCCATATGTATTGGATTTTGCCTTGGTTGCTTCATATCCAAGCAGCCTGGACGGAAGCATAAAAGGTTTTGATATCAAAAGGACAGGCAAAGAGTTTGCCGAGGTTTTCAGGCAATACAGGATGGCACTAAAAAATTTCCATGTCACCAGGGCCATCCTTAACATATCTGTATATAGTGGTTATTACAGGGCAGTAAAGGATTATCTCCAACCGGTAATTAAGTCTTTCGCACTGACATTGCCTTTTTTGATATCATTCACCGATAAACAACGTTCATCAATTTTGGTTGGGATCATATTTTTTGTCATTTACCTGTTGAATTCAGTTTCTTCCAGATTGTCAGGACACGTCTCTGATCACTTCAAGAATATCTATAAACCACTTAACATTTCTATTTTCATTGGGTTAGCTGCAGGTTTACTGAGTGGAATATTTTATGATATTGGTTTTTATATCCTGGCGGTTGTACTATTTATGCTTATTTATATGATCGAGAACCTCAGGAAGCCAATGGGAGTTGCTTATGTAAGCGAAACCATCGATAAAAGGCTACTGGCTTCTGCAATGTCAACCCATAGTCTTTACCAATCAATAATTGCTGCTGTCATTGCACCTATAATTGGTATCTTTGCAGACTGGTTGGGATTAGGAAACGGATTGGTTATTGTCTCAGTAATGATTGCACTGGTGGTTCCCTTTTTCCTGGCCAGAAAATAATGACTTCATATGGATAGCAATAAGAAGGAAAAAAGATATAAGCGCATTTTTGATCAGATCGAAGGTCTGATAAAGGATAATTCCTGGATGGAGGCGAGTATGGCAACCATTGCAGCAGTTTTACATCAAAAAATGGATTATTTTTTCTGGACAGGTTTTTACTTGCTCAGGGATGGTGAACTTATTGTTGGACCTTATCAGGGTCCACTAGCATGTATCAAACTACAGAAGGATACAGGTGTTTGCTGGGCAGGCATCAATCAAAATAGAACACTTATTGTGCCGGACGTTCAACAGTTTCCGGGTCATATTGCATGTGATTCAAGGTCACAATCTGAGATGGTTGTACCCCTGAAAAATCTCAACGATGAAATCATTGGTGTTCTGGATGTCGACAGCAAGGATCTTAATTCCTTTGATGAGGTTGATGCCAGATGGCTTGAAAGAATCCTGTCACTAACCAATAAAGGAACCCAATAATATGCCTGCATATCATCTTCTCCTTGCGATTGCTCTGGCCCTGCCGATTTTCTCGGTTTCTATGAAAAGTGGAGTATTCAGGTGCCAGTCTTTTATGGAGCTATTAAGAACTGCTCTTTCTATGGCTGTTTTCCTATCATTACTTTTTGTGGCAGGGTGGTTTGTTTCAGGCCTCCTGAGAAATTGGGTTTCATCAATAGGATGGATCCTCGGAATATCTTTGCTTTTGATCCTTGGCTTAAAGTTGTTGTTTTATACTTTCGACAAAAGGGGAACACCTTCTTTATACAATGTTGGAAATATCAGCGTTTTGATTGCATTGTCCATTGCAACCGGTATGAATGGGTTTGTTGCAGGTATGGCATATTGTATGTTGGGGGTTGGGTTGTTCCCACTAATATATTTTATCGCAGTGCTTGCATTATTATTCTCTATATTCGGCATAGTGTTGGGAAAGATGAAAGGAAATCTCAGGATTACCCGTTTTTTTGACCTGGCATCAGGAATATTGATAATTTTGCTGGCAGCTATAGTGCTGTTAAATACCATTTATCTTGTATAAAAAATGTCAAAAATCAGGATAACCAAACAGTTTACTTTTGAGATGGCACATGTGCTGAAGGACTATGACGGGCCCTGCAAGAATATACATGGCCATTCCTATGAATTATTCGTTACACTTATCGGAAAGCCAAGCAATAATAAAAACTCTCCTAAATATGGTATGATCATGGATTTTAAAGATCTCAAGGCATTGGTAAAAAAGAATGTTACAGATTATTATGACCATGCCTTGCTGATCAGTGACAAGCATGATCCTGCAGTTATAAATTCTTTAAAATCTTCATTTGAAAAGGTAGTTGTCACGCCATTTCAACCAACAAGTGAAAACCTCGTCCGGGAAATTGCAAGGACCATCATCTCCTTCCTTCCTGAAGATATTGAACTTCACAACCTCAAACTCAGGGAAACAGCAACAGCTTATGCTGAATGGTTTGCAGAAGATAACCAATAATAAAAAGGGACCGGATATGACCGGTCCCTTCCCCTTAACAGATTACCATGGGCATATGATATTTACTAGTTGATAAGGAGTTTTCTGCTATTTTTTTTCTCTGGTGAAATTGCCTGAAAATGCAAATTATTTCACAAATTTTCTCGTTATTAACAAATTGCCATCCGGGTTGGTAATGTTAAGTAAATAAACTCCCTGATTGAGATGCCCAACTTCCAGTTTTACAGGGTCATTTAGGTGAACCTGATTTATGATCTTTTCCAGGCATCTTCTACCTGTGATATCATAAACTGAAGCTTTCAGTTTTTCAGTATTGCTATATTTTATTGAAATGTTAATTTGATCTTTGGCGGGATTAGGATAAACATTCCCAGCCAAGATATTTTTTGAAGTTTCATCAATTCCATGGATATTACTCTCAAAAACTTCAACCATAACGGAGGTAATTGAGGGTTGGTTGTTTGAAAGTGTTATTTCAATTACTTCACTGTATTTGCCGGGGATTTCTGCCAGCAACCGATAGCTTCCCAGTGGAATCTGATTAAGGGTAAAGTACCCTGACAGATCAGCAAAGGAAAAATCAATGGCCTGGCCAGATTGATCTTGGAGTATCACACAGGCACCTTTTATATTAAAGTATTTGTCATATAAAGAGGGTTCAGAGTAAACTATTTGACCACTAATGGAACCCGGGCCTGTAAGATTAGCATTGATTGGGATCATGTAAGTATCCAGGCTATAAGCATGAGTATCCAGCATGGTGATCAGATCAGCATTTTGCCAGGTATAACTGTTATTAAAGTAAGTAGGAAGATAATTTTCTGAGTGTGTGGATTGATCGGATAATTTTATCCTGATGATATAATTACCCCCCAGAATTCCTGAAAACCAGAAATAACCGAGGTTCATGAAGATATTGGAGTCAACTACCTGAACTGTGTTGTTGCTTTTACGTCTGTAAAGGGTTGCAATTCCTGTGTCGCCTTCATGCACAGGGTTGTTGATGGGGCTTGATCCGGTGTATGCAAATCCTCCCATGAGGAAGTATTCAGGCATTGTTACAGGATAACAAATACTGTCAAAACATCCTGTTGAATCGTTGGAGATAAGGAGGCAAACATTAAAGGTCCCTTCTTTATCAAACACATGTATTGGGTTTCGAACATTGCTTGTGTTTCCGTCATCAAATTCCCAATGCCATGAAGTAATGTTTCCTGAGGATTTATCTTTAAAAAAGAACCGGTAGGGTTGTGTTGAATTTGAATCTACCTGAAAAGAAAAGTCTGCTTCACAGGTTGGCAGTTCTGTTATGGTTATTTCTGCACTATCATCGTTGTAACCATTGTTGAGTGAATTGTAGCTCTGGGCAGTAACATAAATCACATAATTTTTTTTAGAGAGAATAAAGGATGCAATAATTATTATAAGAAAATATATTTTCTTCATTTTTTTAATAATTTAAGTAAAACCCGTCCTCAACCCAATACTATAGGGCATCCCGGAATTATAACCACCACCATTTTTATATACTGGATGGAAATATTGGGTAAAGACAGGTTCGAGTGAAAATTTAAGCTTTTTTGATAAAGTGTAATTCAATCCAAGTCCAAACATCCATCGGATGTTGGTTTTTAATCTTCCGGGATACAGTTTTTCAGTTGCTGTGATGGTGATATCATTCGCTTTTATATCTGGATTTGGTTCGTCTTTATAAAGCATTAATGAAAAGATGACTCCGGTTCGCATTGAGAGTGAAAACCGGTTCTTTTCCCACAGGACAAACCCAAGGTTTAATGGGACCTGAAGGTAGAGATATTTGTTGGTCACCTGTTTTATGTCAATATGATCAATTGAATCATAAATTCCGGCTATTTTGAGATTAAATATGATTGAATCAGGATATTCAGGATGCATGCTGAATGATTGGACGTCGTAATAAAATCCAACGCTGTCGTAGCTTCTGTAAGAAACACTGGTATTTCCATGTTCTGTGAAATAACCAATTCCTATACCTGACTGGATAAAAAACCTGGATGGTTTATAATCGAAGGTAAATTCGAAAGCATAGTTATTTCTGTTGTCGCTTTTATCATAGTATGTTATTCCGGGGGTAAAGTGAGCTCCAAGAATAAATTCATTTTGCTTATAATATTGTTGTTTTTTCTGAGGGAGCAAGGGAGTGAGGTTTTCCTTATGGTTCGCAGAAATGTCAAACCCGGAAGAAATTAAATATTCAGGAATCAGGCCAGGTCCAATGCCGCTCAGGTAGAAAGGGGTAACCTTTTGGGCTAATTGATTACTTTGAATAATGGTATTTTCAGGACGATCAATTGCTGTGTTCTTATCGGGTTCTTTTTCTGTAATAAATATTTCTTTTGGAGTATTTACAACTGAATGTTTTTGTTTTGATTCTTCATTGTTGGTGATTGTTTCTGAAACTGTAGAATGATCAATATTGCCTGGGTTGCTCATACCTGCAGAAGAATGAGAATAAATTAGTGATTGAGGGTCAACAGGATGCTCAGTTGGATTTGAGAATATCAAAACGGTTGATATAGCTATGATGGCTGATCCCAGGATTAAAAACAATGGCCAGGTTCTTTTTAAGAAAATATTATTGAAACCGCCTTCACTTAAGCTCGTTTCAATGGCTGACCATGCGTTATCTGATGGTTCAATGGTGTTTCCATTGAGCGTATTCAGAATTATCTTGTCGACATTTTTTAATTCGTTACCCATTTATATTATTTTGGACACTTTCTTTGATATAAGGTTGTATTTTTTTTCGTAAGTACTGCCTGGCCTTAAAAAGTTGTGTTTTGGATGTATTTACTGATACACCTAATTTATCAGCAATCTCTGCATGTGAATACCCTTCAAAAACAAACATGTTAAACACAAATCTGTAGCCTTCCGGCATATTTTGTACAATGGCTAATATTATCTCCTTATTAACCGGCAACTCCGGGTCAATCTCACGATCTTTCTCATTTGATAGTTGTTCATGGATTTCACTGATCTCCACATATCGCTGATGTTTTAAGTTTTTATGATAATGATTGATGGCGGTGTTGATCATGATTCTTTTCATCCATCCCTCGAAAGAGCCTTCACTCCGGAAGCTTCCTATTTTATTATAGATCTTTATAAACCCTTCCTGGAGAATGTCTTCTGCTTCATTGATGTCGTTAGAGTACCGGGTACAAATCCCAAGCAAAACCGGGGCATATTTCCGGTACAGTTCCCGAAATGCCTTTCTGCTCCCCTTTCCGCACGCTTCAATTATTTTTTGATCTGACACCATCAGCCAAGTACTAATGAATAGACAATTTGATTTAATGGAGGTTGTCTGAAAAACCATAAAAGAAAAAGCATCCTGTGTTTTTTCAAGATGCTTTTTCCGGTATTATTGGATTTTTAGTTATTGGTTATTATCAATTTTCTGGAGATTATAAAATTGTCCTCTGTTAAGAAAAGGACCTTATATATCCCTTCAGATAAACTGCCGGTACTAAGGTCAAGCCGGTTCATTCCTGGGAAGACCTGGTAAAGGTTTGATTTTACAAATTGGCCGGCAGTATTAATAATCTTTACATCAAGATGTGAATTTTTTAAAACCTCAATGTTAAGATAAGCCTTATCTTTACAAGGATTGGGATATATATCATATATTTTATTGACAAAGGCAGATCCTGGTTCTACAATATCAAAAGTGATTTGGTCAGATAAAATTATAAGGATCAGGTCGTTGAAATTTGTATTGTTCGCATCCAATGTTACAATTGCAGGGATGGTATGTTTTCCCGGGATTTCCGCGTGAACTTTATAAGTTCCCAGTGGTAGTTGGTTAAATATAAAAGTTCCATCTGTTTCTGATTCGAAATAATGGGCGCAGGTTCCTGAGTTTTCCATCAGCATTATTGATATGCCTTTTGCCGGTGAATTTCCAGGGTTTTCGCCACCACTGCCATAGGTTATATTTCCCTGTATCAGCCCATTACCTGATTCACCATCTGTTTTCTTGATAAAGTTGATATCACATTCAAAATTGTTGTTTCTCAGGTTAACGATTTCGGCAACTTCCCAACTCAGGTGGTCGCCATGATAAGTGGGCAGGTATTGTCCGTAGTGTATCGAAGTGTTTTGCAATTGAACCCTACTCACATATTCACCTTCAAGGAGGTGATAGAAGTAGTAATATCCAAGGGTATCTATCCTGGCAGTATCGATGGGGGTCAGCTCATCTTTGTCATTGAACTTATAGAGGTAGGCGTAACCAAAATCTATAGGGAAGCCACCGATCTTGGCATGTCCTCCAAGGTGAAAATACGCCTTGTCAATAACGTGAATAGCCTTGGTGATGGTACTTACGTCAAAGTAGTCATCATGGGTGATTTTATTTGAGATGGTGAGTGTTACATTATATACTCCGGGTTCATCATAAACATGTTGGGGGTTTTGTATGGCAGCAATATTTGTATTATCACCAAAATCCCATTCCCATGTTCTGATATTTTCTCCAATGGAGTTGTCATAAAAATTGTATAAAAGTTCTCCAACAACGACAGTATCCTTCAATGCGTAAAAACTTGCCTGAAAATCATTATTGGTTGCGGGGTCGAAAATTTCGATATCATCAACAACGATGTGAGCTTCATAGTCCCAATAGAATCTGAAATATTTTTGTTCTTTGTATTGCAGGTTATTTTCGTCGTATGTATATATTACAAGTGATCCCTGGTCGCAAGTTGTTTGAATTGTATCGAAGTAAAAACCGGATTCGTTAGTAATAACAGAGTCTGAATAAACAAATGAAGGATTGTAGGATATGTCTGATTGAATATAAACAGTTTGGTTGGGAACTGGCGCTCCGCTGGTTTCATTGGTTATCTGGCCGGAGATATATACATAGCCATATTCTGAACCATTGATCTGAGAGATGGCAAATTGAGGGAGGAGAAGCAAGAGGAAAAGCCAAATTCCTCCTGCGAAGAACACTTGCCTCAGTTCGCCGTAGCTCCTATGGCGATGTTCTGCAAGCCTAATTTTTCTGTTATACATCTTCATAATCCTTCATTTAAAAGTTGAATAACAGGCCAGCCCTGACGCCTGCGGAATAAGTATGCTTTGAACGAATGTAAGATCGTTCATAAGCTGATGTCAGATAGTATCTGAACACAGGTTCGAAGGAAAGGCTGACCCTTTTATGAATCCGGTAATTGATCCCGGCTCCCAAAACAAATTGCACATTAGAGCTTACCCTTTGTGGTTGTTTGTTTTCATTGAGCGCAAGAAGAATATCCTGATCTGTTATGTTTACTTCGGGAATATTTTTATGTACCAGGAATGCAAAGGAAGGTCCACCCTTTACAAACCATGAAATACGCTTATAGTCTTTCTTAAATCCGATCAGCAATGGAATTTCCAGATATGTATATTTATTCTTTGTTGGATGATATGATTCTGACACTGAATCGTAAACATCTTCAGGGCTGGTATGATAGGTTGGGATAACCCCGTTTTCGGTTGAATCGAAGGTAACTTCATAGACATCGTCATAAGTTCCAAGATATTTCTGGTAATCATATGAATATCCTCCCTGGTCTTTGGAGAAGTTAAGTCCCAATCCTGTTTCAACAAAGAAATCTGAAAAATGTAATGCTGCACTTAAATCGAACCTGTAAGAATTTTGGTTGTTGATGTTATCCTCGGGATAGAACATAACCTCAGGGCTGAAATGCACACCCATGACTAATTCTGGTCTGGCCCTGTAGTTTTGGATGTTACCACTCAGACTATTATAGGTTGGTTTTAAGTTTTGATTATCAGCATGTATGTTCGGCTTATCATTTTCAGCAAGAATTTTGCGTGAGCTCAAATTACCCATGGTAAAGACCCTGATGTTTTCCCTTGCACTGGGTTTTTCTTCACTTACCAGCGATGGGAATGATTTTCCAAATCCCGTTTGAGGTCCTGCAGGATTTTCATTTTGGAGGCTAATATCGGTTGTATTTATGCTTTGAGCTGGTATGGTTACAGGATTTGTGTTTTGATATGCTGTATTATCTTGTGATGTAGCGATATTTTGATTTTTTTGAATAGAATTTGCAGGTTGGATATTTTCCTGTTTGATGGTATTTATTCCCAGCATCAATGCTATCAGGATAATGGCTGCAATGGAGGCCAGTGAAACGGGATTGCTAAAGAGCGTTCCGGAATTATTACCCGGGATATTCGCTTTTATCCTATCCCATATGTATTCGGGCGGTTGGGCTTCGAACGATTGAAATCTGTTACGAAAGACTTCATCCATATGTTTGGAATCTCTGTTCACGGGTTTTTGGTTTTGTTGATCTTCATCTGTAAAACATTTCGGGCTCTTGAGAGCTGTGACTTGGAGGTGTTTTCTGAAATATCAAGGTAATCTGCAATTTCCTTGTGTGTATAACCTTCGATCACGGATAAGTTGAAAACCATTCTGTATCCATCAGGCAGAGCTTGTACCAGTTTAAGTAACTCATCATTCGACATCCGGTCAATGGCGGTTTCCTCATCTGCATTGGGAATGTCGGTATGATCGATGTCCATCTCATTCATTTTCTTAAGGTTTTTCTTATAGAAATTGATGGCGGTATTGATCATTGTTCTCCTTATCCAACCTTCTAAAGAACCTTCATTTTTAAAATCCTTCAGGTAAGTAAATATTTTAATAAAGCCATCCTGAAGAACATCCTCTGCTTCCATTTTATTTCTGGTAAAACGCAAGCAAATCCCAAACATCTTTGGTGCAAAAAACCTGTAAAGCTCCGCTTGGGCGTTGGAGTCATTTTCCAGGCAACGTTTTATGAGTTTCTCTTCGTTTAGCATTAAGTTATGGCTTCCAAGTTTTTGGCAAACAATAATTCCCGGGGAATTTGCTTTTTGCCTCCCTTTACCTACTGAAAAACTTAATTAGTAAAGGTACAAAAAAAACCATAACTACGTCAACACAGGATACATTTAACCCTCAAAAGAGAGGATGTATTCCCTAACGTTTTGTGCATCAAAAAACTAAGACATGCACCTTTTGAACACACAATTAAGACAACGGATTCATTGAAATGGTTGCACTTCAATCACGGGATAAGAAAATTAAATCATTCCTCACAGGAAATAATGATGAAAGATTCTCAATATTTGTTTTTGCCAGCCAGTTTATTAATCTTCAATTTACCAATGTAAAGGATGTGGTACATTGAAGGCACGATGATCAGTGTCAGAAATGTTGCGAATGAAAGTCCAAAGATAATGGTCCAGGAAATAGGACCCCAATATGCAACATTATCACCACCAAAATAGATGTTGGGGTTAAAGTCTTTTAGCAGTCCGATGATGTCGATATTGAGTCCTATGGCTAAAGGCAACAATCCAAGAATGGTTGTGATGGCAGTGAGCAATACGGGCCTCAACCTGGTTGTTCCTCCTTCCAAAATGCAATCTGTTGAATCTGTAATTGATAGCAATGAGTCTGATTTCATACCCAGTTGCTTTCTTTTTCTCTTTTTCAGGAGGTCAATGAAATCAATCAGCACAATAGCATTATTAACGACCACTCCGGCAAGGGAAACAATTCCTATTCCTGTCATGATCACAATAAAATCCATTCGGAACGTACTCAATCCACCGAATACACCTATAGTACTGAACAATACACTAACAAGTATGATTAATGGTTTTACAACGGAATTGAATTGTGTAACCAGGATAATCAGGATCAGGGATAATGCAATGAGCAGGGCTCTTTCCAGGAATGCCATAGATTCGGCCATTTCTTCCTGTTCCCCGGTAAACTTGTAAAGATATCCGGCAGGCATTTCAAAATCTGTCAGGATGGCTTTTATCTGATTATTTATTTCGGTGGCGTTATAACCTTCAATTACATTTGAATAAATGGTGATGACCCTTTCCCGGTCTTTTCGTTTAACTTCACCATAGGTTGTACTGTAAGTAATATCGGCCACGGCAGAAATTGGTACCTGGACGATTTTACCATTCGACTGATTTCTGAAGGTTACCCTTTGATTAAGCAGGGCTGAAATATCGTGGCGGAAATTTTCACCAAGCCTTAGTTGAATTGGGTATTCATCCTCACCTACTTTATAATCAGATATTTCCTGTCCAAACAACGCTGTTCTTATGGTAGAGGCTATTTGTCCTGTAGACAGGCCAAAACGCCTTGCTTTGTCCCTGTTTATACTGAGTATGATTTCAGGTTTTCCAATATCAAGATCAATTTTTAAACCCTCAATTCCTTCAATTTTTGCTGATTCAATAAGGTTTTGAATAGTATCAGTAAGGTAAAGTAGTTTATCAAAGTCTCTTCCACTTACTTCAAGGTTGATTGGTTTTCCTGCAGGTGGTCCTTCAGAGGGCTTTGCAACTGATATTTGAATACCGGGATAATTTCCTAACAAAGCTTCTGAAAGATCAACCAATGCGTCTTCTGAATCCAGGTCTCCTCGTTTTTCAAAGTCGACAAAGTTAATGGTGATAAGTCCTCTGTTCAACTGCTCAGATAAGTCAAAATACTCATCTTCAGCCCTTGCTCCACTGCCCACTGTAACCAAAACATCCTTTACTATTGGCTTATAAGGTTTCAGGATATCAAAGACTTTATTTTCTATTTCCAGCATGAATTCGTTGGATGCGTCGATATCCGTACCAATAGGTCCTTCGGCAAGAATATTAATATAGTTTGGAGGACTTTCCGGGAAAAAGAGCATTTTGGGATTTGTCCCGAAATAGAATACCACAGTTATTAATAGAAGCAGAAATGTTCCACCTACAAAATAAAACGGATTGTATTTTCTGAGAACAAATTGCAGAATACGAATGTAAAACCTTTCCAGCCATATAAGGAATTTATTCCTAAACCACTTTGATGCCGGGTAAAACAGGAAAATATTGAAGATTCCAATTATTCCAAAAATTAGCAACAGGGATCCAGGGACATTGGCCTTTAAAACAATGAATAATACGGCTACAACTATCATGATTCCGGCAATAACCAGAGATCTTCTTTTGTTCAGTGGTTTTTCAAGTTCACTTCTCTTAATAAACGAGGAGGAAACCACAGGAATGATGATCAGGGCAACAAACAGTGAGGATGTCAGCACAATGATCAGCGTCATCGGCAGGTATTTCATAAATTCTCCGACCATGGAGTCCCAGAAGAGCAATGGGAAGAAGGCAGCCAGGGTAGTGGCTGTTGATGTTATGATTGGTAAAGCAATTTCACCGACAGCATATTTGGCTGCATCATGTTTGGAGTATCCTTTGTCGATGAAACGGTAAATGTTTTCAACTACAACGATGGCGTTATCAACGAGCATACCAAGGGCCAGGATCAATGAAAAAAGAACGATCATATTGATCCTTGTGTCCATGAGGCCAAGCACCATAAAAGAAAGAAACATAGATGTTGGAATGGCAAAGCCGACGAACAATGCATTTCTTGTTCCCAGGAAGAAATATAGCACCAGGATGACAAAGATCACCCCCATGATCATGCTGTTTTCAAGGTTGGAGAGTTGTTTTCTTACGATATCAGATTGATCCTGAGTGATAGAAATGTTCAGGTTCTCGGGTATGGCATTTACTCTTTTTGCTGTTTCAATTACTTCAAAGACCTGATCGGTTGCAGCGAGAAGGTTCTCTCCTCCCTTTTTGATCACCTGCAAGGTGACAACGGGATGCCGGTCTAGTCTGGTGTAACTTTTGGGCTCTTCAAAACCATATATAACCTCGGCAACATCCTTTAAATAAACGATCTTATTATCTTCGCTTTTAATGATGATGTTTTCTATTTCCCGTGGATTGGTAAACTCACCCATGATCCTTATGGACCTCCTGTTATCTCCAAGTTTAATTTCCCCACCAGACATAGATACATTTTCGCTGGCAACGGCATTTTCTATATCACCAAAACCAAGTTCAACAGCTGTAAGCTTATACGGATCAACATTGATCTGCATTTCCCTTTCATTGATCCCAATAATTTCAACTTTACTTATTTCAAATATCCTTTCAATCTCATCTTCAAGATATTCGGCATATCTTTTCAGCTCATTCAAGCTGAAATCACCAGACAGGTTTACATTGATGATGGGAAATTCTGAAAAGTCAATGTCTGTAACAATGGGGTCATCCAACAGGTTATCCGGCAACTCACTTTTTGCCTTGTCGACAGCATCTTTTACATCCTGCAGGGCTTTATTGAGGTCAACATCGGTATTGAATTCAACGAAAATGGCACTTATATCCTGAGAGGATGTAGATTGGATCTCATTGATTCCTTTAATGGATTCTATTTCCTTTTCCAGTGGCCGGGTGATCAGGTTCTCTATGTCAACAGGCGGGTTGCCCGGATATATCGTTTGAACCATCACCGTGGGCATGACAATATCAGGAAAAAGTTCTTTTGGCAATGAACGGTAAGAATACATCCCAAAAATCAATAATACCAGTACAAGAAGATAGACCGTATTTTTATTTTTCAGAGCAAGACTGGTAGGCTTGAATTCTCTGATTACTTTTTTGGTTTCGCTTTTTTCCATTATTTAACCTTTATTTCAGATCCGTCAGAAATAAGATTATACCCTTCCGTTATCACCATATCTCCGGAACTTAGCCCTTCCTTTACTTCCGTAAGGTCTTTATATGAGATTCCGGTTTCTATGTAAACTTTCTTTGCAACATAGCTGTTAGGGGAATCAGCCACCTTATATATATACTTTCCCTTCATGTCTTCTTTGACAATTATGGAAGGAATTACCAAAGCGTTATCTGTTGAGTAATCATTGATGGTGATGATGGACAAAATATTTGGTTTAAGTTTTTCTTCCTGGTTTTTAATTTTTAACTGCATGTTGAAAGTGCGGTTCATTGGGTTGATAACATTTCCAACACGATGAACTTTTTCCTGGAGGGTGATATTTGGATAAGAGGGGAAAGTAACAAAAACTTCTTCGCCTTCCTTAACATCTGAAAGGTATCTCTCTGCAATATCTGCATTGATATACAATTCATCAAGGTTTACGACCTGCATGATTTGAACTCCCGGAACAGCCAGTTCACCCTCTTTCAAAAAAATCTCATCAACTATCCCAACTATTGGTGAGGTTATGTAAGCCATCTCCAACTGTGCTTCGAGTGTTTTGAGTCTTGTTTCAAGGGATTCTTTCCTGTTTTTGGCTTCCAGGAATTGCACTTCAGAACCAATATTTTTATCC
The DNA here is from genome assembly GCA_018401355.1 of Bacteroidales bacterium. Lineage (GTDB taxonomy): Bacteria > Bacteroidota > Bacteroidia > Bacteroidales > B18-G4 > M55B132. The sequence goes on from JAGYLD010000003.1 coordinate 34,238, forward strand.
CAGAGTTGTTTTTGTTTCTCATACAATGTTTTTGCAAGTTCCAAAGAGGTCTTGACTTCCTCTATGTTGTTTTCTGTGACACTTGTACTCAATTTTACAAGTTTTTGACCTTTTGATACCCTTTGACCTTCAGTCACGTATAATAGCTTTATTTGTCCACTGATTTCAGGACTAATAAAGGCTTCATTAATGGATTCAACTGTTCCTGAAGCTTCAAAGAAATGCCGGAATGGTTGAGGTTTCACCGTATCAACCCTTACCAGGATGCTATTGTCTTTTTGTTCTCCTGATAATTCAATAAACTGCTTTTCAAGTATTACATTTTCATGGTTAAGTTCGGCGATTTTATCCTTATTGCTTTTGATCTTCTCTTTGATCTTGTCAGCTTCATTTCCTGATTGACAAGAGGCCAGAAAGGCAATGACAATTAAAAAGATTAATTTTTTCATCGATTAATTCCTATTTAATAGTTTTTCAAGTTCCAGTTTTCTTTCCAGCAGATCCAGGATGGAAATCATCAGGTCTGATTCAGATACAAGGAATTGATTATGAGCCTGTAAAAGATCAAGGCTTGATGCAAGGCCTTCTTTAAATTTTATGGTTGTTTTCCTGAATATTTTTTCTGCCGTTTCAAGGCTGCCGGCTTTGTTCTGAAATACAAGGTAAGCGTTAGTAAAATCTGTTTTGGCCTGGTTTGCCTGAATGGTCAATCCTGTTTTTAATTGATCATCAAGTGTTTGGACCTTCTCCAGATTAAGTTTTTCCTGCTGTACTCTGGAAGATCTGTAACCTGAACTCCAGATGGGAATATTCATTTCAATACCCAGGATACTGGTTGGGAACCATACGCCCTGGCTGTCGAAAAAGTCCCATTTGTTTCTCTGAGCCTGTGACTGATAGGTCATAAAAGCATTCAGTGTTGGATAATATTCAGATTTAGCGGCTTTTAGTTTCATTAACGCAAGTTCTTCCTGAGTTTTAAGAATTTTATAGTTAATGTTATTGTTGTAGTCAAATTTCTCATTGACGAGGGCAGTATGATTTACATTCTTTAGAATTTCATCAATGCTGTTGGTTAATACAATGGAATCATTGAGTTTGAGTCCAAGGATAAACTTCAGGTAGCTGTATGCAAGCTCAGTTTGGTTTTCCGATGTGATCACGGAGGCTTCGAGGTCTGCCACAATGAGCTCAAGTTGATCGACATCAGTATCTTCAAGAAATCCTGCTTTATGAGTTTCCCTGGTTTCATAAAGCATATGTTTCATTTTCTTCAGGGTTGTATCCAATATTTTATTGTTTTCCTCTGAAACCAGCACCGTTGTGTAAGCAAGGCTGACTTCTTTTTCGATGTCCAGCTCTTTACTCCGGTATTCTTTTTGTGATTTGTCAACCAGCTTTTTTGAAGCCTGAACTCCCAGGATATATCTTCCATCAAAAAGCAGCTGGTTCAGTATGATCTCTCCATAACCGGTATATTTAGTTCCAAACTGGACCTTCTGTTCAGGAGATCCTGGTCCGAATGATCCTTCAGGGATAATAAATGTTGGTCTTGCCAGATAATCGTTATAGGCAATATTGGCATTAAGCTGTGGAAACCCAGCTGATAAATATTCTTTTACAGTTTTTCTTGCAATCTCAATGTCTTTTATGGAGTTGATAAGGTCATAATTATGTTCGAAAGCAAATTGCCTGGCTTCTTTTTCACTTAACCGGTATATTTCCTGGGAAAACAAGCATGGTTTGCTAAAAAATGACAGGAGTACAGTTAAAGCAATAAGGAAATAGCTTTTCTTCATGATGGGAGGAATGGTTTTGAGATTGATATTTGGTGTTTATAACTCAAGTTCTTTGCGCTTTTTCTCAAAATATTTAAGGCCTTCAGGCTTTGCAATACTTCGAACAAAAGATTCAAACATAACATTAAAGAGCATTTTAAAAGAAAATTGTTCCGGAGGGAAAAAATTTGGATCATGCAGGTCAAGAAGTCTTGCGATATATAATCTTGAAATCAGTTCTATGCTGAGGTCATCCCTGTACATTCCCTGACTTATACCTTTTTGCAGATTAATTTTTATTTTTTCAAAAATAAAATTTTGTCGTTTTGTCAAATGATCCTGGTACAATTCTGGATAGAATTTTTTAAGGTCAAAAGTCAATGCGGGGCTGATATTGCTGAACTTAACGGCCATTTCTTTACTTACCGTCAGCAGGATATCAATGGCATTAACACCCTCAAAATTATGAACATCAAAGATTACTTTGAATGAATGTCTTTCAAATTCCAGGACTTTTTCCACGAGGTCAGCTTCATTTTTGATATGTTTTGTAATATCATCAACCGGAACATTGATTGATTCGGAAAGTTCCTTAATAGTTAAACCTCCAATACCTTCTATAAAAGGATAAGCCCTGATTTTTTCTAGAATTCGGAGAAATTCAGCATCCATTTGGTTATGGGAAAAATATTGGCAACAAAAGTAGGAAAAAAACCTTTGTTACAAAAATTATTTATTATCGGACGAACCATAGATAAATGCTTTATGGTCAATGCTTATTCAACCAAGATCATTTTTCTTTGCAGCCGGGTTGTTAAAGATGATAATTCAAAATAATATATTCCTGGTGAAAGATCATACTGATCAGGTTTAAAAGACTCGACATATTTTCCGGAATGATGGAATTTGCGGTTGAATATATTTGCCATCAATTGTCCGTATATATTATAAACATTCAGTGATATTTCTGATGGTTCAATAACTTTAAAAGAAATATAGGTGCTTTCGCGGAATGGATTCGGGTAATTTTGCTCCAGGTTAAAAACATCCTGAACATATTCCTCCTCAGCGCCAACAAAAGGATCGACAATGGCTGTCCAGATGCTTAGTTCCCCTTCCTGCAGTCTTGCCCATATCGGCCTGACCACATTATCATACGCTGAAATGTTTGTGTAATCACCAAAAAAGATACTTGCATAAGGCAGGAAAGGAGATTCGCTGACCCTGAAGTTATCAAATGTTTCGCCCCCATTGGTGGAAAGGGCCATATAGACATCGGTATTTTCATCATTATAATTTCTCCGGTCGTAAAATACGAACCAGAGGTAACCTGTAACCTGGTCCACATCCATCCAGGTGAAAAACTGGTGTTTTCCTGGTGGGTCATCATTGACACGAATGGGTTCAGTCCAGGTATCTCCTCCATCTATTGATTTGGCAAGCCAGACATCCGTATCATCAGGTCCGTTGCGCTGATCAGACCAATTGATGTAAATTGTTCCGTGATGTTCTCCTCCGCTGAGATCACATTTGGTGACAGGAAATCCATTGCACCGGGAAATCCCTGGAACATCCAGGTCCCAACCACCAGGGAAGTTGTCAACAAAAATATCTTCATCCAGCCAGGTTTCACCCTGATCCAGGGAGCGGTCAAAAACCAGGCCGGCTGGACCTGCCCACGAGACATATATTTCGCCATTGGGTCCGACGGCAGGTACTGCACCCTCAACCGTGTTGTCACTGTCAATGCAGTCACCGGAAATTTCATTGATCCTTTTTGCATCAGACCATGTTTGTGCACCATCCAGAGATTTGGAGAAATGAATATTACTTTTATCATTGGGATCTGTGCTGGCATAATCATCAAATTGGGTCCAGGTGACATAAATATTATTATTGGTTCTGTCAACGATGGCCCATTCCTTATCCTGTGCCTTGGTGCCATTCAGGCCCATATACGTTCCATTGTTCCAGGTTCCGCTGATGGATTCTATTTTCTGGCAAACGATCCTGTCTATCCAACTGCCATTGGTGGGATTGGATAAGTGAAAGAAATAGTAGCTTCCGGCTGTATCAACGATCAGGCATGGATCACCCCAAACTCCATAAGTAGAGGTAAGGACTTCTTTGGACCAGGTATAGCCGCCGTCGGTGGACCGGTATCCATAGTAGATATTTGCACCGGCAAGCATATGGTCGGTGTTATCAGGATTTATTATTATGGAAGGTTCTTCAGGAGCATAGCCTGAGGATCCCTCAACATCGATCATGATATTGGTATGTTGCGCAAAAACCAGAAGGGAGGCAGCGACAAAAAAGGCAAGAATAAAAAAACGTTTCATAATAATGAATTTAACTATTTGTAGAGAGATGTTTACAAAATTAATAAAATCTGAATCCTACATCAATGATTCCTTCCCGGGGAATTTCTCATTTTTTATTACTTTTAGCCAAAAACAGGATCATGCGAAAAATTCCTTTACACTGGCAAATCATCATTGCACTCATAATAGGGATTATGTTTGGGCTATTTTTCCCGGGAGAGGTTATTTATATCGAATGGATGGGTGATGTTTTCCTGCGTGCCCTGAAAATGATCATTATCCCTCTGATCCTGAGTTCAATTATTTCAGGGGTTACAAATATTGGGAGTGCTGAAAACCTTGGCCGTTTGGGCTTAAAAACAATCTTATATTATGTGCTGACCAGTACTATTGCCATTGTAACAGGACTTGTTTTTGTAAACCTGATTAAACCCGGAATAGGTGCTGACCTTGGTTTCAGTAAAGAAGTAGAGGGTTTGGATGTGATCCAGGAATCATTTGGCCAGGTTTTGATAAACATCATTCCTTCCAATATTTTTCAGGCATTTGCCGAAAACAGGATGCTCTCTGTTATCTTCTTTGCCATTTTCTTTGGTTTTTTTATCACCAGGTCAGGGGAGAAAGCCAGGACATTCCTGACAGACCTTTTTAATAGTTTGTTTGAGGTCATGATGAAGATCACGATGTTCATCATAAAACTTGCTCCTTTTGGTGTATTTGGCATCGTTGCCAAGCAGATTGCAGAATCAGACGATATTGTTTCCCTGGCGCAAACCATGGGGATTTATATGTTAACAGTTTTGTTGAGTTTGTTCTTTCATTCCTTGATAACCCTGCCCATTTTAACCAGAGTGATAGGAAAAGTTAGTCCGCTCAAGCATTTCAGAGCAGTTACAACACCATTGCTCACTGCCTTTTCCACTTCTTCATCCAGTGCGACCTTACCATTGACCATGCAGGCAGTTGAAGATAATGATGGTGTTTCAAACAAGATATCCTCTTTTACGCTCCCATTGGGTGCCACCATTAACATGGATGGTACTGCCCTTTATGAATGTGTTGCAGCCATGTTTATAGCACAGGCCTATGGTGTTGATCTTTCTTTTGCAGAGCAGATGATCGTTGTTTTTACAGCATTGCTGGCTTCTATCGGTGCTGCAGGGATACCGATGGCCGGGCTGGTGATGATCACTGTTGTGCTTACGGCAGTTGGATTGCCCCTGGAGGGTGTCGGGTTGATACTTTCTGTTGACCGCATCCTCGACATGTTCAGAACGGCAACCAATGTATGGAGCGATAGTTGTGGTGCTGTGATCATTGCTAAATCAGAAGGCGAACCACTGAAAGTGTGACTTTTTGTTGAAAAAAGATAAATAATTAATTGTCACTTCTTTGTGATTTGTCTTATTTTGCAATACAATTCAATTTCTATCCAATGGCAAAAAAAACAAAAGGTATGCGGATAGGCATACTTACTGCCGGGGGTGATTGCCCGGGAATTAACGCAGCCATAAGGGGTGTCGGTAAAACGGCCATCCTGGAATATGGTATGGAAGTATATGGAATTTCCTCTGGTTTTTTAGGTTTGATAAACCAGGAATACCAGGAGCTTGAAGAATCGCAATTATCCGGGATACTTACTTTGGGGGGTACCATTCTGGGAACATCCAGGGAAAAACCTTTTAAAGACAATGGCAAAAACCAGTTAAAGATTGATAAACCAAAACTGATCAAAAAGCATTACAATGAACTTGGATTAGAGGCACTTGTTGTCATAGGAGGAAATGGTACCATGCGCACAGCTTCTATGCTTGCTGAAGAAGGGCTGAACATTGTCGGGATACCTAAGACCATTGACAATGATGTATGGGGAACCGATATTACATTTGGGTTTGACAGTGCACTTCTGATTGCAACAGATGCTATAGACCGTCTGCATTCAACAGCCAATTCACACAAAAGAACCATGGTTATTGAAGTTATGGGCCATCACGCAGGATGGCTTGCACTTTATTCCGGTGTTGCCGGAGGTGGTGATGTTATTCTTATCCCGGAGATAGAATATGATGAGGAAATTATAGCATCATACCTGATGAAAAGAACCCAAAACAAAAAACCATATTCCATAGTTGTTGTTGCCGAGGGTATAAAAAAGAAAAAAGGTGAATCTGCTGCCTCATATATTTCAAAGATCATTAAAGATAAAGCCGGATTAGAAACACGTCAGACCATTTTAGGGTATATTCAACGTGGGGGCAGTCCATCACCAATGGACAGGGTGCTGGCAACAAGATACGGAGCTAAAGCTGTGGAGTTGATTGCCAATGAAGACTTTGGGAAAATGGTATCGAAATATTGTGAAAGCATTGAACCTGTTAGTTTGTCTGAAGTAAGAAATCGTCTGAGGACGGTGCCGGAAGACCATCCACTGATCAAAAAGGCAAGATATATGGATGTGTGTTTTGGTGATCGTGCAGTCAAATGAACATCCATTTATATTGAGAATGAAAAAAGCTTTTATAATACTGGCCAGGGTCCTTTTAGGCATTATTGCTATTTTGGTTTTGGTATTTGCAATTTTTTTCCTGTCCACCATGGGAGGAAGCCATCGTGTTCCTCTTACTGCTGAGGTCAATGCTGATATTCCACAGGTTAGTGTTAATGATGTTGTTTTTCATCTTGAAGCATATGGTAATCCCGAAAATCCTGCAATAATTGTATTGCATGGAGGGCCTGGTAATGACTTTGCCTATCTGTTGCCTCTTGCCGGATTATCCGACCAATATTATATTGTATTCTATGATCAACGTGGCAGCGGTTTATCACAGCGTGTTGAAAAGGAGCAAATAAGCCTGGAAGCATTTTATTCAGACCTGGATGAGATCGTTGATCTTGTTTCCGGTGGAAGAAAGGTTCATTTAATAGGACATTCCTGGGGAGGCATGCTGGCATCAGGATACCTTGGAAAGCATCCTGAAAAAATTGATAAAATAGTACTTGCTGAACCAGGATTCCTGACCCCTGAGTTTGGAAAAGAATTATTTGAAAAAGCAAATGGATTTGAAGCTCCTGCAAGCCTGAATGCACTGTATTATTTAATAAATTCCTGGTTCCATTCGCTACATGTTCACGGACCTGATGAACAGGCACGACAAGATTATTTCATGATGAAACTTGTGAGATCACCCATTAAAGGACATCCGATGGCGAGGTACTTTTGCAATCAGGATATTTCTACTTGTTATATGCCGATGGTTCGATTCGGATCGTTGGTTTCGAGTATATTGCTTTCATCTCAGATGGATGCAAATGGGTACCCTGCAGTTAATTTTGTCGAAGGTGTCGAAAACTATCCGGATACTGTATTGTTTCTTTCCGGGGAATGTAACACACTTATAGGTCCTGATTATCAGGAAAAGCAAATGCAATTATTTTCCAGGGTCAGGCACGTCATCATCAATGATGCAGGGCATACCATGATAGGAGAAAAACCTGAAGAATCGATTGCTGCTATCAGAAATTACTTTGCCCGTTAACAATCAGAATCCATTCAGTTCCATCGTAACCGTTGGTATCAACAACAGAAATCCAAGGATCATGAGGATGATCATCAAGGGTGTGATCCATTTGACCCATTTTTCATAGGGTATCTTGGCCACTCCCAAAACACCCATCAGCACTCCGGAGGTAGGTGTGATCATATTTGTAAAGCCATCCCCGAACTGAAATGCCATGACGGTAGCCTGTCTTGATATGTTGATCAGGTCGGAAAACGGTGCCATAATGGGCATGGTTAAGGCGGCTTTCGCAGATCCTGAAGGTATGATAATGTTTATGATGGTTTGTATAATGTACATAATACCAATAGAGGCAACCTGTCCCAGATCATTCATCGACTTAGAGAGCCCATAGAGGATGGTATCAATAACTTTCCCATCTTCCAGTATCACAATAATACCACCAGCTAATCCAACGATGATGGCTGCCGAGAGGATATCTTTAACACCTTCCATAAAAAGTTTGGTGATCTTGTCAGGATTATAATTCATGGCAATACCGGACAGAATGCCCATAGCAAAAAATAGTGTGGCAATTTCCATGATGTACCAGCCAGGCCCATAACACCAACGATCAGGAAGTAGATAGCAATAATGACAGTACAAAAAAGTGAACTGATTTTCTTAAAGAAAAGATGCCGGTAACTGCAAAAAGAAAGGCTGATACAGGTACCATGGGCAGGCTTGAAGATGCATTACCAACTTTCATTTCCGTCATTGGATAAATGAAAGAAAATATGATCAGGGCTGCTTCTATTAAGCCAAAGGCGATCCAACCTGAAATAGGTGTGTGGTAGACAATATTGTTTACATCTCCGCCATCGCGCTGTCTCCAGTATTCATCTTCCTTATAAACAGGTGATTTTTCAGGATGTTTTTTAACTTTTCCGGCATAGCGAAGAATAAAAAACATACCAACAAAATTGATGATCAACCAACAGATAAACCTGTATTCAATTCCGGAGAAGAGCGGTATTTCTGCTATTCCCTGTGCGATACCGATGGTAAATGGGTTCAGGATTGCACCGGCAAATCCCAGGCCAGCGGCAACAAAAACCAGGGACACGCCTGTTATGGAATCATAGCCCATGGAGATGGCAAGTGGCACCAGTATTATGATAAATGCTATTGTTTCTTCACTCATTCCGAAAATAGCTCCAAAAGCGCTAAACATAAGCATTATGAGTATCATCACGATGTTATCAACTCCTACCTTTCTCAGGAAGCGGTTTTTTTCCAGTTTTCTGGTAAATCCAAGGAAAGAAAAGATCCCGACATCAATGGCTTTGCTGGCGTTCAGGATCCAGAAGGCTCCGCCAATCATAAGTATGAAAATGATGATCCCGGATTGCCGGACAAATCCTTTGAAAAGTGCAGCGAATACTTCCCACGTTTGTGCCTGGCTTTCAACATAGTGAAAAACCATTTCTTTATGTTCCTGTCCATCTTTGACTATTGTTTTTTCCTCATATTCTCCTCCTGGAATAATCCATGTCAGGACAGCAGCCATTACAATAATATAGAAAACGATTACATAAGTATGGGGTATCTTATTGATCTTTAGCATTTTTTAAACAGTAGTTGATTTGAAATATCTAAAACAATTCATCGTATTTGGTCCATAGTAAATCTCCCAGTTCCCACGCCTTGTTAACAACCTTATTTCCCCATTTCCCGGTATATCCTGTAAGTTTTGCCCGGCCTTTTACGGGATCCTTTTTATAAATTTCTACAACTTCTGCTTCAAAAGCATTTTGATTTTCAAATAGTTTGTTTTGGTAGGTATTCCATACTGTATCGATATCATGGCGCATATCACCCCATCTTTGGGCCGCAAGGGTTCCCAATCTGTTAAATGCCCACCAGGCAGATTCTTGTGTATAACCATTTGTTCTTCCTGGTGTTTTGTATGGTTTTGGCAGGTCAGTGACTCCTGCATACACGGGAATATAGATCGAGGAAGCCACATTGTCCATGGCAAGCCATACAACGCCTCCTACAGGATCAGGGAGCCAGTTACGGCATTGAATAATGGTGGCATACATGGTGTACCATCTAGCAATTGTTCTCTCACCTCTCCAGCCCCATCCACCGTTGATCCTGAAAACTTTGTTCATATCATAAGGCATGAAAGGGTTAGCCAGGGGAGAAATTACTGTTTTCCCGTCTTTGTCAGTAACCGTAATATCTTTCACGAAATTAAAAGGTGTTCCCTCATAATAATCTTTAAATATCATTACAAGTTCTGGAAGGGTAACGGGCTTATCAGGCTTTATGCTGAAGGGATAATTTTCAGCGTTTGGGTCAAGTTTCATTGATGGCGCAAGTAAGTCGAAGACACGCCATTCTCTGCGTCTTGCAGCAAGTGAAGTACGGCTTTTTGGGGCATATGCATAACAAAACTTGAAATCTTCTTTTGAATCACACCAGCCGGAATCAATGGCCATGGAATATATGTTGTCTGAAGCCATAAAATTGTCTTCATCTTTAAGATCTATCTGCATGATTCTGCTGGCATTGGCGTTGACAGAAATATGATCATCGGGTACCCGCTGGGCTACCCAGATGGCTCCGATTTTTCCTTTACCCGGACCAACTATTTCCAGGTGCCAGACTTCTTCTTTATCTGCGATGGTAAGGCATTCCCCGGCGTCATTCCAACCATATTTTTCTGTCAGATCACGGGTTAATTCCAGGGCTTCCCTTGCTGTTTTGCACCTTTCAAGCATTAATTGACAAAGTCTCTGGCAATCAATAAGACCGGCATCGGATTGCAGAAGGGAACGCCCTCCAAATGTAGATTCACCAATAGCCAGTTGGAATTCATTCATACAGGGGTAGGCTGTGTTTATATATCCATAAGTATGCTTTACCTGTGGGATCTCTCCAATTTTTGTATGTGAATATGAAGGCATGGCTGTTGTGTCACAGTTGGTTCTTTTATACATGGATTGCATTTCTCCTTTTTGGTGATGTGCAGGTGCTTTAATATCAATCCATGATCTTGTTCTGTGACTGTCATCTGTGTGGGATGTGATCACAGAACCATCAATGGTGGCTTCTTTACCAGCTGTTACGGTCGTACATTCGTCAATCCATTCATCCTGGGAGAATGATGACATGTTGAATAGTAAAATGCATGAAATTAATAGAAATGCAAAATTTAAGTTTTTCATAGTATGGCCATTTTTTAAAAAGTATCTAAAATAGTAATTTTTACCAAACCCAATCATTTATAACATAAAAATCTATGTTCTTATATAATTGCTATTTTTGCAATCTAATACTTCTATTCTTTAAATGAGTGAGCCAATAAAGCATGAATGTGGGATCGCCCTGATTCGACTCCTCAAACCCCTGGAGTTTTATCTTGCCAAGTATGGTACAGCATTTTACGGGTTGAATAAATTGCACCTTATGATGCAAAAACAGCATAACCGGGGCCAGGATGGTGCAGGCATTGCATGTATCAAATTAGGATTGGAGCCAGGACATAAATATATTAACAGGGAACGGTCAAACAATCCTTCTCCGATAAGAGACATCTTCAATACAGTTTACGAACAGATAAATATTGTTGGTGAAAGAAATCCAAGTTTATTAAAAGATATAAGTTGGCTAAAATACAATGCAGACTTTACCGGAGAATTGTTTCTGGGACACCTCCGGTATGGCACCTTCGGGAAAAATAATCCGGAGAGCCTTCATCCCTTTATTCGCTACAATAACTGGATGACAAAAAGCCTGGTACTTGCAGGTAATTTTAACCTGACCAACGTTGATGAATTGTTTGAAAAGTTAATTGATCTTGGTCAATACCCGGTAGATACCTCAGATACCATAACCATGCTTGAGAAGATTGGCCATTTTCTTGACGAAGAAAATGAAATCCTATACAGGAGTTATAAGGATCAGGGGATGGAAAAAAGATCAATAACAAAGCATATTGCTGCAAACCTTGATGTCAGGAAAATAATTTCCAGATCAGCCAAAAGCTGGGACGGTGGTTATGTGGTTGGTGGCATGATCGGGCACGGTGATGCTTTTGTACTTAGAGATCCGAATGGTATTCGTCCTGCGTATTATTATCATGACGATGAAATTGCTGTAGTTGCTTCTGAAAGGCCTGTGATCCAGACAACTTTCAATATTGAGATTAATAAAATCCATGAAATAAAGCCTGGCCATGCCTTTATCGTTAAAAATGATGGTGGAGTTTCTGAAGAGAAATACATAGATCCTGGCGAAAGGAGGGCCTGTTCTTTTGAGAGAATATATTTTTCAAGAGGTACGGATGTAGACATTTATAATGAAAGAAAAAAGCTGGGAAAATCTTTGGCTCCGGCTGTGCTTAAAGCCGTTGATTATGATCTGAACAATACAGTCTTTTCCTATATTCCCAATACTGCTGCAGTTGCCTTCAGAGGATTAATTGAAGCTGTAGAGGATTTTTGCATAAAAGTTAAGCGGGATAAATTACAACAGTTGGGTCCGGATTTTTCCTCCAGGGACCTTGAAGACATTTTATCATTGCGGCCCAGAATTGAGTTGGTGGCTGTAAAAGATGTAAAACTCAGAACATTCATTACCCAGGACAGTCAGAGGGATGATCTTGTGGGCCATGTCTATGATATTACTTATGGTTCCATACGGCCTGGTATAGATAATCTTGTCGTTATCGATGATTCAATTGTCAGGGGTACAACACTAAAAAAGAGTATTATTAGAATTTTGGACAGGCTCGGGCCCAAAAAGATTGTAATTGCTTCTTCAGCCCCACAGATAAGATATCCTGATTGCTATGGAATTGATATGGCCAAGATAAATGATCTTATTGCATTCAGGGCTGCCGTGGAGTTGTTAAGGGATTCCCGTCAACAGCATATCGTTAACGAGGTTTATAAAAAATCAAAGGAACAGGAATTCCTTCCCAGGGAGGAAGTGGTCAATTATGTGAAAGAAATTTTTAAGCCTTTTTCTCCGGAACAGATATCAGACAAGATAGCTTCCATGCTCACCACAAAAGGCATCAATGCTGGTATTAAGATCATATACCAGAGGATAGAAGACCTTCACAATGCATGTCCGGAGAATCTGGGTGATTGGTATTTTACAGGAAACTATCCCACTGCAGGAGGGAATAAAGTAGTGAATAAAGCCTTTATAAATTATGTTGAGGGCCGTGATATCAGGGCGTATTAGTCTTTTATTTGAAATATGATCTTATCATGGAGGCAAGGTTCTTGAATTCGTCTTCTGACATTTTCAGTTTAGGTTTTCTAAAGTCAATGTCATAAACTGTGTTAATTGGGACCACATGAACATGAGCATGGGGTACTTCAAGGCCCAGGACTGTGATTCCAATTCGTTTGCATTCCACTACTTTTTCAACAGCTTTGGCCACTCTTTTTGAAAACAGGAACAATCCCTGGTAAAGCTTGTCATCAATATCGAATATGTAATCGATCTCTTTTTTAGGTATTACAAGGGTATGTCCTTTGGCGATAGGATATATATCCAGGAAGGCGAAGTAATTTGCATCTTCGGCAATTTTATAGGAAGGTATTTCACCCTGAATTATTTTTGAAAAAATGCTTGCCATGATATTTCAATTTATCTTGATACTTCAATTATTTCGAAAGTGATCTTACCGGCAGGAACTTCGATTTCCACTTTGTTACCAACCTTTTTACCAAGCAATCCTTTTGCAATAGGTGAAGATACGGAAAGCTTACCATTTTTTAAATCAGCTTCTTTTTCGGGGGTAATGGTGTATGACATTACTGCTCCATTTTTCAGGTTTTTGATTTTGACCTGTGAAAGGAGCAGGACTTTGGTTGTATCCATTTTTGATTCATCCAGGATACGTGCTACGCTAATTTCTTCCTGGAGCTTGGCAATTTTTGCTTCCAGCAGTCCCTGCGCTTCTTTTGCAGCGTCATATTCAGCATTTTCAGACAAATCGCCTTTGTCTCTTGCTTCAGCAATTTGTTGAGATATGGCCGGACGTTCAACACTGATCATTTTCTCCAGTTCATATTTTAGTTTCTGAAGACCTTCCTTTGTATAATACTTGGTTTTTGCCATTTTTCATACGATTGTTAACTGATATTATAATAAATGAAGACCCTCCTCTCAAAGGGCCTTCAGAAAATATGCAATAATTTTATTATCTGTTTAAGCGAACGGCTTAATTAGAGGTTAAACCGTATGCCAATAGAGTGTGTTCCATCAAACGGATCAGTTGCTCTGTATGAGTAATCGACAGAGAATGTTGTTCCGCTCTCTTTGCTCAGTGGCACCTGGACTGTTGCACCGAAGCTGGGTCCGGTATGGACATTTGTTCTGTCTGCCTTATCGGTTATGCCATCTTCATATGCATATCCACCTCTGAGCATAAGATAATCTTTTAAGCTATATTCCAAACCTCCAATAAATTGGTCTTTTCCAAAGGAGTTTGACCTGAAAGTACCTGCCAGGGTAATTCTGTGGATCTCTGCAAAATTAAAATCATAGGAAGCTCCTACATCAAGGGCAGCAGGCAACTCAAATTGTGATGAAGGCATATACATTGAGGTAGAGAATTCATCGTTTGGCAGGAATGTTTTCTCCAGGAGTCCGTCTCCAGAAAATTTCATTCTTGGGCCGATGTTTTTCAAGGCGATACCAAACTTGATCTGTTCCATTGCGCCTGTTACATATTGAATACCAGCATCTATAGCAATTCCTTGAGCATTGGCATCAGAAATTGATTCTGAAATGATTTTAATATTAATACCGGCATAAATACTGTTTGAAAACGCTTTGGCATAAGTAATACCAACATTGAGAAGGCTGGGTTTAAAAGTACCTATGCCTCCATCCGGGTTATCGGGTGTTGTTACTTCAATCTCACCGAAGCTCATTGATACGACATTCAAACCAAGTACACCGGATTCTCCGACCCGTTGGGAGAACCCAAAGGCAAACATATTTATATCTGATCCTTTCAGGTAAGTGGTATGAGAAAATATGAATTCTGTTTTTGGTGTAAATGCTACACCTGCAGGATTCACGAACATACCTTCCAGACCACGCACACCAGCAGTATTCACACTTCCCCATCCAGAGCTTCGTGCCCAGGGGTTGATCAGGAGCTCAGATGCTCCGGCTTGTCCTGACCTGTCTTTATTTCCTGCATAGCTTTCAAGCACGGCAATCGAGAGAAAACCTATAATAACTAGTGGAATCAGGTATTTATAAAAATTCTTCATGCTTGTATTTTTTATGTTATTAAACTTTTATCATTTATGGTTTCACATTAGAATACATTCAAATCTGGAGGTCTAACGACGCCGAACCATTTAAGCACCCTTTCTCCCTCATTGGACTTTACATGTATAATATAAATTCCACTTGAAATAGGAATGCCTGCGAAGTTCTTTAAATCCCAATCCAGATAAGTAGATGATTCATCCTTGGTATATTGCCTTACAAGTGTACCTCTTACGTTGTAAATGGTAATGGTACATTTCTGAGGCAGGTTTGTAATCTTAACCCTGTTGTCAAGTGCATTATTCTCATATGAAGCGTATGCATAATATGGATTTGGAACAACATTGATAAGATCAAGGTCAGTTTCGGCCTTGGAAGCACTGTATTCTATGGTTGAAATGTTTTCTGTGCTAAAAGTGTATACTGGATAATTATCATTCAGGGTGTCTCCATTATCAGAAATGAATGGAGTGGAATAATACCGTTTGTATGGTTTGATCACTCTGATTTTAAGTTTAGCTTCATTAGAAAGCCATTCTTCATCATTGCTCATTGGCATCCCTATATATGATGTACTTGAATAAATTGCAGTCAATGTTACGAAAGATGGGAGTGGGATGGGTGCATACTCATTTTTGTAAACCCATTTAATATATTGGCAGCCATCATATGCAGGATAATCAAAAACAAAATTTTCATCAATAGATTTACCTTCCATTACAACAGTTCTGTGATCCATTACATAAACATAATGTTTACCTCCAAACAATGGTTTGGAGAGATCAAATTCTCCACCTATTTCTTCATAAAGGTTTGATGTAGGATTAAAGAGCATATCCCTTCCATTTTCTCCAACCAGGTATGAATCTTCACCAAAAATGATGTTTAGACGTTCGCCAGTTTCAAGATTAATTGCATACCCAGGGAACCAACCCATTCCCATAACACTGAGATAATGAGGATCATTGGGGTCATTGCTGGGTATGGTATCTGTTGGGTCCGCAGGATTCCCATCTTTATCAACAGATGGTGCATGCCGAATCTGGAATTTTTCAACGTTCCCCTGTGAAAGAGTTTTCTCAGGGCACATTTCAATAACAAGGCTCCTGGTCCATTTGGTCTTATCAGGTGTGAGTACAATATCTACGCTGTGGATATTGTGCAGAGTGTTCTTATTTTTTGAAGCTTTGGTGGGTGCCGGACCAACACCACTATTTTGTTCATTTGTCATACACAATGCGTATGGCGACCATGTCCCATTTGCTATCTTTTCATAGTCTTCATTTGGGTCCCATGCACGACCAGGCATATTCCAGTCGTTGTAATTCAGGTTTTCCTGGTCCTGATAAGAACCAGAGCGGATCCAGTTTTGATTGCTTGAGGGAACATTATTGTCTTCAACTCCGGAAAGCCATTGTTGGGTGCTATCTTCATATTCTAAAGTAGAATATAATAATCCATTATTAGCTGCAAGGCTGTCTCCGGGTGATAAGCTTTGTTTAATATTAACAGAAATTCCGAGATCAATAAACAATTGTTCATAGCGTATGTCAATTCGTTTCTCTGATGGATATTCATTATCTGTTTCCAGATCAGTAAGAATCCACCTTCCAGTATTAATATCAATGCTATCATTAGGCGGATTTATAATGCTATCGGCGATGAAACGAATTTCATAATTGGCTGCTATAACATTCAATGGATCAATGACTTTTACATCAAGCGGTCCATGACCCTTTTTATAAACTGCATTGTAGGCGATTGGATAATCAGGACTTCCCATTTGATTGATGGAATCAGCCAAATCTTTTTTCAGGATTTCCTCAACAGTTTTTTCAGTCAATTCCAATGCGTTGCCTCCGTTACCCTGTCCTTGGATTCTGGTAATATTTGGCCCATCACCATAACCAGATCTGAGTACCTGTCCATTTAGTGTTGGATGAGGAATTGCAGAGTAAGTTTTAATATTACGACGTCCGGCCAGATATGGTTTTTTCTGTCCATATAAACCATTGAATACACCTGGTTCCTGGCTATAGGGCATATATTCGTTATATGCATAAGCAACTGCAGCGTAATAGTACTGTTTATGGTTTACGAGTTCACGGCTGGTAGTTGCAAATGCGTCAGTAGTGAGGATAAAGCTATGGCTGATACCATTATCACCACCTTGAACTTCTACCACCGGAACGTTTCCTCCAATAGATTTATCAGCATAATAATTAACCAGTGTTGTAACACCGTTTTTCTTGTCAAACTGCGCCACCAACCTAACTAAATCAGGATCATCCTTGCTTTCGAGAGTAACTGTTGCATCTCTTAACTGATAGATCTGGTAACCTTCAAATACATATGTGGAGTCATTTCTCTGGGTTGGATCATTATCATTGGGTTGTCTGATGGTATTATCATATTCGTTGTATTTTTCGAGATAGTTGTTGGAAGTTTTGGAGTTTGAGATGTAAAATATCAAAGACTGGTTTAACTCAACTATTTCAAGATCCGGAGCATCAGGGCCATCAAGCACCTTGAAGCAGTTATCGAAAAGTTTCTGACATTTATCATCCACTACTCTAAGGAGTTCCACAGAAGCCCATGGTCCTCCGGAAGTGGCACGAGCCCATGGTATACCAACAGTAATATAGTTTACAGCCCCTGGCAAAAGTGTAAATGGTCCTGCCGACTGCATGAACCGACGGTCACCGGGGGGGTTATCTGCTTCTTCCTCGGTCCAGTACTTGCCATTTTGGTTATAGCCACCGTTTGGTGGATTGCCTTGTGTACCCCAGTTACATGGATCTGAATCTCCCGGGAACATAAAGTCACAATCAGGACCAACTGCTCCAGATTGCTCGTGCGCATTACCACCATAGCGCATTTTAGTGTTGTCTTTCCAGATACCGCGGAGGAAATTGTAATATTCAGGTGCTACTTGCGGGTCAGTGCTATAACCAGGACCTGTATTGTTGTGATATACGAAACGTCGCATACCGAACCTTTCATCGTCAATAATTCCGTTACCAAAGTTAACGCCATTAATGGCCATTGGATCCCATTCAAAAGGTGAATTGATTATTGAACAATCACCGGTAAAAGCAGGATTGTCTCTTCCATCAGGGTCAATATATGGTCCCTGAAAGAAGTCAACGCCAATAGCCGGGGGTTGGTCGCCATAAGCTTCTGGTTCACCGGAACCGTCAACGGCATTACCATTGTAGCAATAACCCAGCCCCCTGTTAACATCACAACCAATATAGTCGTCCCAGGCATAACCCAGGTCAGTATCTACCCAAGGTGAAAAGTAGGTTTTTGTTAATGTAAAAGTGGATCTGTTGATGATCTCATAGGAATAGAAAGTCATGTTGTTGATTTCATCATTGGTAGCGAAAGCAAATGCCTGCGCCCTGATTTCCATTCCAATGGGTGCTCCTTGGGTTTCTGTATGAGCGTTTCCTTTATCATTGAATATCCACCATAATGTTTGGTCTCCTTTCAAAACCTGGTCAACAAGCAAGCCTCCTTTAACGATACCCAATGAATCTTCAAATGTTGGTCTGGGTTTGTAATTTGGGTCTCCGGCATAATTTAAGGGACAAAGTTCATTAGTAATATCATAATATGGATAATCTCCCTGATTTGGATCATAATCTCCATTTCCGTCTACATCCCTGAATGGAGCAAGGTAATAACTTTGATCTTTAGCTAAATCACCATGAGCAGGATAATCCAGAATTGATTCAGGGATCTGGTAATTTGGAAATTCTTCAGCCCTGTTATCAGAATTCCACCATGAAAGGAATTGATCGATCTCGGCCCTGGTGATCAGGAAGTGCTTGTCATAACGTGCACATGTTGCCTCATCAACGGAAGCAGTCCCATCAATGGTCAAAGGTCCTGGCCAGTAGTCAATTCCTACCTGACGGTATCTTTGGGCTGCAAGTTTAAGCTGGTTATTGATATCAAGCCCACCGATCCATAGTGATCCGGAAAAGAGAGAAGTAGCAGTTCCTTCTTTAGGAATAAAATATTGGGCACCTATCCCATTGGGGAGATCCCACCACATATCCCCTCCTGTATTAATTCGTGCCCTGACGTTGTTTATATCAAGGAACCTAAAGCCTGCTCCTGCTGCACAACCGGCTGCATTTGCTTTAATATTTTGTGTGTTTTTCTGCCCCTTGTCACCTACGAATTCTTCTGAATATGAAGTTGACTGAAACAGGAAAAAACAGATGAGTGTGGCAAAAACTAAACGGAATATATTTTTCATAGTCATCATTTTTTGTTTCCAAATTTTGCGATTAAACATCGGTTGTCGATAGGTTAAAAGTTGAAAAGTAATCCAAAACGAATAGTTCTTGGGCTGCTATAATTATAAGGGCTGTTAATAAAGATTGAATAAAGATCCCTGAATGATTGTGGATCCAATTGGTTATTTATATCCCTTTGCCATTCTGCAGCAGCAAGATATCCGTCGTCATCCGGGTTTCCGGTAGCCGGATAAACGTTTAGGACATTTTGTGTATTCAGGACATTATTAATCTGAAAATATACATTAAGGTTTGAAGTTCTTTTATTTTCGCCTTTACCGAGGGTAATAAAGAAATCTCTGTCTAACCTAAGGTCAACCCTGAACTGCCAGGGCAACCTTGAACCATAATAAGTACCTTTAAGAAGTCTGCTGGCTCCGGAAAGCTGAGAATAAATATTTCTTGAACGGGTATATGGTGTTCCCGAACCACCGGTAAGTGTAACACTTAGCCCTGTATTTTTCAAAACCTGAACAGGCGGTTTACCTTCCTTTTTTCTTTTGATTACCGGACCATCATATTCTTTTCCTTCAGTATACCTGTAGTCAATTAAAACGTTGAATTGGTGGCGGCGGTCCCATGCCAATGGGTTGGTTGTTCTCAGGTTAGGCAGACCGGATGCAACCAAGGCACTTGCTGTTGTAGTGCTTGAACCAGTACCGTCTGCAAATTGAAGTGTATAGTATGCGTTGACACGGGCATTTTTTGTGCGTCTCAGGTCGTAGTTAATGGTAAGACCCTTGACGGTTCCAAAGTCAATATTGTTATATGAAGTATAATCCTTTGGATAGGCCCCATTAAAACGATAGATCTGAATATCATCCCTCATTTCTCTATAAAAGACAGAAAATTTCAATGATGATGAATTGTTCAGCTTTTGCTGAAATCCCAGTTCATAGTCTATTGTTTTCGAGGGTTTAAGGTTGGGATTATTTATTACTCCCTGGATATTATTGAAGAAATAGTAGGTCGAAGGATTTGATATTACATTGGAAGTAGGCCTTTGAGTAAGCACATCATAATGTGCAAAGAAGAGCGCCTCATCCGAGATCGGGAAGGAGAATGAGATACGTGGCATCACATTAACCTGCGGCTCGTAATCCTCAAACGCCTCAATTTCAGGTCTTTCGGAATTGGGGTTAATGATATATGGTGAAATACCAGATCCAGCATCCAATGAATTTGGGTCGAGGATTTCAGTACCCTGAGCGTTATACCAGGTATCTTCATCCCTGAAACCGATAATGGATGTTGGATTAGAAACATTATCAACATAAACCACATAGTCGTTCCCAATATTGGATGGGATTTCATAACCTCCCATTTTGTCTGCCAATTCCATACTTGCTGGATCTCCTTTAGTATATGCTCTGTATAAAAGGTAAGGATCTTTTAGTACTTCCTGGTTTGCATCGAAACGGTCTACACGCACGCCAACATTAAAAATAAGGTCCTTAAAAGCAAATTTATCCTGGATATAACCAGCCATATATATTGGCTCAAACGCTCCGATAGGCCGGTCATAAACGTCCTTGTCATTCTGACTGGTGGTTTGGTTCCAGAAGTCTGCAAATGTTGATTTATCTTTGTTCCTATCCCCGGTGTGGTCATAACCACGATAAAAGACATAAGAGAATCCATCATTCAACAATTCATCGGCACTGAACATGTCAATATCGAATAAATTTCCGTTGGCATACGCTGTTTTTTTGTTGTTGTTTTCATCGAAATAAGTGATGGAGTTGGAATTAAAGTCGTAAGAGTTTATTACGATAAAATCAGTTCCGTTAACAGGTAATCCCAACTTTTTTCTCAGGTTAATATCAAAAGTCCTTTGCGAAGATTCATCATATTTCCTGTGGTAACGAACGGTATCCATAAACTGACCGTCTCTGTATACCAAAATGGGGTCGTCCACATCAAGCTGTGCTATATGGAAGTTGGCCAGGTTGTACATGTGTGTCCAAAGTCCGACAGGTGCATAACCATATCCTCTGTCGAAACGTTGTTCATACTGCAACCCAAATTTTATTTCATGGTTTCCAATGTCCATTGCACCGGATGCATTGATTCCCAGCTGTTCATTGTCAGAAACATTGTAACCACTAATGATGGTTCCGGGTGCGTTAAACATACCATAAAAGCTGTTTTGCTGTTGTCCGTTAATTTGACCACCATTCAACTGGATATCAGATATATTTCTGTGGAATTGATTTTCCGGGTAGAGTTCATAATAGTTTTGAGTAACATTGGAAGTAATGGGATTGAAATCGGCAGGATCATATGTAACCAGTGTATCAAAAATATTATCCATTATGTAAATATTTTCGTAATACTGGCCCCCGATGGAATCTTCACCTAAGCTATAATTGTATGCAAGGTGTGAATCAAATTTTCCGAGGTAACCATATTTAAACAGATCATCTTTATGATCACCATCCATTGATTCTCCATAAACTTTTGAGTAGTCTGCCTGAATGGAATAATAAACGTTTTTCACAAGTGATTTACTGTCTCTATCCGTTGGGAATCTTTGTGTGAAACGACCGAATACCCTCCATGTATAATTGAAGTACAACTGGTTTTTGTCGTAGTTAAACATTGAACTTCTGAAGTTAAAATTACGTCCTCTGTTATAGTTAAAAGAACCTCCAAGTGTAAGGTTGATGGTTTCAGTGGTTTTAATATCAAATTTTGCTGAGAGATTGAAGTTATAGTTGGAGGTATTCCGTGTGGTCTTGATAGTTTCAAGATCGCTCAGTCTGGTGAACTCACCACGTTGGAATGTGCCAAAGCCTTCACCAGCAGGAATGAGCGGATCATTTTCAAGAAGATTGATATAGCTGTCTTTTCCTTTATAAATGTCTATTGAGAAAGGCCGGCCATCTTCACGGTATACGAAGTCACCAGCGATAAAATAGCCAAACAAAGAACTAATTATCCGGCCATCTTCATCCTTTTTGGAAAATATGGGTCCGTTGAGGTTTATTCCGGCTCTGTTGTAACCATAAGCATCCAGGAATTTTGAAGTTTCCAATTCAACGCCGGCGCCAAATTTTCTGGAAGGACCTTTCGTTGTAACGTCGATAATACCGCCGGTAGCATCTCCGTACTGTGCAGGTGTACCTCCAAGAATCACAGACACCTGCTCAATGGCTGCCTGTGGAAGGTTTGATGATCCTCTTACACGGATACCGTCAATGTACATAACGGTAGCATCTGAACGGGCACCACGAACGTTACCACGTTCCCCGTCACGTGAAAATACACCACCCACTGTTGTTGCAACGGCATTGGCCGAGCGGTTAGGCATTTTTGCAATTTCTTCAGAGGTAACAGTACCTCCTGATGTTGTCTGGTCTTTGTCGATAAGAGGTACCTTATAATCAACTACCTCAAAAGTTTCCAGGGCAACGGCTGAAGACTCCAAACCAACATCCTGAAAAGCTATTGAATTGGCTTTAATAACAATACCCTTGATCATAAGAGGTTTGTAACCAACAAAAGTAGCTTTTAAATCGTATTTACCTGGTGGGATAGGTTTGATGACATAATTGCCGTCAAAATCTGAGGAGGCTCCACCTACCTGTGTTCCTCCTAGTTCAAGAATAATATTTACAAATGGTAGCGGTTCATTTGTCTGCTTATCAAATACCTTTCCTTTGAGTGAACCAGAAACTTGCGAGAATACCAACAAACTTGATGTCAGTATGATTCCAAGAGTTAACAGTAAATTTCTTAACATACCATATAATTTTATGTTAGATTATGACATTGTGCATTAAAAGTCGGTAAAGTTACTAACAAAAAAATGAAAATACCAAACAATATTAACGGTAGATTTAAAAAAAATTAACGTTATCTTAACACATGCTTATATGTAAGGTGTGTCCATAATCGCTTGATAGATCAAAGCCTTCCTAAGGTCAAAGTTGTTATTTCCCTTTTTGCTCTTACCATTAAAAGAACGAATTTTGTTTATTTTAGAGACTATTTCTTGCTTCTCAATAATATTCTGTTTCAGTATGGAAGTTTCCTTGATTGGATTTACTGCTTTGGTATGATAATTTTTGCCTGTTTTTTCTACGGAATCAATTCCTAAATCCTTGTACTGGTCTTCAAAATTCTTTTTAAAAGTTTTGGATCTTGGAGCAGGTTCAATGACTTCAATTTTTTTTGGTTCTTCCTCCATATTCCCAAAAATGTCTTCCAGGATACTTTTGCTACTATCTTCTTCTTGTTCCTGTTGTTGTTCAGCTTTGAGCTGTTTTTCTTTCCGCTTTTTATTTTGGGAATAAAAGGTGAAAACCAGCCACAACAAACCTAGTAAAATATAAATGAGGTCTTCCATAGTTTTGTCAAAATAGACTTTTCAAAAGTAAAAATATTAAATAATCTTGAAAATAAAAGAAAAAATAAGTTTTCGGTTGATCAAAATCAGTTTACGGTTTATTTATTCTTTCAAATATATAGTGTCAATAATGCCTGTAAAACAGTTTGTTCATGTGATATTGGCAATAATTTCCAGGATTTTCTCTCTTTTTCTTCGTGATACCGGAACCCTGCTTCCATCTTCTATCATAATATATCCACCATCTTCTCTGTTAAAACTTTTAATATACCTGATGTTAACCAAATGAGATTTATGAGGCCTGATAAAATTGTGTTCACTGAGCAACTCCTCATTTTCCTTAAGGGTTTTTGAAACCAGGATCTTTTTGCCATCATTCAGAAAAAACAAAGTATAATAGTTGTCGGATTCACACCGGACTATTTTATTGATCTCAATGATATGGATCTTATCGGAAGTGGAAAGAACGATTTTTTGAGATTCTGCGTCAGTGGTTCTGATGTTATCAAGCAATACCCTGATGTTTTTATTTATTTGATTGCCCGATTTTTTCAATTCAACTTTTTTCACGGCGTTGGAAAGCTCTTCGGGATCAATAGGCTTTAATAGATAATCTAAAGCACTGTATTTGATGGCCTTTATGGCATAATGATCAAAAGCTGTTGTAAAAATGATCTCAAAATTGATTTTTTCAATGTGTTCAAGAAGCCGAAACCCACTGCCATCAGGCATCTGAATATCCAGGAAAATGACATCAGGCTTATTATTTCGAATGGCTTCCAGCCCCGTGTTGAATCCGTCTGCTTCTGCAATGACCTCCACATTTTTACAGAAACGGGCAAGCAAACCGTTCAGCGTTTCCCTGGATTTTTTCTCATCCTCAATAATTATCGCCTTAATCATTGTTTTCTGATTTGAAATCAAATTTCTGAAAAAAATCAATTGATATGACAGAGCATTTAGCGGCTGATGAATAAATGCTCATTAGATATCTTCATATATCAGTCTTATTTCCACCCTTGTACCTGTGCCTTTTCCAAACTCGTTAATAAGATCAACAACTTTAATAGAATATTTATCTTTATGCTGTTTATTCAATAGTTCAAGTCTTTCGCGGGTAATCATCATTCCCCTGGATTTCCTTTTAATACCAGATATTTCTCTTATCTTCTGAGCTTCTTCACGGCCGATACCATTATCTTCAATGATGCAGTATATGGTATCTTTTTCAAGTGTCATGTCGATTTTCAACATGCCTTTATGCGGACTGTGAATTAATCCATGCAGAATTGCATTTTCAACATATGGTTGCAGTATCATGGGAGGGATGGCCATGAATTCCTCATCTATTCTTGGGTCAATATTGATAAAGTATTCAAACTTATCATCAAAACGAAGTCGTTCAATGTCCATAAAGTAAGTAAGGGCTTTGACTTCGTCTTTTACCGGAATGATTGATTCTCTGGAGTTTGACAAAATAAGGCGCATTAGCTGGGAGAATTTTGAAAGGTAATGAATGGCCTTATCGGTATCATTTGCAATGACAAAACTTTGTATTGCATTGAGGGAGTTAAAAATAAAATGTGGATTCATTTGCAGGCGGAGGGCTCTTTGTTCGATGTCAAAGAGTTGCTTTTCAATCTCCAGTACCCGCTTTTCAACCTTATGTTTTTTTCTGATAACTTTTATTCTCCTATAGACCAGCGACCACACGACGATGATGACAAACAGCGTGAAAATAATCCTGAATGACCAAGTGGACCACCATGGTGGAGGTATGATAATGGTAAATTTAATTCCTTCTTCATTCCATACCCCGTCATTATTTGATGCTTTAACATGAAACTCATAAATGCCTGGTGACACATTTGCATATTCTGCAATTCTTCTGTCTGCATTCCTGAATATCCATTTCTTGTCATAGTTTTTTAGCATGAATTCATATTTGTTTTTTGAAGGGTTGGAATAATCCAATGCAGAAAACTCAAATGAAAAGAAATTATCCCTGTGATCCAGAGTAATGGTGTCGTTATTAGCAATATTTACAGGCTGTACCTCATTGAATTTTTTGAAGCTGGTGATTACCACTTCAGGTGGTTCGTCATTGTATCCGATTTCTTCAGGATAAAATGAGTTTAAACCATTCATTCCGCCAAAAAACATTTCCCCATCCTGGGCTTTATGGTAGGCTGGTGAATTAAATTCGTTGCTTTGCAGACCGTCTTTTACATCGTAGTTGATGAATACAGTATCTTCTACAATGAATTTTGAAAGCCCCCAGTTGGTGCTGATCCACAGGTTCCCGCTGTCATCCTCCAAAGTGCAATAAACAACATTGTTTGGAAGGCCGTTAATTTCAGTAAATGCTTTGAAGTGTTCTTTTCCGGGATCATACAAATTAAGTCCCCCCCCCATGGTTCCTATCCAATATGACCCTTTTTTATCCTGGTATACTGAAAAGATCTTATCAGAGCTGATGCTGGAGGGATCATCGGGGTCATACCTGAACCTTTTAAAGCTGCTGTCGCTTTGATTAAATAAGTTTAGGCCGTTGGTAGTACTGATCCACATATTGCCATGTCGGTCTTCATATAGTTGCCAAATCCTGTTGTTGCTCAGGCTTGTGGTGTCTTTAGGATCATTCTGAAAATTGTAAAAATTGCCGTTATCCGGATTAAATATGCTTAAACCATTGTTGGTGCCTATCCAAAGGTTATGATCATTTGATTCTGCAATGTACAGCACTCCATCACTGATAAGTGAATTCGTATTTTCAGGATCTTTTACAAAATGTCTGAATCTACCTGTTTGCTTGTCATAGCTGAATACCCCATGATTTTCAGTGCCAATCCAGAATATTTCTTTATGATCCTGTTTAATGATCCTGATTTTTTCATTGGCAAGGTCATGTATTCCATCGAAATTATGATGCAGAAGCCGGTAATGTCCAGTTTCCCTGTCAAGGATATTCAATCCCCTGGCTGTAGCTATCCATATCAATCCTTCAGGATCTTTCCAGATTGAGTAAACAATGTTGTTGGAGAGGGTTTGTGGCTCATCAGAAGATCTTGCATACAAGGTAAATTTGCTGGAATTCCTGTCGTATTTATTTACACCTTTAAACGTTCCAATCCAAAGATTTCCTGAGCTGTCTTCATAAAAAGAATATATATCATCATTGCTAAGACTGGTGATTTTATTGGTATGGCCATATTCTGTGAATGTTTCCTTTTCAGGATGGTATTGATTGACTTTGTCTTTAGTGCCAATCCAGAATACTCCAAAGCTATCCTGAAAAAGGCAGGTAACATGGTTATTACTTAAAGAGCCTGGATCCAGGTATTCATGGAAATAACTTTTTATTTTTTCTGTTTCAGGATTCATCCTGTTCAGTCCATTCCTTGTGGCTATCCATATGTATCCATCACTGGTTTGATAAACATCATTGATGTTATTATCGGAAATGGTATTTTCTGATGCATTGCTGAAGTATGGTATAAAGGTTTTTGAACCTACCTGATAACAAAAAAGCCCATGATTGGTAGCAATCCACATGTTGCCTGTCTGGTCCTGTATGATCTTGTTGATCCAATTGCTACGGATACTATCTGCTTTTTCGGAATAAAAATAATAATGTGTAAACGACTTGCTGGCTTTATCATACTTATTGAGCCCTTTTGATGTGCAAAACCAGAAATATCCATCTTTATCCCTATAGATTTGATTGATGAAGTTATTGCTCAGGCTGTTTTTATCCTCAGGATTATTTTTCATAATGGAGATTTTGCCAGAATGCAAATCCAGGATGTTAACTCCATTTTCAGTTCCAATCCAGATATTGTTTTCGTTATCTTCTATCAGGCTTCTTACAGTGGTGTTGGATAAACCGTTTTGTTTATTGTAAATTTTGAAATCATAGCCGTCATATCTGTTCAGACCATCCCAGGTTCCGAACCACATATAACCCTGGTGATCCTGGATTATCGAAAAGACCAGGTTTTGAGAAAGACCTTTTTCATAAATGATATTTTCTGTGGAGATCCTGTCAAATTTTATGGTGGAAGGTTTTTGGGCGGTTACCTTGAATGTGCAGAGCGCAATAGGCACAAGGAAACCCCACATAAAAGATTTTCCTGAAAGTGGTATAAAAGAATTCATTTTTCGGATTTCCATTAGTTGTCTATTCCGGATTTGTTACATTTTTTAAAGCGTCTGAGGAATCCTTTTTTTCGAACTGTATTATTTCTTTTGCTCATTTTTTTTGTGTTCTTCATCATTTCCTGTGTGTCTTCAGCTTGCATTTCCCAATGTTTATTTTGTTGCTCTTTATAATCTTTCCTCGCCTGTTTTTCCATTACCCTGCGTTGTTTTCTCATATACCTTTCTTCACTGGATTTGAAAAATAATCCACAACCACTTTGCAACAGGAGGAGCAAACTAAGTATAAGAATGTTTTTTTTTGGTCTAAAGTTGAGGTGTCTGGCCATTAAATGGTTTTTATAAAGTATTCAAATGTAAAGAATTAAATAATATTTATAATTTGTTGATGAAAAACTTTTCACTTTGAATGAGCAAAACATACACCAAGCTGCTAACAGGTTTTATTGTGACATTGTTAATTTCAATTGTTGCATTTCAATTATCCTGTAAAAAAGAAGACAACAATAATGAGGTAGATGTTGGCTATGTTAACATAACAATTGATCCGAATTCGACGCAGTATCTGGAAATAAATACTGTTGGTGGATGGTTGTACCTTACGGCAAATCCTCCCAGCAGAGGCATTATTGTTTACAGGCTATCCCAGGATCAGTTCATGGCATATGAAAGGACACCTCCGTCCAGTCCCAATGAATGTTGTAAAGAAAATGGTTTATGTACCAGACTGATCGTTGACAATCCCTTTGTCGTTGACACCTGTCTTTCATATGACTACCTGATCCTGGATGGTTCGCCACAGGCCCCGGCAACCAAAATGCTTGTAACATACAGAACTTTCTATGATGGTTCAACCCTTAGAATAACGAATTAATTTTTTTAAGGGTTCCGCCCAGGTTTCAATAATTTTATAAGTTAGACTTTAGGCTCCGATGTGGCTCGAAAAGCCAAATGTGAAGTACGGGAAGTACATACCATTTTAGTACCTGTAATGTTCCGGCTTATATGGCCCATCGATATTTACGCCCAGGTATTTTGCCTGTTCCTGCGACATTTTTGTCAGTTTTACTCCAATATGCGGGAGATGTAACCTGGCAACTTCTTCATCAAGCTGCTTGGGCAAACGATAAACATCTATCTCATATTTGTTGTTCCAGAGATCCATTTGGGCAAGTACCTGGTTTGAGAAAGAGTTACTCATCACGAACGAAGGATGCCCGGTGGCACAGCCCAGATTTACGAGTCGTCCTTCTGCAAGCATATAGATGGAATTTCCTTTTTCGAAAGTATACTTGTCAACCTGAGGTTTGATGTTTTGTTTGATTACGCCCGGCCATTCGTCAAGAATATCGACCTGGATTTCATTGTCGAAGTGTCCTATATTACATACGATTGCCTCATCTTTCATTTGGGACATATGATCGGCGGTAATGACATCTTTGTTACCGGTGGCAGTAACAAAAATATTACCTTCATCAAGGGCATCTTCTATAGTTTTTACCTCAAAGCCTTCCATGGCCGCTTGCAAAGCACAGATAGGATCAATTTCGGTAATGATTACCCTTGCTCCGAAACCCCGCATGGATTGAGCACATCCTTTACCAACATCTCCGTAACCACAAACAACAACAACCTTTCCGGCGATCATTACATCTGTAGCTCTTTTTATGCCATCTGCCAGTGATTCACGACAGCCATAGAGGTTGTCAAACTTTGATTTAGTAACAGAATCATTAACATTGATTGCGGGTGTTAGCAACGTGCCGGCTTCTTTTCTTTGATATAAACGATGAACGCCTGTTGTGGTTTCTTCAGATACTCCTTGCCATTCTTCTGCGGTTCTGTGCCAGCGTGTCGGGTCTTCGTTGAAAATCTTTTTCAATTGTTCCAGGATCACACCTTCTTCTCTGCTTGAAGGTTTTTTCTTTAATAATTCCGGATTGTTTTCTGCTTCAAATCCCATGTGTATCATCAAAGTGGCATCACCCCCGTCATCAACAACAAGGTGTGGGCCTTTACCTTCCGGAAAAGCAAGTGCACTTTGAGTACACCACCAGTATTCCTCCAGGGTTTCTCCTTTCCATGCGAAAATTGGGACTTTGGAATCCCTGACGACAGCAGCCGCAGCATGGTCCTGAGTGGAAAAAATGTTGCAACTTGCCCATCTGACATCGGCACCAAGTTCTAAAAGGGTTTCTATTAATACGGCTGTCTGAACGGTCATATGAAGAGATCCGGTAATCCTGGCACCCTTGAGCGGTTTATCTTTAGAATGTTTTTTTCTCAGAGACATTAAACCCGGCATTTCTTTTTCAGCTATTTCAATTTCTTTCCTGCCCCAATCAGCCAGATTGATATCCTTAATTTTAAAATCAATTTTTTTATCAGCAATGATGTTTTCCATTTTTCTTGTATTTAAGGCCTGCAAAAGTAATCATTCGTGTAAATATGACAAAGCATGTCCAGGATTATTTAATGTATCTTTGATACTTCAAACTGGTAGATACATGCCACTTTTAAATAAAGAACACCATAGCAAGGGATTTGTTGTAGGGTTCTGGAAGATAGATGAAAATCTTCAGGCACTTGAAGAAATGATGGATTTCAATGATTATGACAGAAGATACTACAAAAGGTTTCTTGTCGATAAGCGTCGAAAGCATTGGTTGGCCTCCAGATTACTTTTAAAGGATCTTGCCGGGGGCAAATTTTCTCCTGTCTTGTACAACCAAGATGGCAAACCATATTTCTCCTCAGGTGAAGGATATTTTTCATTATCGCATGCCGGGAACATGGCGGCTGCTATTTTCAGTGATATGGTGCCTGTTGGCATCGATATTGAAAGGATTACACCTAAATTGATGAAGGTGAAAGATAGATTTTTAAGTAATGATGAACTTGATATTCGACTTGAAGGTGATTACCTGGATTACCTTTGTTTGGGTTGGTGTGGAAAGGAGGCTTTGTATAAAATTCATGGGGAAAGAAAACTTGATTTTCGTGAACATATGATGCTTAAGTTTCCAAAGATCAGTGGGTCAGGACAATTTTATGGTGCCATACGATCTGAAAAGCAGGAACTTAGTTTTGAGTTGCAGTACACAAGAATAAATGATTACATGGCGGTTTTTGTTGCAGGAAAAGGTATTCAGGGAGCTGTTTGATATAATCATTGTTTTGATCAGTATGCTACAAAGTTTCATTTATCTTTCATTAAATTTGCATTATTGTTTGTGTAAATGATAATTTTCTTTTAGGTTTGTACAGGAACTAATGGGTTCTGGGGATGAATATATATAAAAAGCTCAAAGAAGGAGCTCCAAAGAAAAAATTTGCGGTACTAATTGATCCTGACAAGTATTCAGGACAAGAGGTAGTTGAAATTGCCCGTGCTTCGGAAAAAAATCACGTAGATTTTCTTTTTGTCGGGGGCAGTCTGTTGATGCGTGACCACCTTGAACGAACCATTTTAAAAATTAAAGAATATTGTAGTTTGCCGGTGATTATTTTTCCGGGAAGCAATATGCAGGTGAACAGGCATGCAGATGCCATTTTGCTTCTTTCCCTGATATCCGGCCGCAACCCCGAATTATTGATTGGTCAGCATGTTGTTGCTGCACCTTATATTAAAGAGTCTGGTCTGGAAGTGATCCCGACGGGTTACATACTTGTTGACAGTGGCGCTCAAACAACCGCATCTTATATTAGCAATACATGGCCGGTACCATACCATAAAAAGGATATTGCTATGTGTACCGCCATGGCTGGAGAAATGCTGGGCTTGCGTATGATATATCTTGATGGTGGCAGTGGTGCCCAAAAATTTGTTTCCCCGGAAATGGTTAAAGGGGTTAAACAAAGCATTGACATTCCACTTGTTGTTGGGGGTGGGATCAGGAATGCAACTGCTGCAAAGCAGATTTGCGAGGCTGGTGCCGACCTTGTTGTTGTTGGAAATGCCATTGAAGAGAATCTTGATCAACTTGCCCGTATTTCTGAAGCCATACATAATCTTTAAAATTGTTTTTCCATGAAAAGATCAATAATTGGTGTGATCCTGATGGTCTTCATTTGGGACTGTCTTTTCGCACAACCTATTGGGACAATAAACCCATCAATGACTGAGAAACCCTGGCTGGATAAAGAAACAAGAATCATAAATGACCATGCTATAACCATGATCTTTGGGGAAAGGCCTACAAATTACAGACACATGAATCTTGGTCCGATAACAGCTATTTCATACCAATCTCCAGGTCAAATTGCTGATTCTATTAAAAATGTGGCTGGTAAAGAAAACTGGAGCGATAAGGATCTTCAGGAAAAACTGGATTATTATACCAGCGATGCACCTGGCGGTATCGTCAATGTATTCATTTCCCGAGGGGATGAAGATCGTGCCAACTTCAGATGGTTCTTTTTGATAATCAGGAATAAAGTGGATAAGAAAATGACGGAAATATATCTGGATTATCAAGCCCCGCAATTGCCGGAAGGTAATGGTTGGTGGAACTATACTTCAGTGTTAATTGATAAACCCGTAGAAATGCCGTTTTATGTCTATTTGAATGATAAACAAAGCAATCATTTGTCTGATTTTAAATTTGAAATACAACCTGTTAACAAATAAATCATACCATCATGAACAAAGTCAATTGCCAGTTAACCCGGATCCTGATAATAATTTCCATTATCCTGAGTAGTTCATTTTTGTTGGCCCAGGATCAAGTGTTTAATATTCAGGATGTTTCTTTGTACAACAGAACCTTATATCCCAAATCAATATCCAATCTGCAATGGATGGGTAACAGCGATTATTTCTCCTTTGTCGACAACAACAAGCTTATTATGGCCAAAGCAGGTTCTGTTAAGCATGACACGGTACTTTCAATAGATGATCTTAATTGTGCATTGAACAAGATTGAAGAAGATTCATTGAAAAGGTTTCCCGGATTTACGCCACTGGGAGATAATATTATAATGTTTAGTCATAACAAACGTCTTTTCATATATGACATAGAGCTTGAACAACTAAGGGAAATGAACAACTATCAGGAAAGCGCTCAAAATATTGAAATTGAAGAAAATTCATTTGCCGTTGCATATACCATCGACAATAACCTTTATGTTGCCGTGGAAGGGAAGCAAATCCAGGTTACCCGGGAGGAAGACAAAAATATTGTATGTGGACAAACGGTTCACAGAAATGAATTTGGCATCAGTGGTGGTATCTTCTGGTCTCCCAAAGGCAACTATCTTGCTTTTTACAGGAAGGATGAAAGTAAAGTAAAAGAATATCCCGTTGTGGATATTACCAAAAGGATGGCTGAAACAGACCCGGTTAAATATCCAATGGCTGGAATGGACAGCGAAGAAGTGACCCTTGGTGTCTATGATATTGCAACGGGGAAGACGGTGTTCATGAAAACCGGAAAACCAGCCGATCAATATCTTACTTGTATTACATGGGGGCCTTCTGAGAAATACATTTATATTGCAGTATTAAACAGGGATCAGGATCATGTAAAACTTAATCAGTACGATATCAGGACAGGTGATCTTGTAAAAACCCTCTTCGAGGAGCGGAGTGAAAAATATGTAGAACCGGAAAACCAACTGTACTTTCTGCACAAAACACCTGATCTTTTCATCTGGCAATCGGAACGAGACGGGTTTAACCACTTATACCTCTATGATACAGACGGAAACATGATAAAGCAGTTGACCACTGGCGCCTGGGTTGTTAAAGAATTAATCGGAACGGACCCCAGGGATGCCCGTGTGTTTTTTACGGGAACTCTGGAAAGTCCCTTAAATTCAGATGTCTATGTTATGGATATGCGGAATGGAAAGACAGATAAGCTTTCAGAACGAAATGGATCACATTATGTAAAACTGAATAAAGACGGTAAATACCTCATTGACATTTTTAGTGACACGGCTGTAGCCCGCAGGTATGATGTAATTACCCATAAAGGCAAAAAATTGCAAACTTTGCTCATTGATGAAAATCCCCTGAAAGATTATGCTTTGGGCGAAATGAGCATCTTTACCTTAGAATCGGATAATGGTGACGAGCTTTATTGTCGCATGATAAAACCCGTTGATTTTGATCCCACTAAGAAATATCCTGCCATTGTTTATGTTTATGGTGGTCCGCATGCCCAGCTTGTAACAAATTCCTGGCTTGGGGGTGCCGGACTGTTCCTTAATTATTTGGCCCAGCAGGGTTATGTTGTATTTACTTTAGATAACCATGGTTCGGCCAATAGGGGACTGGAATTCGAACAGGCCGTTTTCAGAAACCTTGGCACACTTGAAATAGCTGACCAAATGAAAGGTGTAGAATATCTTCGCAGCCAATCTTTCGTAGATCCTGAGAGAATAGGGGTGGATGGATGGAGTTATGGCGGTTTCATGACCATATCGTTAATGCTGAAACAGCCTGAGGATTTTAAAGTGGGTGTGGCAGGCGGACCGGTTACAGATTGGAAGTATTATGAAGTGATGTATGGAGAACGATATATGGATACCCCTGAGCAAAATCCTGATGGTTATAAGGAATCAAGTTTGCTTAATCATGCGGAAAAGTTACAAGGTGACCTGCTCATCATCCACGGTACCTCTGATCCGGTTGTGGTTTGGCAACATAGCCTGGAACTAATTCGAAAATTTATTAAGAAAGGTATTCAGGTTGATTATTTTGTATATCCGGGCCATGGGCATGGTGTAGGAGGCAAGGACAGATTACATTTAAACCAAAAGATCTTCAAATATTTCCAGGATCATTTGTAGCATATTGACAGAAGGAAGGCCTTGTTTTAATTGGTTCTAAATTACCGCAAGATTGGAATTCAACCAGCCAATCTCTTGGGATGGGATGGCTTTTTTATAACTTTACAGCCTTTTTTGGTGGGGGTTGGTAAAGTATTCATCATGAAAGTCATATTCAACAGGAAATTCATCAACCATAATGTTGCTTCGAAATATGAAGGAGATTACCGAATAAAAGACTTCATTGACAAGTATGATGAGGCAGACATTGATGGTGAGCAATATCTTTCCCTGGTACACTCAGAGTCTTACATCAATTATATCAGAAACGCTTGCCAGAAAAGGGAAAAACTCGCTGAGATCCAGTTAAGTCCGGAAACTTATGAAGCAGCAAAAGCCGCAGTTGGATTATCTGTTCTTGCTGCTGTTGATGGTGATTTTGCTGTTGTAAGGCCACCTGGCCACCATGCCGGGAGGGAGAAGACATCTGGTTTTTGTTTGTTTAATAATATGGCTATTGCAACCCAGTATCTTGTGAATAAAGGGAAGAAGGTTTTGTTAATCGATATTGACGGACATCATGGTGATGGCACTCAGTCCATTTTTTACAATACTGACATGGTCTTATTTGCTTCCATACATCAGATGCATTGTTTTCCTTTTACCGGTATGCCCACTGAAGTTGGTGTTGGCAAAGGCCTTGGATACACCATTAACATTCCAATAACGGCTGGTAGTACAGATAAGGATTTTCTGAGGATGCTGGATGCATTGATAAAAAAAGCGGTGGATTTCAGGCCTGATGCAGTAGGTGTATCTGCTGGTTTTGATGGGTACATCAAGGATAAGCTCCTGGAGCTTGAATATACCCAGGATGCATATTATGAATGTGGATACCGCCTTAGAAGGTCTTTTCGCAATATTTTTGCTGTACTTGAGGGTGGATATCACGACGATGTTTTGCAATGCGTAGAAAAGTTTGTTGATGGCGTTAACAAAGGAGAGCCATCCAAAAAGGTGTTCTGGAATCCCGACATGTCTATTGGATAATTCTGGTTCCTTCCTGGAGTAAAGTTGGGATTCATTGATTATTAGTATATTTGAGTTGATCAAAACCATACCGGTATGAACATAACAAGGCTGTTCGACATACTCGAACTCTACAGATATACATATCCTGATAAGGAAGATGCCTTTGTCAGAAACCAGGAAGGTCGTTGGATTAAATACTCTTCAAAGGATTACATAGAATATTCAGAAAAAGTGAGTCTGGGGTTATTGGATATGGGTTTTAAAAAGGGGGATAAGATTGCTACCATCTCTCCAAACCGCCCGGAATGGAATTTTATGGATATGGGAATGGCCCAGATCGGGGTCATTCATGTGCCAATTTATCCGACATTGAGTGTGAGTGACCAGGAATTCATTCTAAAGCACTCTGAAGCCAAGATGCTTATAGTTGCGGATAATATTTTACTTCAACGTATCAAACCGTTGCTCGCAAAAATTGATAATCTCCAATATCTTTTTACTTTCAATGAAATAGATGAGGAAATGAACTGGCAGGGTATCCTGGAACAAGGAAATGAGAGCAAAGAAAAATATTCCGGGAAGCTCGAGGAATGCAAAAAGTCGATAGAGGAAAATGATCTGCTTAGCATTATCTATACCTCGGGTACCACGGGGAATCCCAAAGGTGTCATGCTTTCACATAAAAACATTCTGAGCAATGCCAAAACCACAGCAGGCATGTTGCCACTGGACAGTTCCCACAGGGCATTGAGCTTCCTTCCCCTCTGCCATGTTTATGAACGAATGATGAATTATAACTACCAACTTAATGGACTGAGTTTGTATTATGTGGAAAACCTGGGGAAGATAGGTGATTTTATTAAAGAAATTAATCCCCATGCATTCAATACCGTACCCCGGCTCATTGAAAAAGTATATGACAGCATTGTAGCTAAAGGAAAAGATCTTTCAGGGATAAAAAAATCTTTGTTCTTCTGGGCCCTAAGAATTGCGCATCGTTTTGAAATTAACAGCAGCAGAGGATTGCTTTATGAAATGCAACGAAAAATTGCAGATAAGCTTATATTTTCAAAGTGGCGTGAAGGCCTTGGTGGCAATATAAAACTTATGGTTTCAGGTGGTTCGGCTTTGCAGGAAAGGTTGTTAAAAGTATTTTGGGCTGCAGGAATTCCGGTTTATGAGGGGTATGGTCTCACCGAAAGTTCTCCTGTGATAGCTGTGAATGATCCTGTCAATGTTAAGAGGGTAAAATTTGGAACTGTTGGTCCAATTCTGAATGGCGTTGAATCGAAAATAGCAGAAGACGGCGAGATTCTTTGTAAAGGTCCGAATGTTATGTTGGGATATTTCAAAGATCCTGAACAAACGAAGGAAGTGATTGACGATGAAGGATGGCTCCATACAGGGGACATCGGAGTGATGGTAGATAACATGTTCCTAAAGATCACCGACAGGAAAAAGGAGATGTTTAAGACCTCTTCGGGCCGTTATATTGCACCGCAAATGATCGAAAATATCCTGAAGGAATCATTCTTAATTGAGCAGGCCATGGTAGTAGGAGAGAATGAAAAGTTTGCCAGTGCCCTGATCAGCCCCAACTTTAATTACTTACATTTCTATGCCAGCAAACATAAAATTCATTATCGTGACAATGAAGAGCTGGTCCGCATTCCGGAAGTCAATAAAAGAATGCAGGAAGAAGTAAATCTGACTAACAAAAGACTGGGGCAAACAGAGCAGATCAAAAGGTTCAGGATGGTTTGTGATGAATGGAGCCCACAAAGCGGAGAACTTTCTCCCACATTAAAACTTAAACGAAAAGTGATTTATGAGAAGTACTATGACATTCTGAGGGAGATATACAAACATGATTAATAAGCAGGTTG
This sequence comes from Bacteroidales bacterium, assembly GCA_018401355.1. Classification (GTDB taxonomy): domain Bacteria; phylum Bacteroidota; class Bacteroidia; order Bacteroidales; family B18-G4; genus M55B132. Next base: position 71,662 of record JAGYLD010000003.1, read on the forward strand.
CTTATCATACACGTTTTAAAGTAATTCATTGAAACATTTCAGCGTTTCCATAAAGTCAACACTGTTGTTTTTGGAAAAGTCTTCCTGAACATAGCCATCGGTTGTATAAACCCGCATCGTTTCTATTTCTTTCTTCAACATTTTCTGAAGTTCTTTTTTCTTGCCCCATCTGCTTCCAAAATAGACAGCACCTTTATTATCACAGTTATACTTGTGATCATTTTGCAGGATTAATTTCGACCCGTCGCGGAACAGAATGCTGATTTCAGAGCCAGGTTCCATGCAAAGGCTTGCTCCATATGCATTGAAAAGCAGCGAAAACTGCCCGTCTTTGAAGAATCCTGAAAATATCAATCCTGTGTTTCCTCCATCCTTCGAAACAATGATTTCCCTAATGGTTGATGTAGAGGATTCCCCGGTCATTTTATCGGCGTCGGTAACAATATAAGTAGCACAATCCCCGGGAATTCCTTTATCTTCATTTTTATCATCATTGTCATCATATTCCCAGGTGCCATTTTCATAAAGTATCACTTTTTCACCATCATCCGTAGTTGCATACTTTTGAGCTGTAAGACTAAGTGAAAATAAAACTGCCAAAAAGCAAAAAAAGATTGTTTTCATAGGGTTTTAAAATTTCAATTAATATCATTTTATCTTCGAGGAGGAATCCGGTTTATGGTAATGGGCATCAAATCAATCTGTTGATTACGATAAACAAATCTCCCTTATTGATTGGTTTTGGAAGATAGGCATCACAACCGGCATTGTAACATTGATCAATTTCTTCGGCATTTGCATAAGCAGTTTGAGCGATAACGGAAATATCCCTTCCTGATGTTTTTATCTTCCTGATGATTTCCAGTCCTGAAAAATCCGGCAGCTTAATGTCTATCAGTGCAAGATCAATATTCTTATTTTCTGCCAGGATCTGAAGTCCCTCAGATCCGTTTTTAGCAATTAAGAGAGATTTTGCTTTATCTTTCAAAACCTCCTTGAAAAATAGCCTGTTTATTTCATTGTCTTCAACAAGCAAAACAGTTTTGCCATTGAGCTTGTTACCATATTTTTCAATAAATTCGGGAATATCCTGGTCGTGCTCCGCAAGAATCATGGGAAAGGTAACATATACAATGGTACCTTCACCGGGATTGGAATTCAGTTTGATGGTTCCATCCAGCAGGTCAACAAGCCCTTTGCAAATAGACAAGCCCAGGCCTGTCCCACCGGGATTTTTGGCAGATATGCCCTCTGCCTGTCTGAACCGCTGAAAAATATACTTTTGAGTATCGCCGGGAATACCTATTCCTGTATCCTTTACAAAGAAAACAACATTTTTGTCAACATTTTTCTTCCTGGACTTTTCAAACCGGTAACCAAATTCAACCTTTCCGTTAAAGGTAAATTTAAAGGCATTGTTCAGCAGGTTCATCAGGATTTGTTTTATCCTGTTTTTATCTGTAATAATAAATGTTTCTTCAAAATCTGTTGGTATATCCAGTGAAAAGGCTACATGTTCCTTTTTAAGTCTTTTTCTTTCAATTTTTGTTTTTTCTGAAATTTCATCAACGATGGTTCCGAGGTTAACAGATGATTTATTGAGCTTTATCTGCTTCGAATCGATTTTGGAAATGTCCAGGATATCATTGATGATGGTTAATAATTGTTCTGCACTGGAATTTATTATTCCCTTATATTTTTCTTTGTTTTCTGTGCTTATTCCTTGCTGCGATAACAATTCAGTGAATCCCAGGATTCCGTTTAAAGGAGTTCTGATCTCATGGCTCATGTTGGCCAGGAAAGAGGATTTCAAGCGGTCTGATTCTTCTGCTTTTTGCTTTGCTATGCGCAATTCCTTTTCGATTGTTTTCTGGGCTGTAATATCTGTAAGCAGCCCCTCCAATGCACCGGTCCCGTTCTCAAACTCTTCAACAAGCCGGCCTTGTTCCCATATCCAAGTTTCGCCCCCATCTTTACCAACGATTCTGTAAGTAATTTGAAATGGTTTGTTTTTATGTATTGCATCCTGAATTTTATCCCATACTTTTTTTCTGTCATCCGGATGGATCAGGTCGTTATAAGATAAAAATTTATTGTTTATCAGTTCCTGTGGACTATATCCTGAAAGCTTCTTAATCCCATGGCTCATATAAAGCACGGTATAATTCCTGTCATTGAGGCACCTGTAGGCAGCACCAGGAAGGTTATCGATGAGTGTACTCATCTTTCTTTCACTTTCTTTAAGACTTGCAGCATAAAGCTTATAATCTTTCAGCTGATTGATCCATTGATCTATTTCTTTTTGAGTGGCGTCTTCTTTCAAAAGGTCATTAGCGCCAATATAGTAAAAGTTTCTGAACATCTCATTGTCTATTATCAGGATGGGATGTGTTTTGATGACCTGTAACAGAATACCCGGATCAGTTAGTTTTTTGTCATACTGGCACAAAAGGATGCATTTTTTTTTATTCAGGAAGGAGTTTATTTCGGCGATACCTTCGATCATTTTTTTTCCCCGGGCAGGTTCATTAAAGAAATAAGTTGATTCGACGGCAATTCTTAATCCCCTGAAACCAAGATCCATTGTTTTTTTGTATTCTTTATCGAACAGATCACGGAATACATTGCTAATACATACGTTGGATTCATCCTGCAGCGAAAAAAGCAATTTATCTTCCTTGATTAATGAATTTACCTCTATCCCCTTTTTTTCCAGGAATTGGGAAATTTTGCTTTTGTTGGAAGCGGTAGTGACATATAGAAGCCTTTCTTTGTTTTTGAGACCACTTTCCAGGA